>JBBARZ010000019.1:0-26770 GCA_040399505.1 Cyanobium sp.
AGCAATTTTAGTGGTGAGAGTTGAGTCACTGAAAACTTCCTTCTTAACTGTAAAAGCACCAATACCGGCTGCAGATAAGTCAATCCCATCAATCTTAGTGCCGTTCAACCCCTGGACTGTATATGTAGGGCCCACAAGTAGACCACCTGCATAAGGGGCGTTGAAGTCTGTATCGATTTGGGTTTGAGCCAGTGGGTAAAACAACGATGTCAACTCATAATTGACGTTGGTGCCTGGCGGGAGTGGGGGAATCGGATTGCTAGGAGGGTAGGGCAAAATAGTAGCTGTAGTCTGCTGCACTTTTGGAGGAAATCCAAGATTGGGATCCTCCACAGTGCAAGAAGCTGGCCCTGGAATCATGTTCCCGTCGGGACCGTTGCTCGTACAAAAGGATGCTGCCTTGCCCTCCCCGCCAGACAACATCACACCCCCAGCCAGAGCTGAGAGCGCCAGAGCCGAGGTTGCAGCGGATTTGAAGAGGCGCCCTTGGAAGCGACTCGCCCCTGTTTTCGTTTGAGACATAATTAAAGAATGAAGAATCCATTGTGGGGCTTGAGAACAAGCCATCCATTGGGAACATAGCCGAGCTCATCAATGCCTGATTCTCATGAATGCGCTCATTTGCCCATCCTTTCGTGCTTGCATTCCTCTTGCGCTCTTTGCATGGTCAAACAGGTAAAAATATGTGCAAATAACTGCTTCAGACGCAGAACATGTAACGGAATCTCAAGCAGCACCCTGCGCGAGAGTTGCTCAGCGCTATCCGAGTACCGGCTCACGCCCCAGGTGCGCCATGCTCAGGAGGTGTGTGGTGTTGGAGCTGCTGGCGGCACGGCAGGGATGGAGCGAACTGGTGCGTGAGGCCCAGGAGCTGGTGGAGTTGGCAACCAAGGCCCTGTTACGCCAGGTGGGGATTGATCCACCCCGCCTCCACGACGTGGGGCCAGTGCTGTTGGCGGAGCAGCAGCAGCTCATCGCTGGCCCTTGAAACCGACCTGAGCCAGGCTGCACCACATCTTGATCCCGCGGTGTGGGTTCAGCGCGCCACACATGGCGCCCCCTCAGCCTGGCAGGCTTTCTTGCCATGACCCTCTCCTACCCCTCCCCCGGCGGCGCCCCCGCCCCAACGCCAGCCAACCCTCCCCGCTGGTGGGTGCGCGGCGATCTCGATGGCTTCCTCGGCCTCGGCCTCGACAACCTGATCCAAATCCTGCTGATCATTGCCCTCTGCAGGGGGGTGCTCGGTTATCCAGACGACCTCATCTTCAAGGTGATCCTCCCCGCCACGGGCCTCAGCCTGGTGGTGGGCAACGTGGCCTATGCCATTCAGGCCTATCGGCTGGATCGGGCGGAAGGCGGCTCCCGTCGCACCGCTCTGCCCTACGGCATCAACACGGTGAGCCTGTTTGCCTATGTGTTTCTCGTGATGCTGCCGGTGAAGCTCAGTGCCTTGGGGGCTGGTGCCAGCCCTGAGGCGGCCGTGCGCCTCTCCTGGCAGGCGGGCCTGATGGCCTGCCTGGGCTCGGGCCTGATCGAATCGGCCGGTGCGTTCTGTGCCGCCGCCCTGCGCCGCTGGCTGCCCCGGGCCGCCCTGCTGGCCACCTTGGCTGGCATCGCCCTGGGCTACATCGCCCTGGGCTTCTTTCTGCGCACCTATGCCCAGCCCGTGGTGGGTTTGGCGGTTCTGGCAGTGATCCTGGTGGCCTACTACGGCAAGATCCGCCTCCCCATCCCAGGCGGCCTGCTGGCGGTGATCGTGGGCACCCTGCTCGCTTGGAGCACGGGCGTGCTCCAGGTGGATGCCGCCACCTGGCAGAGCAATCTCTCCTCCGTGGGGTTCCACCTCCCCGTGCCCCAGATCGGTGCCCTCTGGGAGGCCCGCTCCCAGCTCCTGCCCTGGCTGGGGATCACCATCCCCATGGGCCTTTTCAACGTGCTTGGCTCCTTGCAAAACCTCGAAAGCGCCGAAGCTGCTGGCGATCGCTATCCCGAGAAGCCCTCTCTTCTGATCAACGGCATTGGCACTGCCGTGGCGGCCCTGCTGGGCTCTTGCTTTCCCACCACCATTTACATCGGCCACCCGGGCTGGAAGGCCATGGGGGCCCGCCTGGGCTACTCCTGGCTGAATGGCCTGGTGATGGGCCTGGGCTGCCTGCTGGGGCTCTTTGGCTTGGTGGGCCAGCTGGTGCCCATCGAGGCGGGCATGGCGATCGTGCTCTACATCGCCCTGGTGATCGCCGCCCAGGCCTTCCAGGTCACCCCCGCCCGGCATGCCCCCGCCGTGGCCCTTGGCCTGATGCCTGGCCTGGCCGGCTGGGGCGCCATGCTCCTCAAGGCGGGCCTGCGGGCCGGGGGCGCCGGCACCCCCACCGCCCCTTTCTCCCCCGACCTGATCCCCAAACTCCTGCAAGCCGATGTTTGGGCCGGCGGCGCCTTCGCCCTGGAGCAGGGCCAGATCGTGGCCGCCATGCTCCTGGCCGCCATGCTGGTGTATGTGATCGATCAGCGCTTCCTGGCCGCGGCCCTCTGCGCCTTGGTGGCCGCCGCCTCCTCCTGGGTGGGCCTGCTGCACGCCTGGCGCTTCACCGCTGCCGACACCGTCTTCAACCTCGGCTGGGGCACGGGAGCTCCCTGGGCCCTGGGCTACCTGGCCATGGCCGTGGTGTTTCTCTTGGGCTGGTGGAGCAAGCGGTGCCTGGGTTCGCAGCCTCAGCGCTTGTTCAATCGGGAGGGGTGAGCTGAGGCTCACCCCACCAGCACCCGCTCCCCCTGGTAGCGCCGCCGTTCGGCCTGCACCTTGAGTTCATCGCTGTCCGCATCCTCGAGAGCCAGGTCAAACCAAAAGGTGGTACCCACCCCCAGCTCGCTCACCATCCTCACGGTGCAGCCGTGCTTCTCCAGGATGCCGCGCACGATGGACAGGCCCAGCCCCGTGCCCACTTCCGTGTGCACCGCATTTTCCACCCGGTAAAAGCGTTCAAAAATGCGCATTTGATCCGCCTGGCTGATGCCTGATCCCGTGTCGGCAATCTCGATCCGCACCTTTGGCAGGGGGGAGCTCAGGGGGCAGCTGGGGGCCTGACCCGGCCCTGAGCTCGGATCAATGGCGCAGTGATCGGGCCAGGGGTAGGCCCTCAAGGTGAGCTGGCCTCCGGGCGGGGTGAACTTCAGGCCGTTGCCCACCAGGTTGTCGAACACCTGCAACAGCAGATCCCAGTTGCCCCGCACCCGGGGCAACTGCATTTCGGTTTCCAGCTCCAGGCTCACGCCCTTCTCCTGGGCATTGAGGCGATAGGTGCGCAGGGTTTGCTCCATGGCCACCTCCACCTCCATCGGTTCCAGCTGCCACTCCCGATCCGATTCCAATCGGGAGAGATCCAGCACGTCATTGACGAGCCGGGTGAGACGATCGGTTTCCGCATTGGCAATGCCCAGAAACTCCTTCTTTTGCTCCTCGCTCAGCTGGTCGCCCAGATCGTAAAGGGTTTCCACATAGCTCTTGATATTGAAGAGGGGCGTGCGCAGCTCGTGCGACACGTTGCTGATAAAGCGGCTCTGGGCCGCGTTGAGCTCCACCTCCCGGGTGAGGTCTTGCACGGTCATGGCGATGCCCTTGAGGCTTTCACCGCTGGCATCCCGCACCGCCTGCAGCACGATGCGAAGGGTGCGTGCTGGATCGCCCACGCTGCAGCGCAAATCCGACGACTCCTTCTCGCCGATGATCAGGGACGTGAGGGGACTGTGGAGCTCCATCGCCAGCCGCTCCGGCAGTTCACTCTCCAGCTCGTTGCCCTCCAGATTGCGCCCCTCCCAGCGAAACAGCCGGCGGGAAGTGGGGTTGGCCAGCACGATCCGCCCTTCCTCATCCAGCAGCACCGCTCCATCGGCCATGGTGGCAATGAGGGATTGCTGTTTCACCTGGGCGGCGGTGAGCTCCTCAATGTTGGCTTCGTTGTAGGCCTCCAGCTGGGAGGCCATGGTGTTGAAGCCTTCCAGCAGCTCCCCCAGCTCCCCCCCCACGGGGAGGGCCAGGCGCGTTTGGAAATTACCGCCCGCAATCGAGCGAACGCCCCGCAGTAGCTCCTTCACCGGCTGGGTGATCGTGAGGGCGTTGAACACCGAGCCCAGAATCACCAGCACCCAGATCGAGATGAACACCGCCACCGTCACCTCCCGGGTGAGGGCGGCACTGGCCAGGAGGGTTTCGTTCGGATTGATGCCCAGGGCGACCACCCCCAGAAAGCGGTCGCCATCCAGCAAGGGCACGAACACATCGGTCACCTGCCCATCGGGGGTGAGATGTTGGCGGATCAGGGGGTTGTCGGGTCGTTGGGAGAGATCGGCCGGTAGCTCCAGGCGCCGGCTCAGCAGCTCATTGGCCGGGGCCGAGCCATCTCCCCCAGCACCCATGGGGATCCCCAGATAGATCGCCCCTTCTTCATCGGCAAACACGATGTAGCGCAGGCTGCGGCTGGTCTGCCAGAACCGCTCCGCCACGCTCGCCAGCTCCTTCTGGGTGCCCTGGCTCACGAGGGGTTTCACGTTGGCCGCCAGCAGCAGGCCCAGATCCCTCGCATAGCGCGTATCGCTCATGCGGGCATCCTTCTGGATGCCATTGAGGGCAAAAAAGGTGATGCCCGTCATCAGCAGGCTCACCACCAGGGTGGCCACGGCGAGCAGCTTGGTTTGCAGGCTGAATTCCGCCCACCAGCGGGCCAGCCGCTCCTGCCAGGTGCGTTCGCTGCTCATGGCTCCTGCCTCCGCACCTGGTGGCCGATGTCGCGCCGAAACTGCATGCCTTCGAACTGCACCTGGGCCAGGCCCTCATAGGCCCGGGCGAAGGCCCCATCAAAATCCTCCGCCTGGGCCACCACCGCCAGCACCCGGCCGCCGCTGGTTTCACAGCTCCCATCAGGCCGCCGGCGGGTGCCCGCATGGAACAGTTGCCTCTGGGGGTGGGGCTCCGGCCGACCCACCAGGGCATCGCCACCGCGCACCGGCCCCGGATAGCCCGCTGCCGCAGCGATCACACAGGCGCTGCAGCCTGGATGGATGGTGAGAGGGGGGGCCGCCGCCAGCCGGCCCGTGGCACAGGCCAGCAACACCGCCGCGAGCTCTGGTCCCAACAGGGGCATGAGGGTTTCGCATTCCGGATCGCCGAAGCGGCAGTTGAACTCGATCACCTGCAGACCACTGGCAGTGAGCATCAGGCCCGCATAGATCACCCCCCGGTAAGCGATGCCCCGGGCTCGCAGGGCCGCAAGGGTGGGTTCGATCACCTGCCGGCGGGCCTCCTCCAGCCCTGCCCAATCCAGCAAGGGGGCGGGCGCATAGGCCCCCATGCCGCCCGTGTTGGGGCCCGTATCGCCTTCGCCAATGCGCTTGTGGTCTTGAGCTGGGGGGAGAAGCACCACCTGCTCGCCATCGGTGAGAGCAAACACCGACACCTCGGGCCCCTCGATCCGCTCCTCCAGCACCACTGTGGTTCCCGCCGCGCCGAAGCGCCCGTCAAACACCTCCCGGATGGCCTGGCGGCACTCCTCCAGGGTGGCGGGCACGCTGACGCCCTTTCCGGCGGCCAGCCCATCAGCCTTCACCACCAGGGGGGTGCCCTGCTGCTCCAGCACCGCCAGGGCCTCCCTTTCGCTACTGGCGCACCAGTGGCCTGCGGTGGGCACACCGGCTTCTGCCATCAGGTCCTTGGCCCATTGCTTGCTGGCCTCCAGCAGGGCCCCCTCGGCTCCGGGGCCAAACACCGCCAGGCCCGCTCCGCGCAAGTCGTCCGCCAGGCCCGCCGCCAGTGGCGCCTCCGGACCCACCACCACCAGCTCGATCCGGTGGGCGAGGGCGGCCTGCCGCAGACCATCCCCATCGGTTTCCGCGATCGCCAGCTGGTTGCAGCCCTCCACCTCCGCCGTGCCCCCATTGCCTGGCGCCACCCACACCTCCTCCACCCCCTGGCTGCGGGCCAGAGCCCAGGCGAGGGCGTTTTCCCTCGCGCCACCGCCCACCACCAGAATCCGGGCCGGTGCCAGGGGCAAAGCCTCAGAAGCCTGGGCAGGAACCTTGGACACCATGGGAACGGGACAAAGGGGGAGGGGCAGGGCCGCCGGGATGGCAGCAGCCGATAGGTTGGGCGGAGCGCAGCCTCGCTCGTGGCCACCCTGCCATTCTCCGTCCCCGCGACCGCGCTTGTGAGATCCGCCATGGGGGGCTTGGTGGCCCTGTTGCCCCTTCTCCCCATCGCTGCCTGGACCCAACCGGCAACTCCGGCGACCCGGGCTGCGCCTGCCAAGGTCCCCCAGTCGCAGCGCCTTAGTGGCCCCACTCCCCTGGTTCCGCCTCCAACGGCGCCGGTTGACCCCGCTCCTTCCGGGCCGCCCCTTCCCCTGAGCGAGGAGGCCTTCGCCGCCCTCCTCAAGCTGGACGACCTTGATCAACTGAACCAGGCCTGCGTCCAGATCCTCCAGGAAGACAACTCGCTGCGCCTGCGCCTGTTGCGGGAGCGGCTCCTGGAGGTGCGGCCCGCCCCCCAGCCCCTGCCCGTGGTGCTCGCCAATGCGGAGGTGCTGCTCACCTGCCGTGCCCCCCATGGGGCTCTGGCCGTGCTGGATCGCCATGGGCCCGGACCAGGCGCGGCACGGGTGCAATGGCTCCTCCTGCAGTGGCGGGCCGCTACGGCTGCTCTGGATCATCGCCGGGCGGCCCTGGCCCTCGCTCGGCTCACCGAAGGCCAAGAAGCCCGCCTCAGCCAGCTCACCCTGCCGATCCGTCGGCGAGAGGATGGCACCGTGGTGAACCGATCCGCGGTGGAAGTGCTGGCGGGCCACCTGGAAGCCCGGGGATATCTCGAGGCGGCGGGGCAGCTGTTGCTCCGCCAGAGCGCCCCAGCTCCCCTGGGGGCTCAGCAGATGGGCAGGGCCGCGGCCCTGCTGGGGGAACTTCCGCTGGAAGAGCGGGAAGCCATCCTGGAAACCGCCCTTGAGCAGGCGGCTGCGGCCGGGGCCTGGAGCCTGGTGAGCGACCTTCTCGATGCCCAGGCCGCCCTGCCCAGTGCCCGGGCCCGGGGGCGGCGGCTGCGGTTGAGCCCCCGCTTGGATGATGCCTATGGGGAATGGCTCCTCCGCCGGGACGATCCCACGGCCCAACAGCGGGTGCGCCAGCTGGAGCAACAGCTCCGCTCCCCCCAGGCACCTGGAGGCCATGCCGACCCGGCTCCCTCCGCCCCCCCTTCGCCCTTGCCCCCAACGCCATGAGCTTTCCCTTTGAACTGGGCGCCTTGCTCTACGAGGGCAAGGCCAAGCGAATCCATGCCACCGATCGCCCCAATGTGCTGGCAGTGGAATTCAAGGACGACGCCACGGCCTTCAATGCAGCCAAAAAGGCTTCCCTGGCAGGCAAAGGGGAGATGAATTGCCGGATCTCGGCCCTGATTTTTGAACATCTGGCTTCCCGCGGCATCCCCAGCCACTACCTGGGCACGCTTCAGCCCTGCTGGATGGCCGTGCAGGCGGTGAAAATCCTGCCTTTGGAAGTGGTGATCCGCAATGTGGCGGCCGGATCCCTTTGTCGCCAGCTGCCGGTGGCCCCCGGCACCCCCCTGGAGCCCCCCCTGCTTGACCTGTATTACAAGGATGATTCCCTGGGCGATCCCTTGCTCACGGAAGCACGCCTCGAGCGGCTGGCCCTGGTGACGCCCGGCGAACGGGGGGAAATCGAGAGCCTGGCCCGCCAGATCAATGGGGAGCTCCGAAGCCTGCTGGCAGGGGTGGGCCTGGAGCTTGTGGATTTCAAGATCGAGCTAGGGCATGGCCCTGGGGGCCAGCTGCTGCTGGCGGATGAGATCAGCCCCGACACCTGCAGGCTCTGGGACAGGGGCATCAACCATGCTCAGGACAGGATTTTGGACAAAGACCGGTTCCGGCAGGATCTCGGCGGAGTGGTTGAGGCCTACGGGGAGGTCCTCAAACGGGTCGAAGGGGTCTGTCCTGAACCCGGTGTTTATCGGTAAGGTCTGCCGGAATTGCGGCTTTGCCGCGCAGCAGAGGAGTCATGCCTGGCGATCGCCCCCGAACGACGCCCCTTAAGCCGTCCCGATCGCCCGGGCTAGCAGCAGCTCTCCCCGTTCTCTCCCTGGTGCTTCTCGGCCAGGGGAGCGCCCTGGCTGAGGACCGCCCCCTCCCCGTGGCGCCACCCCCCATTCCCGACCAGCCCCCACTAGTGGCCCAGGCCACCCCTGTGGAGGCTCAGCCTGGAGGCGCCCCTCAGGGCACCCCGTTCGATGTGCCAACGGGAAGCCCGGCACCCGCGTTCGGTCAGCCGGCGACCCCTGCCCCCGGGGAGGCCCCGGAAGCGGCTCCAAGTGCTCCGGGACCAGGAGAGCCACCTGGTGGAGCCGCCGTGCCCGTGCTGCCGGATGGACGCCCGGTGGCCAGGCCCGAACCCGCCCCCAGTAACGAGCCGCGGGTGTTGCTCAGTGAGGTGGTGATCCAAGGCTTGGATGGCCATCCTGAGAAAGATCGGATCGAACGGGCGGCTTATGCCGCCATGGTGTCCACCCCTGGCACCCAGGTCACCCGCAGCGATCTGAGAAAGGATCTCTCCGCCATCTATGCCACCGGCTGGTTTTCGGATGTGCGCCTGGAACCTGTGGATTCAGCCCTGGGGGTGCGCCTGCTGGTGAAGGTGGTGCCCAACCCCGTGCTCACCAAGGTGACCCTGGATCCCCAGGATGCCAAGTTGCCAGCCACCGTGGTGCAGGACACCTTTGCCGCGGATTACGGCAAGACGATCAACCTCAATACCCTCCAGGGCCGGATAAAGGAACTCCAGAAGTGGTACGCCGATCAGGGCTATTCCCTGGCCCGGGTCACTGGCCCCAACCGGGTGAGCCCGGAAGGGGAGCTGGTGCTGGGCGTGCGGCAGGGCGCGGTGAACGGGGTGGAGGTGCAGTTCCTCAACAAGGAAGGCTCCGCCACCAATGACAAGGGCCAGCCCATCCGCGGCAAGACCAAATCCTGGGTGATCACCCGGGAAATCTCCATGAAGCCAGGCGACATCTTCAATCGGCGCAATCTGGAGGATGACATCAAGCGCCTCTACGGCACAGGGCTCTTCAGCGATGTGAAGGTGACCCTGCGTCCCGAGGCCTCTGATCCCGGCCGCATCACCATCGTGCTCGGCATTGTGGAGCAGTCCACCGGCTCCCTCTCTGGCGGTCTCGGCTATAGCCAGAGCCAGGGGGTGTTCGGCCAGGTGCAGGTGCAGGACAGCAACCTGCTGGGGAGGGCCTGGGACGTAGCCACCAGCTTCACCTATGGCCAGTTCGGCGGGCTGGCGGATGTGAGCTTCACCGATCCTTGGATCAAGGGTGATCCCTTCCGCACAGCTCTGAGGATCCGAGGCTTCATCAGCCGCGACGTGCCCCAGATCTTCCAGAGCCAGGACAACGGCAGCATCTACACCGTTTCCGATTTCTATAAAGCACCGGGCACCTCGGTGGCCTACAACATCAATAACAACAACAATCCGGAGGGAAAAGTCTTCGGCTCCGTTCAGGACGCTCAGGACGCGGATTCCGACACCAGCTGGTACGACTTTGATGGGAATTCCGTTGTCATTCAACGGATTGGGGGAAACATTCAGGTGGTGCGTCCGCTTAATGGGGGCAACCCCTTCAAGAGGGCCAAGTGGAACGTGATCTTGGGCTTCAGTGCCCAGCAAGTGACCCCGATCAATTATTCCGGGGCCAACATGCCCTATGGGGTATCCACCAACGCGTTTAACAACAGTTACGGCGGTGAAGCGGACAACGACGGCATCATCTGTATTGCCTACAACTGCGCGGAAAACAACCCGTTGGTGGGGGTGCGCCTTGCCGCCACCATGAACACCCTCAACGACCCCCGCAACCCCACAAAGGGCAATTTCTTCAGCTTCGGCACGGAGCAATTCATCTCCGTTGGGCCCGACTCCCCTACGTTCAACCGCCTCCGGGCCGGTTTCACCCACTACATCCCGGTGAATTGGCTGAAGTTTTACAAGGGTTGTCGTGCCAAACCTGGGGAAACGGAGGATTGCAAGCAGGCCCTGGCCTTCCAGCTCACTGGAGGCACCAACATCGGCAGCTTGCCCCCCTATGAGGCCTTCTGCCTGGGGGGTGGCAATTCCGTTCGCGGTTACTACGACTGCGATCTAGGTGTGGGCCGGAGCTTTGGAGAAGCCACAATCGAATATCGCTTCCCCCTGTTCAAAATCGTCAGTGGGGAGCTGTTCGTGGATGGGGGCACGGCCTTTGGCACCCAGAAGAATGTGCCTGGCAAACCTGGTGAGCTCCTGGGCAAGCCAGGCCAAGGCTTTTCCGTGGGCACCGGTCTGATCGTCACCACCCCGGTAGGGCCCCTCCGGCTGGAGGTGGCCAGCCAGGACTTCACCGGGGATTGGCGCTTCAACCTCGGTGTGGGCTGGAAGTTCTAGTGAGCAACTGGCCCTCGGATTACACCACTGCCTATACCTTGGCCGCTCCAGTCGAGCGTCAAGGAGTGGGTTTGCACAGTGGTACCTGCTGTCGGGTGCGCCTCCAACCCGGGAGCAGGGAGGGCTACTGGGTGGGATGGCTGGCCGCTCCTGATGAGGGCCTGAAGCGCCTCTCCCCCAGCCAGGTGAGCGACACCCAGCTCTGTACGGCCCTGCGTCTGGGGCAGCGCCAGCTCGCCACAGTGGAACACCTGCTTGCCGCCCTAGCGGGCACCGGGGTGAGCCATGCCGAACTCTGGGTGGAGGGTGGGGAGATTCCCCTGCTCGATGGATCCGCCCTGCCCTGGGTGGAGGCCATCGCTGAGGCGGGCCTCGCACCCCTGGGGCCGCGCCACCTGAGGCCACTGCCCGCCCCGATCACCCGTCAACAGGGGCAGAGCTTTGCGGTGGCTCTCCCTTCTCACCACCTCCATCTCTCAGCTGCAGTGGAGTACCCCCAGGCCGCCATCGGCCGCCAGCTGTTCAGCCTTGCTCTCACCCCGGAAGCCTTTGTTGCGGAGGTGGCCCCAGCACGCACCTTTGGTTTTCTCGAGCAGGTGGAACACTTGAAGGAAATGGGCCTGATCCAGGGGGGAGCCCTCGATAACGCCCTGGTGTGCGATGGCGACCACTGGCTCAATCCCCCCCTGCGCTATTCCGATGAACCGGTGCGCCATAAGCTCTTGGACCTGCTGGGGGATCTGGCTCTTGCTGGCCTTCCCCTAGCCCAGGTGTTTGCCTACCGGGGATCCCATGGGCTCCACACAGCCCTGGCCAGCGCCCTGGAGGCAACGCCTGACGAGGTCAGTCCCCTTCCTCTGGTGTGCCCGTGACCGTTTCTCCCCCCCTCCCCCCTTCCACTCCAGTGATCGCCCCCCCTCCTGCTGAGAGTGCTCCAACGGGGCCCGTGCTCACCAGCGAGCAGATCATGGGGCTCTTGCCCCACCGTTACCCCTTTGCCCTGGTGGATCGGGTGATTGAGCATGTGCCTGGGAAACGGGCCGTGGCGATCAAGAATGTGACCCTCAATGAGCCCCAGTTTCAGGGCCATTTCCCAGGCCGCCCCCTGATGCCTGGTGTGTTGATCGTGGAGGCCATGGCCCAGGTGGGGGGGCTGATCGTCACCCAGATGCCCAATCTGGCCAAGGGATTATTTGTGTTTGCCGGCATCGATGGGGTGCGCTTCCGCAAGCCCGTGGTTCCCGGGGATCAATTGCGGATCAGCTGCGAACTGCTCAGCCTCAAGCGCCAGCGCTTCGGCAAGGTGAAGGCGGAAGCCCGGGTGGATGGGGATCTGGTGTGTTCCGGTGAACTCATGTTCTCCCTCGTGGATTGAGCCCATGTCGAGCGCAGCCATGGCAACCAAAGTGCATCCCACGGCCGTGGTTGATGCCAAGGCCCAGCTGGCGGAAGGAGTGGAGATCGGGCCTTATGCCGTGATTGGCCCGGAGGTGGTGATCGGCCGGGGGAGTCGCATTGGGCCCCATGTGGTGATTGATGGCCGGGTCAGGATGGGGGAACGCAACCGAATCTTTCCCGGAGCCTGCATTGGCCTGGAGCCCCAGGATCTGAAATATGACGGCGCCGCCACGGAGGTGGTGCTGGGGGATGACAACACGATTCGGGAGTGTGTCACCATCAATCGGGCCACCCATGAAGGGGAACAGACCGTCCTGGGCCATGGCAACCTCTTGATGGCTTACAGCCATATCGGCCACAATTGCAACCTTGCTGATCGCATCGTTATCGCCAACGGGGTGGCCGTTGCGGGACACGTGGTGATCGGGGAACGGGCTGTGATCGGTGGCGTGCTCGGCATTCACCAATTCGTGCACATTGGCAAGCTCGCCATGGTGGGCGGAATGAGCAGGATCGACCGGGATGTGCCTCCCTTCATGATGATCGAGGGGCATCCAGGTCGCATCCGTGGCCTCAACAAGATCGGCCTTCGCCGCAGCGGCATCGCCCACAGCGATAACGGCGCCCAGATGCGCCAGCTGCAGGAGGTTTGGACCCTGCTGTACCGCAGCCGGCGGGTGCTGTCGGAGGCCCTCCGCGAAGCCCTGGCCCTCCCCCTGCTACCTCCGGCAGAAGATCTCTGCCGCTTTCTGGAAGCCTCCACCGGTCCAGGCCGCCGTGGCCCCCTGCCGGCACATCGCTGATGGTTCGCCTGCTGGTGAGCACCGGTGAGGTGTCAGGGGATCTGCAGGGCTCCCTGTTGATCCGCGCCCTCCACGCGGAAGCTGATCGGCGCCAGCTGCCGCTAGAGGTCGTGGCCCTGGGGGGGGAGCGCATGCGGCAAGCGGGGGCCGAACTCCTGGCCGACACCTCCCGGCTTGGGGCCATCGGCCTCTGGGAGGCCCTGCCGATGGTGCTGCCCACCCTCTCCCTGCAGCGGCGATTGCGCCGATGGCTGCAGGCCAATCCCCCCGATGGGGTGGTGTTGATCGACTACATGGGGGCGAACATCAATCTGGGCCTGCGCCTCAAACGCCTCTACCCCTCCGTTCCCATCAGCTATTACATCGCCCCCCAGGAGTGGGCCTTTCGTCTGGGCGATGGGGGCACCACCCGCCTGATCGGCTTCAGCGATCGGATCCTGGCCATCTTCCCCCAGGAGGCCAGCTTCTATGCCTCCCGTGGTGCCAAGGTCACCTGGGTTGGCCACCCCCTGATCGACACCGTGGGGCACCTGCCCACCCGTCAGGAAGCCCGCCACAACCTTGGACTGAGCCAGGAGAGCCCCGTGCTCCTGCTGCTGCCCGCCTCCCGCCCCCAGGAGTTGCGCTACCTGCTGCCGCCCATGGCCGCAGGGGTGGCCCTGCTCCAGCAACGGATGCCCGAGCTGGAGGTGCTTCTCCCCGCTGGACTTCCCGGCTTTGAACCCACTCTCGATCAGGCCATGACCGAGGCAGGCGTCCGGGCCCGGGTGGTGCCTGCAGAAGACGCGGATCGCCTCAAACCGGAGCTCTGTGCGGCGGCCGATGCGGCCCTCACCAAATCGGGCACGGCCAACCTGGAGCTGGCCCTGCGTGGGGTGCCCCAGGTGACCGGCTACCGGGTGAGCCGACCCACCGCTTTTGTGGCCCGCCACCTGCTGCGCTTCAACGTGCCCCACATCTCCCCCATCAACCTGCTGTTGCAGGAGCGGCTGGTGCCTGAACTGCTGCAGGACGACTTCACTGCCGAGGGCGTGGCCATCACCGTGGGTGAGCTGCTCGCGGCGGACACCCCGGCCCGGGCGCGCCAGCTGGAGGGTTACGGGCGTTTACGGAAATCCCTCGGAGAAGAAGGGGTGACCAGCCGGGCCGCGGCCGCCATTCTGGATCAGGTTGCCGGGTCGGGTTGATGCGCTGGATCGCCCTTGTGTTGAGTGCATGGCTGATGCTCCTGGCTCCAGCTGCACCTGCTTTGGCGGCCACCGAGGAAGCGGTGCTGGCGGGTGGGTGCTTTTGGTGCCTGGAGCACGATCTGGAGGGCCTGCCTGGGGTGCTGGAGGTGGAGAGTGGCTACAGCGGCGGCAAGCTGGCCCAGCCCACCTATCGGCAGGTGTCTGGAGGGGGCACGGGCCACCAGGAAGTGGTGCGAGTGCGTTTTGACACCACAAAACTCCGCTACGACGCCCTGCTGCGGGCTTATTGGCGAAATATTGATCCTTTCGATGGGGGCGGTCAGTTTTGCGATCGAGGGGAGTCGTATAAGCCCGTGATTTTCACCACCAATGCCAGCCAGGCCGTTGAGGCCCGCAGCAGCCTGGTGGCAGCCGCTCGGGAACTTGGGCGGCCCACCTCCTCCTTGAAGGTGGCGATACGACCCTTGTCCCGGTTCTGGCCGGCTGAGGACTACCACCAGAACTACGCCCGTCGCAACGGCATGAAATACAAGTACTACCGCTGGTCCTGCGGCCGGGATCGCCGGCTGGATCAGGTGTGGGGCAAGCGGGCTCGATCCGGCGAGCGCTGGGCGGTCCGAGCCCAGGCAGAAGCAGCGAGCAAGGAGAAGGGCATGAACAAGGATCCCGCCCTGGCGACAACAGGCGACATTCCGAAGAAAACCTAAAGACCTTGCGGCAGATCGGCGGGAAATCCGTCGCGATTCGAACGCCTTTAGATCTAGTCAGGCCTGGAAAACGTCCCTAGCCTGACTGTGCCCAAATTTCCACGGTGTGTATGTATGTGCTGACCATTCGTGACGGCCTCCAGACCCGCCACATCGGCCCCTACGAAACACCGCAGCAGGCCGCTCAAGATGTGGACAAGGTTTTAGCCGTTCATGGAGATCGGGTTCACTGGCAGATCCATGAGCTGGAACACCCAGCCGGTCTCTTTGTAGATGCGGCAACCCCCCCGCGGGAGCAGGTGTCCGCCGCCTGATTTAGGCCGGCGCTCCCGCGCAGATCCAACGCACCAGGGTGCGCACGCCAAATCCTGTAGCCCCCGCAGGATCTTCCCCGCGCCCCTTGTCACTCCAAACCGTGCCTGCGATGTCCAGGTGGGCCCAGGGGCGATTCTCGGTCATGAAGTCCTGCAGGAAAAGGGCAGCCGTGATTGATCCCCCTGGCCGGGGCCCGGTGTTTTTCAGATCTGCGATGTGGCTTTTCAGCCCCTCCTTGTAAGAGGAGCGCAGGGGCATCCGCCAGAGGCCTTCCCCCGCCTCCTTCGAGGCGGTCGTCAGGGCCTCGGCCAGGCCGTCGTTGTTCGACCACAGACCGGCGATCTCCTCTCCGAGCGCAATCACACAGGCACCGGTGAGGGTGGCCAGATCCACCACCGCATCAGGCTCCAGCTTGTTGGCGTACACCAGGGCATCCGCCAGGGTGAGCCGCCCTTCCGCATCGGTGTTGTTGATCTCGATGGTTTTGCCGTTGGAGGCGGTGAGCACATCGCCCGGATGCACGGCGCCACCGCTGATCATGTTTTCGCAGCTGGCCACCACCACATGCACCTCCACCCCTTCCGGGCGGAGTTGTCCGATCGCCCGGGCGGCGCCCAGCACGGCCGCGCTGCCCCCCATGTCGTATTTCATCATTTCGATCTGGGAGCCCGCCCCCTTGAGGTTGTAGCCGCCGGAATCAAAGGTGAGCCCCTTGCCCACCAGCACCACCCGGCGCTTCACCTCCCCCGGGGGGGTGTAGGTGAGATGGATGAATTTGGGCGGCAGGTCGGATCCTTGGGCCACCCCCAGGTAGGCCCCCATCCCCAGGGCTTCACAGTCGCTGCGCTCCAGCACGGTGAGGGCAAGGCCATGGGCCCTGGCGATCTCGCCAGCGGTGTCGGCCAGGGCCTGGGGAGTGCCATGGTTCGGAGGGGAGGCCACAAGCTGGCGGGCCAGCTCCACGCCCGCACACACCGCATCCACCTCCAGCAGGCCCGCCTCCGCACCGGCGGGGAGCCCGAGCAGGGTGCATTCCTCTGGGCGGGTCTCCGGCTCGGGCTCACTGCGATAGCGATGGTCGCTGTAGAGAGCCAGTCGGGCCGCTTCGGCCATGGCTTCAGCAGCCGCCTGGGGAGCCAGCCCCTCCACGGGCAGGAGCAGCCCCAACCGCTTGCAGCCCTGGCGAGCCGCTGCACGCACGGCTGCGGCCGTTGCGCTGCGCAGGCCGGCCCCATCCAGACGGGCCGGCTCGCCAAGGCCCACCAACACAACCGTGTTTGGCGCCGAACCAGGCCGATCAAAGGTCGCGCAGTCGCCAGGTTTGCCGTGAAAGCGCCGCCGCTCTAGGGCCTCCTCCCAGGCTTCCCCGAGCAGGCCCTGCAGCAGGGTGCGGGTCGGATGCTCCTCACCCTGGTAAAGCCCCACCACCAACCCATCCCCCGACCAGCCCTCCAGGGGGTGGGTGGGGCCACCCTCTTCTGACGCAGGTGGAAGCGGCAGGCAGCGGAAATCCATGACCCTGGGCGGTGGAACAAGATCGTAGCCACGACTCTCCAAAGGACCTCACTCGATCTCCGCCGTGAAGGGCGTGCACCAGCGACCTCGGGTTTCCTTGTTGAACGGCGGTTTCCACCGCTGAATTAGGGCCTGTTCCAGGGCCCTGCGCTCGGCCGTCGGCTGGGGGGCCTCGCACCAGAAGCGGATGCTCAACAGGGAGGTGAGGTCGGCTTTGGCCAGGGCCTCCCGATAGGCCGCCAGATAGCTCTTGCAGTCGTGGGCTCCTTTCCAGCGCCGATCGGCCCGGGCCGTTTCCCCCACGTACAGCAAAAGGGGGTGGGGGAGATGGGCGGGCCGATCCAGCACCAGGTAGAGAGCAGCACCCGCGTGGGGGGCCTGGGGCCAGCGCCAGAAAGAGAGCGTTTCCGCCGGCAGAGAAAGGGGCTGGAGGGAGCGGGCCACCGCGTGGGGATCCTGGTGGGCCTCTGGGTTGCCAAAGAGACTGGTCTGCTCCAGCTCCCCTGCACCGCCATCGCTCCAGAGGGGCTCCTGAAAGACCCCCAGCCGCTGTTGCCAATCCAGCAGCTGTTGGCGCTCTAGGGGAATGGCCCCCGGCAGCGGCTCCGATGCAGAGGGCACGCTGGCGAACAGGTCGCCCTGGCGGCTCATGGCCGGCTCCCCCCCTTGGCACGGGACGACGACCGGGAGCGGGTGGGGGGAAGGGAAGGGCCCCCTTTGGGGAGGGGGCGATTCGCTTCGAGGGTTTCTGGGGTTGGGGCTGGGGCTTGTGAATCGGGCGGTTCGAAGCTCACCCGGCCGATCCAGGTTTCCACCAACGTGGGGGGAAGCTGGAGGCGCTGCTGCAGATCGGCCAAGTCGCGAAAGGGGGCCCGCGCCCGTTCCAGCTGCAACCGTTTCAGCCGCTCTGTGGAGAGGTCAAGCCTGCCCTTGAGCTCGGCGCTCCCAGCCCGGTTGATCGCCACCGGGCCCAGGGCGACCGGGGCCGGTTGTCCATACCAATGGAATTGCAGCCGGGGCAGCCAGGCTTGCAGGGTGGGGCCATCCAGCTGCAGCAGGCGTTGAAGATCGTCCGGGCCGCTCAGCTGCACCCCTCCGGCCTGAAGGCGCACCAGCAGGTCGGCCTGCTCGGCCGTGCAGCCAGGCAGCTGGCGCCAATCGCTGGCGCTGGCCCGGTTCACATCCACCAATTCCGCGCGCTGGGCCCGCTTGAGGGCCTGAAAGTCGTTCTCCAATGCCGCCGCGGCCAGCCGGGCGGCCCGTTCCTGCGGCCCGGGGATGTGGCCGGTGGCGATCAGCAGCCGACGGGCCAGGGGGTCCAACCAGTGCCTTCGGGCCATGGTGGCCGTGCCGTGCGCAGAACGGATCTGAAGGTAGCGGCAGGATCCCTGGGGCGGCCAGAGGCCCCAGGCCCTCAAGAGTCGAGCAGTCCCAACTGCACCACCATCAGGGCGGCCTGCTGACGGTTGCGCACGCCCAACTTCTGGAACACGTTGGACAGGTGCGACTTCACCGTTTCCCGGGAGATCTGAAGCTGGGCCGCAATCTCCCCGTTGCTCAGGCCCGCCAGCTGCCAGCGCATCACATCCTTCTCCCGCTCGCTCAAGGGGGGCAGGGTGGGGGTCGAGGTGGCGAGAGCGGAATCGAGGAAGCGGGCTCCCACGCTCAAGGATTGGACGGCGGCCATCACGGTGCCGCTGCCGATGAGCCGGTCGGACACCACGGCCACCCCCGCGCGAAGAGTCTTCACGCAGTTGTGCAGGCGTTCGGCTCGGGGGTCGCCCATCACCAGCAGCAGGATTCGCAGGCGAGGCCAGCGCTCCTTCAGCGTGGTCACCAACGCCACACCAGGCCCATCTTCTAACGGATCACTGAGGATCACCAAATCGGGTGTTTCCCGCTCTACCACCTGCAGGATGGAGCGCGACGTGGTGGCCGCCCCGACGAGCTGCTCCGGGGGGAGCTGGCTGGCGATGGTGGAGAGCAGCGCCCTGCTCCCCAGAGCGAGCACCACCCGATCCCCTGCAAACAGATCCAGAACCTGCTGATGGTTGCGGCGCAACTGGGGCAATTGGGGGGTGAGATCCATGGTGTGCCGCAGGCGCTCTCCAGGTTGTCGATGGCAGGGGATGGCTGCAGCCCAATCGGTTACGGAATGGATGAACCGAATGGATGCGTGGATCCGCACTCCCCCACTCGGGCCAGCGCTCCGCAGAATTGTGGAACTTCTTCAGCGATGCTCAGTCCTGGCCCATGGCCTTCTTCGATTCCGAGATCATCCAAGACGAGGCCAAGCGCCTGTTTGCCGATTACCAGCATCTGATGCAGCTGGGCAGCGGCTACGGCAAGTTTGATCGTGAAGGAAAAAAGCTCTACATCGATCAGATGGAAGACATCATGGACCGCTACCGGGTGTTCATGAAGCGCTTTGAGCTCTCCGAAGACTTTCAGGCGAAGGTGACCGTGGAGCAGCTGCGCACCCAACTGAGCCAGTTCGGTCTGACGCCGGAGAAGATGTTTGAGCAGATGCAGCTCACCCTCGACCGAATGAAGGATCAGCTGGAGGTCAGCAGCTGAAGGCGACCACCTGGTCCACCATGTTGAGCTGCTGGGGCAGGCAAACCGACCGCAGGTCGTAACGCTCCACCGCCGTCTGGCGGGCACGGGCCGCGATCTGCCGATGGTCTAAAGGATCGGCCAGCACTTGCTCCAGGCGGTTGAGCCAGCCGTCCCGGTCAAAGAACTCCACCAGATAGCCGTTGTCGCCGTCGCTGATCACTTCTTCCACCGGTGGGGTGGCCGAACCCACCACCACCGCCCCGCAGGCCATCGCCTCTAGCAGGCTCCAGCTGAGCACAAAGGGGTAGGAGAGGTAGACGTGGGCGCGGCAGAGCCGAAACAGCCGGTGCAGCACCGGGTGGGGCACGGTGCCGACGAAGTGCAGCCGCGAGAGATCCAGTTGGCCGGCCAGCTCCTTCAGGAACACCTGGCGCCAGGTGCCACCACCTTCCGGGGGAGGGCCGTAGCTCACCCCATCCCCGCCCACGAGGATCACCTGCAGCTGGGGCCGACGCCGCTGAAGCTCTGGCAGCAGCCGCAGGAAGGTGTGAAAGCCGCGATAGGGCTCCAGATTGCGCACCGCGAAGGTGAGCACCTCATCCCCTGCACGGAGGGTGAGGCCCGCCCGTTGCAGATGCACTTCGGCCACGCCCTCGGGGCTGATGGCCTCGGTGTCGATGCCTTCATGGATCACGCTGATCCGCTCGCGAAACGGGGTGGGGGCGCTTGCCGCCTGCCATTCGGTGGGGGCCCAGGCCCAATCCAGGTCGTGAAAGGCCAGCAGCTGGTGGGCTCGGCGCAGCCGAACCCGGCTGCGGGATTGCCAGCTAGTCAGGGGAAATTCCGGATCAAAGTCGCAGTCGCCCCCTTCGGGGGCATACACCCACTCCAGCTGGTGCAGCACGGGAACGGCCGGGAACACATCCTTGATGGCCAGCAGCTCTCCCCAGCCGGGATGGCCAATCACCACATCGGGGTGAAACCCCCCGTCACGACACTGGACCGCCAGCTTGGCGACGGCCTCGGCCCGCAGGCACTTGGTCTGGAAGTCGGCGGCCCAGGGGTGGCAGGGGGGAGCCTCTGGGGGGAGGGGGTAACGAAGCAGGGGCACCCCATCGAGCCCAGGGGCTGTCGGGGCGCCCAAAGCCAAGAGTTGGTCGCCCCGGGCCGCCAGGGCCGGTGCCAGGTGGCGATATTGCCCCGGAAAGTTCTGGTGGATCAGCAGCACCCGCATGGCTTCGGATTCCAGCTGCCGCTCACCATCATGGCGGAGGGACAGCGCCTGCCTACGATCCGGCCGCAGTTCGCGCCGCGCTGAGGTGAGCACAGGCACAGCAGGAGCAGGCCCAGCGATGGGGGCCGCCTCAGGTAGCACCTTGCCGAGCTGGGTGCGGCGGGGCCTAGCCGATCTCTTTCCCGAGGGCAGCGGGAACCTGGCGGCTGATCCCCAGCACAGCCTGGCGGCCCGATTGGCCGCGGCCGAGGGCCAGGAGCGCCCCCTGCGGGTGAAACTCGGCATCGATCCCACCGGCTCCGACATCCACCTGGGGCACAGCATCCTGTTTCGCAAGCTGCGGGCCTTCCAGGACGCGGGCCACACGGCTGTGCTGATCATCGGCGATTTCACCGCCCGCATCGGCGATCCCACCGGCAAGAGTGCCACCCGGGTGCAGCTGAGCGCCGCTGAGGTGGAGGCCAATGCCGAAACCTATCTGGTGCAACTGGGCCTGGGCCAATCCCCAGAACGGGCTCTGCTGGATTTCACCACCCCGGGCCGGCTGGAGGTACGGCGCAACAGCGAGTGGCTGGCGGCGCTGGATTTGCCCCAGGTGATTGAACTCTTGGGCACGAGCACCGTGGGCCAGATGCTGGCCAAAGAGGATTTCGCCAACCGCTACGGCAACGGCACGCCGATCTCCCTGCATGAATTTCTTTACCCCCTGCTGCAGGGCTACGACTCGGTGCAGGTGCAGGCCGATGTGGAACTGGGGGGCACGGATCAGAAGTTCAACGTGGCCATGGGCCGCGACCTGCAGCGCCATTTCGGCCACACCCCCCAGTTCGGCCTGCTGCTGCCGATCCTGCCCGGCACGGATGGGGTGCAGAAGATGAGCAAGAGCCTGGGCAACACGGTGGGGCTCCAGGAGGATCCCCTCTCGATGTATTCCAAGCTCGAAAAGGTGCCCGATGAAGTGGTAAACAACTACCTCACCCTCCTCACCGATCTCGATCTGGCGTCTCTGCCCACCAACCCGCGGGAGCGCCAGAAGGCTATGGCCCTGGAGGTGACCCGCCAGCGCCATGGCGCCGAGTCTGCCGCCCAAGCCCAGGGCGATGCGGCCCGGCTGGTGGCGGGGGGCAGTGGCACCCGAGCGGCCGATGCGGAGGTGCCCGAGGCCTCGCTGGCGGCGGTGAAGTTTCCCGCAAAGGCGTTCTATCTCATCGGCGCGATCGGAATCGGCGTCACCAGCAGCGATGCCCGGCGCCAGATTCAAGGCGGCGGCGTGCGCCTCGATGGCGAGAAGCTGGTGGATCCCAACCAGGAGTTTGCCGATGCGGCAGCACTGGAGGGGAAGGTGCTGCAGCTGGGCAAGAAAACCTTCCGGCGCCTGGTGGCAGAGAGTGGATCCCCATGAATGTGCTGGAGCGAGCCGAATGCCTGTCCGTAGCCTGCTGTTCCTGCCATCAGCGTTCGCGTGCCTCCTGCCCCCGCCGATCGGATCATCGTGGCCCTCGATGGCATGGAGGGGCCCCAGGCCCTGGCCTTCACGGCAGCGATGCCGGACCTTCGTTGGGTGAAGGTGGGCCTGGAGCTGTTCACCACCGCGGGCCCTGAGGTGGTGCGGCAGCTGGGGGAGCAGGGAAAGGCGGTGTTCCTGGATCTCAAGTTTCACGACATCCCCGCCACCATGGCGGGGGCCTGCCGGAGTGCCGCACGGCTGGGTGTGGGGTTGATGACGGTGCATGCCTGCGCCGGCAGCGAGGCCCTGCGGATGGCCCAGGCTGCGGCGCAGGAGGGGGCTGAGGCGGCGGGTTTGCCGACCCCCACCCTCCTGGCCGTCACCGTGCTCACCAGCTGGGAGGAGGTTCGATTCGCCAAGGAGCTGGCCATTGCCGAGCCGGTGGAGATGTATGTGGGGCGATTGGCGAATCTAGCGGCGGCTGCGGGTGTGGGCGGTTGCGTCTGCTCGCCCCTGGAGGTGGCCGCCCTGCGGGCTGCCCACCCTGAACCCTTTGCCCTGGTGACCCCCGGAATCCGCCCGGCGGGGAGCGCCAGCGGCGACCAGGCCCGGGTGATGTCACCCGCCGCCGCCATCGCCGCCGGCGCCAGTCAGCTGGTGATCGGCCGGCCGATCACGGCTGCCGCCGATCCGGCGGAGGCGTTTGCCCGCTGTTGCGCGGAGCTGGGCACCTAGCGCCGCTCCACTCGCACCAGCAGACCGCTCCGGGGCCTGGGGGTGGGGATCAGCTCGAGGCTGAGGTCCTGCTCCGGCACCAGGGAGAAGCTCAGGCTCTGCAGCAGACGGGTGAGCAGCAAGCGCATTTCCAGCTCCGCCAGCGGCTTCCCCAGGCACACCCGTGGTGCGATGCCGAAGGGAATGGCGGCGGCCCCGGCCGAGGAGCCACCCAGATGGCGCTCCGGTTGAAAGGCTTCCGGGGCAGTGAACACCTGCCCATCGCGCTGGGTGCCGGCGATGTCCACCTGGATCACCCGTCCTGGAGCGATGGTGTAGGGCCCGACCTGCACCGGGGCGATGGCCCGGCGGAAGAAGCCGCCCACCGGTGGCACCAGCCGCAACACCTCCTGAATCACGGCGTTGAGCCGCGGGAGGCTCTCCATCACCTCCAGACCTGCGGGAGTGGGGGGCCAGGGCACGGCATCGAGCTCCTCCTGGAGCCAGGCGAGCACGGGCGGATGCTGAAGCAGGTGCAGCGCCAGCAGAGTGAGGGAGGAGGCTGTGGTTTCGTAGCCGGCAAAGAGCAACAACAGCAGTTGATCGGCCAGATCGGCGTCGTTGAGAGGCACACCCGCCTCGTCGCAGGCGCCCGCCAGCACGGTGAGGGAGGGCAGCAGACCATCAATCCTGCGGATCAGCCGCCCCCGCGCCGCCTTGGCCTGAGCGAGGCGGCTGGTGGGGTAGGCGATGGGCAGGCTGAAGAGGCCCCGTGTCCACACCTCGAAATCTTCATAGAGGCCCTGCCGGCCCTCCGCCGAGAGGCCGAGCACCTCTTCGGCGATCACCTGGAAGGCAAAGGGCCGCATCCATTTCGCTAGAGCCAGGGGTTGGGGAGCAGCGGGCAGGGCCGTGCACACCCCATCGCAGAGGCGGGCGATGCCGGGGGCATAGCCCTTGAGAGCCTTGGCGGAGAACAGACGCCCCACCGCCCGCCGCCGGGCCAGATGGGCTTCCCCATTGCGGTTGGCCAGAGAGAAAGGGCCCAGCAACTGGCTCACGCTGGCGGGCCACCAGCCCTCCAGGGCCGCCGCCTGGCCCATCAGCTCTGCCACCGGGCCCGCCCCGCGCACAAACACCTGGGGCTGGCCGGCCAGCACGGTTTCAAACACATCCCCCATCTCGGCAAAGCGCCGGCTGGCAAAGCCTGGATCCCGCAGAAAGGCCAGCAACTCCAGCACGCCCGTGACGGCGCCGGTGTGGGGTGGGGGCTGGGCGTGTGCAGTGAATGGGCTGTTCATCTTCCAGCGCCCTGTTGCGATTGCCGGGGTCGTAGGGGGTGGCCAGATAGTCCTCTTTGCCGTCGGCCCACATCAGCGCCCAGCTGGACCTCATAGGCGTCCAACCATTCCCGCATCAGCTGGGTGGCGGCTTCACCAGCATTCATCACCCTATTCTGCCCGGCTTCGAGCACGCGCTGTCTGAGAGTTGAAAAAACGGCAGATATCTACAGGGTGCTGGAGCCTTCAGCTTAGGGGCCTTCCTGGTGTGAGGCTCTTGCGTAAGGATGTCTTCTGCAGATGGCGGTATAATCGCTTTAAGCGAAAGGTTCATACCAATCCCAACTCCGCTTGTCGGAAGCAACCTTTTTCAACGCGACCATCAACGACTGAGTCTCCTGTGAGTCAACGAGTTGACACACATAAGAGGATAAGAAATGCTCACGCTTCTGTTTTGGGAGCAAGGAGACTATGTTGCGTAAAACATGTTGACGCCTTGAGAGCGGGCGCTCCCGATCTACAGAATCAAGCAGACGGTAGCAGGGATAGGTGAGCAGATGATTAATCACAGAACGAACAGCTGGGAAATTAACGTCATCGACAACAAGGATTCCGTCCTCATTAAGCAGTCTAGTTGCATAGAAAGTGTCAACGATCGTGTGATCAAATGTGTGCCAGCCATCAATAAGTATAAGATCATACTTTGCTGAATTGTTTGCATCAAGCTCGGGCAAGGCGTGTTCACTTCTTTTTTCAATGAGTTCCCAGTTATGAAAACCAGCTTTTACAAGGTTATTTATTCCTATCCCGTTCCATTGCGTGTGCTGAAATGGATCAATAATCGTGTGGATTGCTCCCTCCCTTCCATCAACGGCATTGCAGATGTGGAGGGCGGACATTCCATATGCGCAGCCGACCTCTAGTGTTCTTTTGATGTGTGGATGATCGTGTATAACTTTATTTAGGAGTTCACCTTCGCGGGGATCGATGCAGTCTGCAAGATTAAAATCTTGTCCTTCTGAATCTTGCACCTTGCCAGTCGAATAGATTTCTTCAATTAGCCAATGCATGCAAGTTTGCTTGATTTTGGAATGCGTTGAGCATAGACCAGCTGGCCCACCTACGCAACAACCAAAGGAACGGCCGAGCGGCGACCACCGGCGGGGCAGGGCGCTACAGGGATTAACCATCACCTTGCCGAATGATTCAAAATGGCGGTCGGCAGGAGAAAAGCCCTAACTGCTTGAATGCCAAGGCCTGATGTCAGACGCCCAGCGCAGCATTAACAGTCTCATTATCTCTCACATTCCTTCTCACCAGCTTGGTGATGCTGGTTGTATCCTCAATTAGCTTCAGGCCGTAAGGCGTCAGATGCTCAGCAGTATGGATTGATCGTGACAAGAGAGGGTTGGTATAGATCTGTGTGAAAGCGTCGTAGGCCACCATCGTGAGCAACAAATCACCAAACAGACCATCCTGGGGTGGAGCCTCGGCGAAAAGACCCACCACCAGCTCAAGGTTGTCGATGGAGCGATAGAGGCTCCTAAGCCGCCCTGCCACTTCGGCATCGCGTGTAAGCTGCTCGAAACTGATTAGGCGTGACAACCCAAAGGCTTCTCGGTAGTCGTTATAGCTACGCAACCGGAAGTCACGACCCATCTGAATAGTACGGTACTCAGATTCCATGAGGAACACAGGATTGTTCAACAGGCCGATTTTGCCGGCCGCCTGCGTGGAGGCGGAATTGATTAGGTCGGTGATGCCGAGCTGCTCCAGCAGGCTGTTGTTCCAGCGGTATTCATTGGCAGGCACCGTAGCACCATTGACGGTCAAGCTTTCGGGAACCAGCGAGTGCCAGCGATACAGCAGATCAAACTCAAGGGCGATCCAGTTTGTTCGGTACCAATTCTGCCGCTCGGCGAAGGTGGGATCTAGGCAAAAGATTCGCTCCCCCGCGATGTGGTTGATGTATTCCTCCACTGTCAGCTTCAGCAACAGGCAGATGTTGATCATACGGGCTGTCTGGAATAATCTCTCGTCCTCCCAGCGCGGGTAGAGCCTGTACAGTTCATCGCAGATCCGGTTGTGTTCACGCAGAAACACAAGGCTGAGGGCTACATAGCCCACCGAGGAATTGCCGCGCTCCAGGCCTGTGGCATATAGCTTGTCTAGGCGGAGTTCAACTTCGGCCTCAGTGATGCGGCCCCCAAAGCTTCCATTCAGTGACTCACGCACCCATTTACTACTGCCATGGGGGTAGAGGCCACGCCCTTTGATCGGATTTCCCTTGCTGTCGACATCACACTGATAAATGGATTTCACCTGCCAGCGACCATTGCTATCACGTTCGCCGAGGTAATCAGGAAATTCCTGACCATGAATGTCCTGGCTACGAAGATGCCCACGTTCGCCGTTGCGCAGGCAACGGGTTTCCTGTTCATTTAGGCCATAGATTTGGCAGAGATCGACGTCGTGGTTTGAGGTGTTTCGTCGACGGTCGTTGGGGTCAATGCGCAGAATGCTGTCGGTGAACCACTGCGCGAAGAACATAAACAGTACTGACGACCTGTCGGTCGTCATCAGCGACTGTCCATCGGAATCACGGGGTCGGGCGAACAGAGCAGTGATGGGCCCGGTGCAACGGGTGGCAGGGTCATATGGAGCGTCTGGAGGTAGTTGGCTGATAAAGGCTTTAGGGGCTGGTGCCAAATGCCGGGCTGAGAAGCTGCGGTCTGTGAGCGTCGGCCAGGAGGCGTAGTCGGTGATGGGCCCGTTGGGTTGACCTTTGGCGGGGCAGACGCCATCACTTTCGGCGGGCCACCAGAGGCTGTAGGGGCGGGGCCGTGGCTTGGTGGCACGGGCTATGGAGTTGGTTCCTATACGATTAATCAGGCGGCTGAGCCAGGGAATACTCGCTAACCAGGCCAAGAGATGACGCACTTGCCACAGCAATGAGATCATTTCGTGATCAGAGGCAAGCCTTTACTGTAAGTACGACTGCTTTTGTTGACAGCCCAACGCTGCCTTTGAGTGGCAGACAGGGAGACTGGGGAGGTGAAGCTGAGAATTAATGGCGGCCTGTCCACTCGAAGGGCTTGTTCGAAGTGTCGCGTCCCTGTAGACAACTTATGC
>JBBARZ010000020.1:0-26475 GCA_040399505.1 Cyanobium sp.
AGGCCAGGGCAAAGCCGCTCAGCCAGGTGGTCCAGGGCACCATGGCCTGGAGGTCGAAGGCCCATATGCAACAGGCAAATCCGGCAAAGCGCAGCAACACAAAAGCCAGCTGGGCCAGTAACGGGGCCCAGGGATAGGCCCTCATCTGGCCCGCTGTTTCGAGATCGGCTTGTTGTCCAGACCCGTCCCCATCTCCCAGCCCAAGCTGGGAGGCTTTGCCGCGCTCGAGATGCTTCAGCAATGGATGGAGCCAGCGGGGAACCAGGAGGCCCAGGGGCAGAAGAGCCAGCGCCCCAAGGCCGTTTTGCCAGCCTCCCAGGCTCACGAGGGCCAAGGCGGCCGCGGCGGCCAAAAGGGGTTCGATCAACACAGCCAGCAGGGCGGTGGTGGGGGCGATCGGGAGGCCGAGGGCGGCGTTGGGTTGGCGCAGGGCCTGCACCCGGCTGGCCAGATGCCAGATCCCTCCAGGTAGAAACTTGCGCAGGTTGGTGCTGATGTAGAGGCTCACCACGGGGGTGGGGCGAGGCCGCAGGCCCAGCCAGCGCAAAATCACCACCCAGGCCAGGCCGCTGACCACCAGGCTCAGCAAACAGCAGCCCACGCCCAGCAGCAGCCACAGCCAACCCTGGGGATCAATTTGGTATTGGCGCAGCTGGCGGCTGTGGCTCAGCAGGGCCGCCATCACGAAGCCCAAACTCATGAACGTGATCCAGGGGCGCAGGCCCCCAGGAAGGCGCCAGGATCGGCCCACCCGTCTGCTGCGCCAGCCCTGAATCCACTGGCCGATCCTCTGCCAGCGCTCCTTCATGGGGCGTCTCCTGGGGGCTGCTCCCGCTGGGGGGGTGGGGTCAGCGGTGGATCGGCCATGGAGTCGTTCAGGAGCTGACGCATGTGGTCCAGAGAGACATGGTGCTGTCGGGCCAGGTCCGCCACGTCTCCATGTTCCAGCTTGAAGCGTCGCTGGCCATCGGGGAGGGTCGTCCACTTGCGCCGAACCGGTCCCCAGGAGGTCTCGACCTGCTCCTGGCTCCGGGGCAGGCGCCAGCGGTGCTGGAGGTCTTCCCGCAGGCCCAGGGTGGTGCTGTGGCGCCACCAGATCGCCCTTAGGGTCTCCCCCAGATCCGGGGGGGCCAGGGCCGTGACCAAGGTGCCCACCCGCCCTTTCTTCATCAGCACCGTTTGGCTGAACACCTCCACCGCCCCGCCCTGCCGCAGGGCCTCCGCCAGGAAGGCCAGGTCTTCAGCCGTGGCGTCGTCGATCTGGGCTTGCTGCACCAGAAGGGGCTCACAGCTCAGGTCCCTCTCTGCCTCCAGGGGTTCAGCCACCAAAAGCCGAAGCAGGTTGGGCCGATCCAGCGCGCGCGTCCCCAGGCCCACCCCCACCCCCTTGGGCACCAGCGCCGGCGGGGGCGAGAACCGGGTAGCCCAGCAGGCCATCAGGGCCAGTCCCGTGGGAGTAGTGAGCTCGCCGGCGGGGAAGCCTGCACTGCTGCCCAGGGGGATCGACTGCTGGCGGGCCATCTCCAGCACTGCTGGAGCCGGGAGGGGCAACAGGCCGTGGGCGGTGCGCACGCTGCCATGGCCAGCGGGGGGAATGGCGCAGATCACCGGCCCCGCATCGAGGTGCAACATTCCGGCGCACACCCCCACCACATCCACCAGGGCATCGAGGGCCCCCACCTCGTGGAATTCCACCGCCTCCGGGGCATGGCCATGGACTGCCGCTTCCGCCTCCGCCAAGCCTTGAAACACCGTCAGCACCCGCTCCCTCAGGGGATGGGGCCAGGGAGCCTGCAGAATCTGCTCCCTTAATGGGCCCCACGGACGGTGGTGGGGCTGGGCTTCCAGGGCAATGACCTCAAGGTGCACCCCCCGGAGGCCTCCGCTGCGCCGCTCCTCCCGCTCGATCCGGTAGGTGCCTCCCAGACCTACAGCCTCGAGGGGACTATGGATCACCTTCTCGGGTACACCCGCATCCAGCAGGGCGGCCAGGAGCATGTTGCCGGCCAGCCCCGTGGGGCAGTCGATCACCACCAAACTCATGGGGTGGGAACGGATCGACCCAGCCGCGGGGCGCTTGTCGCCAATTGGTCGGCCCGTTCCTCCAGCTCCTGCCGGCGGTTCTTGAGCAGGATTGTCACCTCCCTGCGGGCCTGGCGCTGTTCTCTCTGGGCCGTGGCTACGTCGTAGCCCGAGAGGCCCCACAGGCGCCCCAACTGGAACCGATCGTCGGCTCCACCGGAACTGGAACCGTAGATCAATTCCTCGGCCACCATCCCCGCTTGCAGCACCCGGCTCCACCGGCGCAGCTCATGCAGGGGCATCTTGGCGGCAGGGGGAAGCTCGAACTCGGTCAGGCCTCCCCCGCTGACGCCCGCTTGGAGGGTGGCCCAACTGCCCACCAGCACCCGCCGCACGGGCACGGCTTCCTCCTGGGCGATCAGGCCATGGGCCGCCTCATGGAGGGCAATCCGCCGCAGACGAGCCGTTCCACCCGGCAGGGCTTCGGCCACTACATGGCCGCCCCGGCCGCCGAGGTAGGCCGCATCGGCGGTGAGGGCCGCCAGGGCCAGTCCCGTGAAGAGGGTGGTGATCCAGGGGGAGAGACCCACCGCGGGCCCCGCAACAGCTGCGATCGTGATAGCAAACACGGCCACGCCGGCGGTGAGGGCTCCAGTGTTTCCGGGCAAGGCCATGGCTTAAGGGCGGGGGCGGCTGACGGCCCGGCCATGGCTGCGGGGGCCAGCTGGGCCAGCACCCTGGGATCCTGGGCGCGTCTCTGGTCGGTTGCCCCGACCTTCGCTCCCGTTCCTGCGAGCTTTGCCGCCCCGGTTGCCCCGCTGGGGGAGTTCGGCGATCACCTCATAGCGATCCACTGTGAGCATCTGCTCCTGGCGGCGGGCGTCAATCGACACGAAATGGCGAAGATGTTCCAGGGGGATGGTGCCGCTGAGGTGCAACTTGAACGGGGTGGGTCTGGTGCCGTCGGCTCTTGGAAGTTGGCGCACTTTTACCACCACATCGCCACTCTCGGGGCGGGTGTAGATCAGCTCGCCCCGCACAGAGAAATAGTCGTCCCCCTCGGGCAACGTGTCGGTGGGGGCTGCTTCACCAGCGCTAGCGCTGTCGGGACGGGCCAGGGTGCTTGGTTCCCAAACCCCCATGAGCTGCAAATGGAGAGTTTTGTCATCGCGGCTGCGGGGATACACCACCCAGAGATGGGGCTGAATGATGTCCAGGTGGCGCCGCATCAGGGTCAGCAGCCGGCCCAGCACCACAGCCTCCAGATTGTTGCCATCGCTGGTGATCAGCCGTCCGCGGGTGAGTTGATCCTTGTCCTGGGGTTCGAACACGCCACGCACAAGCCCGATGGCCCGGTATTGCTGGGGTTCGCTGACCGGTGAGATCGGATGGGGACGCATGGGTGGGGGAAGGGCCTGGAGCAAACCCCAGGTACAGGGCAGAGTATGGCCGCAAACGGTAGTCTCCTCGCAGGCGTTCAGCCACCTTTTTTCGTGCTCGCAATGCCGACGCTTTCTCTTCGCCCGGCCTGGGTTGGCACCGTTCTTCCCGCTGTGGCGCTGGCAACACTCTCCCTGGGCGCGGGTTGGTGGTTGGGTCAGAGGCAGCAGATCCAGCCCCCCCCTGTGGATCCCCGCCGGGCGGCCTTGATCCGTGAAGCCGCCCTTTTGCAGAGCAGGGATGAGGCCCTGCAGTCCACTCCCCAGGAGCGTCAGCGCTTATTGGAGGTTTTGCTCGGTCTGGATCGTCAGCCCGAGGCCATCGCCCTGCTGGAGAAGCTGGCCGATCGGGAGCCCCAGAAATGGAGCCTGCGGTTGATGCTCGCTGAGTTGCGCCGCAACCAGGGCGATCGGGGGGGAGCGGAGCGGGAGCTGCGCCAGATCCTGAATCAGCGACCAGCCCAGATGGAGGCCCTGCAGCTGATGGCCCTGGTGTTGCTGGAGCAGGGGAAAGGATCGGAGGCGGAAGCCCTGATCAAAGGGGCCTACACGGCTAGCACCAAGCCCACCATCAAACCTGAGGCCCTTGGCCAGGGGTTACTGCTCGCTGAAGTGCAGCAGCGCCGACAGCTGCCTGCCGCCGCTGAGGCCACTTACGGCCAGCTGCTTGTGGCTTTTCCGAGAGACCAGCGACCTCCGCTGGGCCTGGCCCTATTGCGGGAACAGCAGGGCAACCTCAACGGCGCTGTGGTGGCCCTGGATCAGGCGAGGGATCGGGGCAAACCGGAGGGTCCCTACCGGGCCACCCTGGATCGGCTGGCGGCCGACTGGCGGCTCAAGGCGTTGCGGCAGGCCCCGAAGGCCGGGGGGAAGCCACCACAGGGCTCGCCGACTTCCCAGCCTGTTGGGGGGCCGTCTGAGCCTCCAGGTCCTTGAGCGCTTGATCAATGGCATCGCCCGGTGGGGTGGCATCGTCCATGGCCGTGCTCTTGCGGATTTTGTTGATCAGATCCAGGGGATTGGTGGGGGTCAATCCTCCCGATCCGCCACCGGTGCGGCTGCCACTGGCCGGGTCGTAGTTGTAAAGCTGGTTTTCGGCAGGGCTGGTCCCCATGGTTTGGCCATAGCCCGCCTGTTGGGCCGCGGCAGGGGGCTGGTGCGTGCCAAGAATCAGGGCGAAGGAGGAGAGCAGGCCCAGCGCCAGAGCTTTCAGCCCAAAGGGGTGGCGAGGGGGGTGGGTCATGGAACCAGGCACCGTCCAATGGATTCAAGGGCATGCTAAGGGACCTTTTTGGCGCGTTGCCTGCGCCATCCCCTCCCCAGCCATGCGGATTGCCACCTGGAATGTGAACTCCGTGCGTACACGAATCGAGCATCTCTGCCGCTGGCTCCAGGAGGAACGGCCGGAGGTGGTTTGCCTGCAGGAAACCAAGGTGACCGATGACCTCTTCCCCATGGCCCGCTTCAGGGAGCTCGGCTACGAGTCGGCCATCAGTGGGCAGAAGTCCTACAACGGCGTGGCGATCCTCTGCAGACTGCCCATGGAGGATGTGCGGGTGGGCCTGGAGGCCCTGCTTCCAGGGGATGGCGAGGCCAAGGAGCTCGATGGTCAGAAGCGGGTGTTGAGTGCCCTGATCGAGGGTGTGCGCGTGCTCAATCTCTACGTGCCCAATGGCTCAGCCGTGGGGTCGGAGAAATACGTCGACAAGCTGCGCTGGCTGGACTGCCTGGCGCGCTATCTGGAGGTACAGGAGGGCCAGGGCGATCCCCTCTGCATGGTGGGGGATTTCAATATCGCCCCCGATGCACGCGACATCCATGATCCAGCGAGGTTATCCGGCGGCATCATGGCCAGCGAGGCAGAACGGGAGGGGCTGCGCAAGGTGCTCGGCGATCGGTTGGTGGATGTGTTCCGGGTGTTCGAGCCGGAGAGCGGCCATTGGAGCTGGTGGGACTACCGCACGGGGGGGTGGGAAACGGGTCGGGGTTGGCGCATCGACCACATCTACCTGGATGAGCAGCTCGTGGATTGCGCCACGGGTTGCGTGATTCACCAGCAGCTCCGGGGCCTCCCCCAGCCCAGTGATCACGCGCCTGTGATGGTGAATTTGGCCTGGCCGCCAAACGAGGAGGGTGATGGGGCGGAGGACGACGATGGGGAGTGGTGACCTAGGGGCCCGGTCTGCAGGAGAGGAAGCCCGTTGCATAGCTCTTGCAAGACCAACCCTCTTGTTTCATCCAAGCGATGGCCCCCCGGTTCCATTCGTTGCTACTGGCCCAGCCAGGCTCGTGGAGGTGGAGCACGAGGCGATGGATCCCCGCCATCTCCTCTGGTTGGAAACGGGTCTTGGGCATCCGGATGTCTTGTCGGTGGGTTAGATGAGGAGAGAGGTATGTCGGAGCAATCACCCGCTCCCCAGCCCCGATGTCTTGCACCACTTCCGCCGCAGGGCCGCTTAAGAGCCTTCGTTCGCTGAAGTTTTCCAGCAGATCTCCTGGATCAACAAGGCTGAACCACAGCACCAGGAGCCAGAGCAGAGGCAACCAGATCCAGCTTCGAACCCACTGGCGCAAGGTGGGATCGGCGGCGAGCCCTTCGATAGTGGCCACCACTAGGAGCACGGCGAGGGGAAGTTGATAATGAAATTGGAGGTTGCGTTGGGCCTCACTCTCCGAGAGCGCGTTGGCTGCCAGCAGGGGAAAGCAGGCCACAAGCACCGGCAGAGACCGTTTTCGCCAGGACCAGGCCAGGGGCAGGGCCAGCAGGAGCAGATAGGTGCCAATGTCCGGAAGGTGAACCACCTCCAGCACCCGCCAGGGGGTGCGCAGCAGGGTCCAGAGGATGGCGGCAGGGCTGTCGCCGAAGGCGGTAAACCGCTCGAGGGCAGCTGGACCCTCTCCCCCATTGAGCCTTGGGTAGAGAACTTCGCTGAGGAAGAAAAGCCAGCCCATGCCAATCCCCAGGGCTCCCAATGCCCAGCGCCACCGACGCCTCAGGAGCTCCCCCAGGCCGATGCCGATAGCGATCAGGGCAAGACCGTCGCGAAAGCCGAGCAGCAGGACCCACCCCAACAACCACACCCGCCAGCGATTTTGGCTCTCCAGCACAAACGAATGGGCCAGCAGAGGCATGGCCAGGGTTTCCGGGTGGAAGTCGTAAAGGGTGGTGTGGAACACCGTGGCCTGCAGCCACCAAGCAGCGGCCACGAACCAGCACAATCGCTCGGGCAACCCCCGGAGCGCGGCCAGCCGCCAGAGGGGAATGGCGGTGGCCGCCAGGCACAGCGATTGCAGCATCAGGAGCCACTGCACCGAGGGATGGATCCGGTACAGGAGCCCCATGGGAAAGAAGGCCCAGGCACCATGGTTTCCCATGTGGGAAAGGCCCAGGAGGGTGGAGCGCGGCTCGAGCCCCTGGGCGATTTGCCAGGCCACCTGGTCGTAGATGCCAAGATCGAAGGCATTGCTGCGCAGCAGCTCATGGCGGAGTGAGCTCAGGGCCCACCAGCTCAGCCACACCCCAGCGGTGAGGACCAGGAACAGGCGAGGAGGTGCCTTCCTCTCCGGCATGCCGTTCGACGGATAACCTTCTCCAGAATGCACCTTCATGATGGACGTCTCTGTGGAGCCAGTCCCATGACGTTGATCGCGATCAACATCCTTTTTGAGCCCGATGCGGCCACCGTGGAGCGTGCCAAGGCCCTCAATGCTCGCCTGCTGGGGAACTATCCCCAAGGTTTTCCCCTCGACCAGCACCACACCCCCCACATCACGATCCTGCAGCGGTTTGTGCCTACAGAGGCTGTGGAGGCGGTCGCCCAGGCGGTGCGGGAGGTGGTGGCGGCCGAACCCGCCCCGAATTGGGAGAGTGTGGCCACGGGGGTGTACGACCTGGCCCACGGCAATCTCGGCGCCATGGGCATCGTGATCCAACCCACGGAGGCTTGGCGCCGCCTCCAGCTGGAGATCATCGAGGCGGTGGCTCCCTTTGGGGCGGAACAGGGCACAGCTGAAGCCTTTGCCCCCAGGCTGGATGGCGAGCCCATCAACCAACTCACGGTCGACTACGTCAACACCTTTGTCGGACCCCGCACCGGATCGAACTACAACCCCCACATCACTGTGGGCATCGGCACGCGCGCTTTTCTGGATGCCCTCAAGACCGAACCCTTTGAACCCTTCCCTGTCCGGGCCCAGACGGTGAGTTTGTATCAGGTGGGAGATTACGGAGTGGCTCAGACCAAGCTCCATGACCTCCATCACTGCTGATCCTCTGCCCTCTTGGCGAGAGGGCCCGTCCAAGGCAGCCATCCTGACGTTTGTGGCCCAGGTCAGCCAGGAGGGCTCGCCTGATTTCATTCCCCTGGCTGAACGTATCGCCGTGGTCGACAACGACGGCACTCTCTGGCCGGAACATCCCCTGCCTTTTCAAGCGGCGTTCGCCATCGATGAACTGCAACGGAAGCTCCTCAGTGAGCCGGGCCTAGCGGACGACCCCATGGTGCAGGCTGCTCTGGCTGGGGATCTGGCCACCCTGATGGCCGGTGAGCATTTTGAGGGCCTGCTGAGGGTTGTGGCCCTCACTCACTCCAGCATGACCAATCATGCGTTTCGCGAGGCCGTGGAGGCCTGGCTTGCCACCGCCATCCATCCCCGCTTTGGGCGGCCCTACGACGCCCTCACCTACCAACCCATGCAGGAGCTCCTGCGCCATCTCAAGGCCAGTGGCTTCAAGACCTATATCGTTTCGGGCGGGGGAGCGGATTTTATGCGGGTGTGGGTGGAGCGGGTGTATGGCATCCCGCCGGAGCAGGTGGTGGGTTCCACGGCTCGCACCACCTATGCCCTGCAGGATGGGGTGCCGGTGCTCACCAAAACCCTCGACTATCTCTTCGTGAACGACCACGGCGGCAAGCCGGTGGGCATCCACCAGTTCATCGGCCGCAGACCCGTGTTCTGTTGCGGCAACAGTGACGGCGACCACGCCATGTTGCAATACACCACCATCGCCAACCCCCTCCCCAGTTTTGGCCTGATCGTTCACCACACCGATGCCGATCGCGAGTACGCCTACGACGCCCACAGCACGAGCACGGGGAAGCTGGTGGCGGCCCTTCGAGAAGCCCCCGAGCGGGGCTGGCTGGTGGTGGATATGCGCTCCGACTGGTTGGAGGTGTTCGCGCCCTGAGGGAAGCAGAGTTCCATCGTGCTGGGCTCACGAGCTAGGGAATAGGTGTCAGACGGATTTCCCGGAATGTTTGCTTCGCTTTGGGCCGATCCTCACAGGCCTTTCCGTCCCGCTCTAGGTTGCCGTCGTCGCTGAGCACCACCAGGGTGTTGTCCTGGACGAACAGGGCCTCAGGATTGACTGATTCCCCGGCCATCGGCGTGAAGGTGCGCAACTTCACCGGCGCCTGCTCTAACTGCTCGCTCCAGCGGTAGAGAGTGGAGGGTGGGGTCTTGCCCCCTGAGCCCTCGGCGGGGCCCGCCACAATGAGCAGGTTGGCGTTCACCCTTTCCAGGCTGCGGATGCCCTGGCCGCCCAGATCCAGTAGCACCGGATCGGCAAACATCGCCTTTTCTCCGCCCATGACCCCATTGGGGTTGGAGAGGGTGGCCAGCAGGGCCTTCCCTTCCGGCAGCGGATTGCGAAAGCCGATCAGCAGGGCGCCTTTGGGCGTAGAGGCCAGCCCCTCGATGTTCAGCCCTCCTTTGGCTTTGGCCGGACGCTGCGCCGCAGCGGCCAGGCCAAAGCGCCCATAGCGGGGATCAGCCGCCAGGTCGTCGATCAGGGTGGTGTAGGCCCGCCCCATCGGCACCACGGTGAGGGCCATGGTCTTGCCATCGGCCCGCACGCCGAGGGTGGTAGCGAAGAGCCGCTGCTGGTTGGGGCGCGGCTCACCAACCAGCCCGGAGTCCTCTTTTTTCTTTCCCTTCCCACCCTTGCCCTCGGCTGCGCCGTGGGAGCCGATCCAGTAGGCCAGGGGGCCGATCTGCGCGGAGCCCTCCAAATCCAGCTCCAGATGGCCATCGTCCACCGGGGCAACGGCTGGGCTGGGAATCGTGCCTTCCCCCACCGCCTTGCCCCCCTGGCCGCTGCGGTAGAGGCGCAGGGTTACGGGGGGCTTCTCCTCGTCATCGGCCACCACGAAGAAGCCACTGCCCAAAGGCAGGGCCGTGGAGGCGTTGCAGGGGCCGGTGTGCACCACCACCTGCGCTTCGGCCGCCCAACTCACCACAGGCCTTAGCGCCATGACGGCCAAAAGCACTCCCAACAGCCAGCTCATCCGCATCGGGTGCCGAGCCGCCGTGGCGGAATGCATGGAGAGGCGGGGGGCCATGGGCAGGAGGTTCACTGCTAGCAGGATGGCTACGGGCCCCCGGGGTGTTGCACCTTTGCTACAGGCTGAAGCGTTTCTGCCTTAGCCCAGCATCTCCTCCACGCTCAGATCTGGGCGGCGCAGCAGGGCGAACACCGTGCCTGCATTGCCGCGGCAGACCCGCAGCTCCTGGTCCACCACAGTGATGTCCAGCCAAGCCGGGAAGCTCTGCCGTACCTGGCGTAGTAGCTGCAGCCGCTGGCCCCCGAGGGTGGGCCCGAGCCAGCCGCCCTCTTGAAAACGTACGCTCACCCGCTGGCTGGGTTGATCGGGGGTTTGCGGTGGCTCTACGGCGATGGCAGCTCGCACGGCAATGCCCGCCAGATCCCCCAGGGGGCCCGCCAGGCGCAGCAGATTCATGCCCTGGCCACGGGAGGGGGAGAGCACCTGCAGGTTGCTGAGCCAGGGGGCCGTGGCGAGGTAGGGCAGGGAGCTGCTGCTCCAGCGCAGGTCCCACACCCCTTCCAGCAAGGGGGTGTCCCGGCGCAGGTCAGCCGGTTGGTCCTGCTCCAACTGCTCAATCAACCCGGGGATCCGCCCCCGATCTCCGCCGTCGCGCAGCAAGGTGAGGAGTTCGGACCGGGCTGGTGGGGGGGGCATGGGCGAGGGGATCAGGGTTTGGGGAGAGCCTTCTGTAGCCTGGCGCGACAGGTGGTCATGGGGGAGAGATCAGCATCCACGCAGGAGCTGCCGTCGTATTGGAAGGGGTTGTCGAGATCGCGGATCAGCAGCAGCAGATAGGTGAAGGAGGTGAAGAGGAAGCACGACACCACCAACACCTCATCAAAGAGCTCCGCCTTGATCAGCAGAAGGGCCACCACGGCCGCCACCAGAAAGATCTCCAACATGGCGTAGGCCGGCCCGAGAAAGCTGGTGCTGCGGTTCTCGTTCATGCGACTGATCAACAGGCGCAGGCGAGCCAGCTCTGCCTGGCAATCGTTGGCGGTCGAGCCCTCGCCGCTGGCCTTGAGGGAGGCAAAGGCCAGGTTGAGCCCATCCAGCCGTTGCTCGAGGCCCTCCAGGCTAAGGGCGTTGCGCAGCCAGCTTTCGATGTCGCCGAGCAGGTCGGCCAGCTGCCGCTGAAGGGGGGCGCCGTCATAGGAGGGTTGGCTGGCGGCACTGAGGCTGTTGAGATCGGCGATCGTCTCGACGGCGTTCACCACCTGCAGCACCATCTCCTCGCTGCCGTTGTATTCGCTCAGGGTGCCGCTGAGCACAAAGGCGATCACGAAGGTGGCGGCCCCAAACAGGGCTCCTGTGAGGGAATCAAAGGCCCAGGGTTCCCAGCCCAGCCGATGCATGCCCACCTTGGCCAGGGCAAACAGGGCGGTGAAGGGCAGCACGGTGAGAAAGAGCCGCCACTTGGCCATGGATCAATGCACCACGCCACTACAACTTAACGAACCCCATTCTGCTCAGACGCTTCCGTGCCCCTCATCCACCGCTGAGCATCCGCCAAAGCAAGGCCCCTTCCCGGCCCTGAAGGCCCATTAGCCCCCAGCGCACATCCCAGGGGGCGTTGCCATAGAGGGCCACCATGGCCTGAAGCAGCTCGCGGGGGGGGAGCGTATTGCCGAGGAACTTCGCCCACTGCGCTTGAGGCAGCTGGAAAAAGGTGAGGAAGTGGTGGCGCAGCCGCGCCTCATCGAAGCGCATCAGCTTTTCCAAGCCAAACCGGAAAAACCCATGCTTCCAACGCAGCTCCGGGGTCCACAGCCCCCCCCAGGCCGCCTCCGCCAGCTCCTGGCCCCTGAGGCCCGCCTTCAGGCCGGCGGCAATGGCCTCCGCCAGATCCGGCGCCCGCCGCAGCAGGCTGCCCACCATGTATCCAGAAGCCGGATGCACCAGGCCTCCCGCCCCACCAAAGCCCACCACCCGCTGGTGGAGATCCGGCAGGGCTGGATTCATGGGAAAGAGGCAGAACTCCTCGTGCAACACCTCCTTCACCTCCACACCCCGGTGGGCTAGGCGTCTGAGCAGCCGGGCCTGGAGCGTGGGGAAAGGCACAGGTGGGGCGAGTGCAAGGGAGGTTTCCTCCACGAAGAACACCCCCTCCCCCAGATCCATGGCATAGAGAAAGGTGGGTGGCTCCCGCCGCTCGGCGTCGGAGAGGTGATCCGATCGGTAATCCATGAACACAAACTGCCCCGGGGCGATCGGATCCGCGCTGAAGCGCCCCACGATCCCGTAGGCCGCCTGGCCTGCCACCGGGCCATCGCTGCCGCGCACCACGAAGACGGGATCATGGCCGCTGGCATCTACCACCAGACGAACCTCAAAGACATCACCAGCGGAGCTGGTCACGATGGAGGCTTGTGTGTCATGGCGGATGGACGTGGCGCGTCCCCGATACCAGGGCACACCAGCCTGGCCGCAGCGCTCCAGCCAGTGCAGCTGGAGCGCTGCTTTGTCGAAGAGTCCGTAAGAGCGGCCATGGCGGACGAGGCCATCCACTCCCTCATTGCCGCCTGGGCCGAAATAGCTCACGGTGTTGCTCCAGCGATGGGAGAGAAGGTGGCCCAGTCCAAGGGCATCCACTTCCTCAGTCCAGATGCCATAGGTGTTGGTCCAGGGAGCCGCTGGATCCAAGGGAGCCAGGCCAGCCACCCCAACCCCTAACGCCGCCAGCTCAGCGGCGATGGAAAGGGCTGCTGGGCCAGCGCCGATCACCAGGGCATCGCCGCTATGCCAGGTCCTATCCGGGTCTTGAGGCATCAAGACCCTTGGTCAGGGGGATCGACAGCTCCATCTGCAGCCGTGATGTCGATGCTCTCCCCGTCGACTGAGCTCTCTCCATCCCCTTCAGGCTCTGCTGCTGCCTGAGGCACCAGCACCACTTCCGTCAGCCGATCCCCCGTATCTAGACGCTGCAGGCGTACGCCTGTGGCGGCCCTCGACTGTTGGGGGATCGCATCGGCCCTCATGCGCACAATGACTCCCCGCTCGCTGACGAGCAGCAGTTCTTCCCCGGCCCCCAACACCTTCAACCCCACCAACACATCGCCATCCTTGCGGAAGCGGATGGCTCGCAGCCCCATGCCGGCCCGTTTCTGGAGACGGAATTGCTGCACGGGCACCCGTTTGCCCAGGCCACTGGCGCTCGCCACAAGCACCCAGGGCCCTTCGCTGCTCACAACCTCCTCTGCATCGGCCTCTTCCTCAGCACCTACTGCTGCAACGCGGTCCGCCAGCTCCGCAGGAAGCACATCCATGCTTACAAGCTGATCGCCGTTGCGAAGGTTCATGGAACGCACCCCGCGGGCCGTACGCCCCAGGGGCCGCAGCTCCTCATCGCTGAGCCGAAAGTGGATGGTCATGCCCTTGAGCGAACCGATCAGCACGCTGTCGCCGGGCAGGGCCAGTCGCACCCAGCGCAGGGCATCGCCCTCTTCCAGGGAGATGGCGATTAGGCCGTTCACGCGGATGTTGGCGAAGGCCGAAAGGGTGGTGCGCTTGATGTAGCCCTTGCTGGTGAGCATCACGAGCTGCTCCTCCCCGAAACTGCTCACTGCCAGGAGGGAGGTGATGGCCTCCTCCCGGGGGATGGGCAGCAGCTGCACGATGGGCGTGCCTTTGGCGGTGCGGCTAGAGATGGGCACCCGGTAGGCCGGAAGCGAATACACCACACCCCGATCACTGAAGAGCAGAAGAGCGTCGTGGTCGTTGCAACTGATGAACAGCTTCACCCCCTCCTCCCCCTGGGAGCGGGTTCCGGCCTTGCCCCGGGTGCCCCTGCTGGTGGCCTCGAATTCGCTCACCGGCATGCGCTTGAGATAGCCCGTCTCGGTCAGGAGCACCACCGAGCGTTCATTGGCGATCAGGTCGATGTCCTCCAGGCCGCCTTCCAGGTCGAGGATCTCGGTGCGGCGAGGGGAGTCGTATTTGGTTCGGATGGCCTGCAGCTCTTCGCTGATCAGGCCAAACACCCGCTCCCGTCGCCCCAGGATGTCGGTGTAATCGGTGATCTTGGCCAGCAGATCCTCATGTTCCAGGCGGATCTTGTCGGCTTCAAGGGCCGTGAGCCGCCGCAGCTGCATCTGCAGGATGGCATCGGCCTGGATCTCGCTCAGGCCGAATTCCGCTACCAGCCCCTCGCGGGCTGAGGCCGTATCGGCGGCAGCTCGAATCAGGGCAATGATCGCATCGAGGTTGTCGAGGGCGATCAGCAGACCCAACAGAATGTGATCCCGTTCCTCGGCCTTCCGAAGCAGGTAGCGGGTGCGCCGTTCAATGGTCTCGACTCGGAAGTCGAGAAACACCTGCAGCATTTTTCGCAGGGTGAGCAGCACCGGCTCATTGCCCACCAGGGCGAGCATGTAGGCGTTGAAATTGCTCTGCAGCGGCGTCAGCTTGAAGAGGTTGTTGAGCACGACCTGGGGATAGGCATCGCGCCTGAGCTCGATCACGATCCGCATGCCATCCCGGTCGCTTTCATCCCGGATATCGGCAATCCCCTCCAGCTTCTTGTCGTTCACCAATTCAGCGATGCGCTCGATCAGGGCCGCTTTATTGGTCTGGTAGGGCAGTTCATTGATGATCACTGCGTCCCGGTCGGGCCGGCCTGGGGCTTCGATGGTTTCGATCTTGGCCACGCCGCGCATGGTCACCGAGCCCCGGCCGGTGAGATACATCTCCCGAATGCCACTGCGTCCCAGCACTTGCCCGCCGGTGGGGAAATCGGGTCCGTGGATGTAGGCCATCAGACCCCGGTCGTCCAGCTCCGGATCGGCGATCAGAGCCTGCAGTCCATCGATCAGTTCCCCCAGGTTGTGGGGTGGGATGTTGGTGGCCATGCCCACGGCGATGCCCGTGGAGCCATTCAGCAGGAGCTGGGGGATGCGGGCAGGCATCACGGTGGGCTCCTGCTGGGAGCCATCGAAGTTGTCGATGAAATCGACGGTTTCGCTCTCGATGTCCTCCAGCAGGCTGTCGCTGGTGAGGGCCTGCAGGCGCGATTCGGTGTAGCGCATGGCGGCGGGTGGATCGTTATCCACCGACCCAAAGTTGCCGTGCCCATCGATCAGGGGCATGCGCATGGAGAAGTTCTGCGCCATGCGCACCAGGGCGTCGTAAACGGCCGTATCCCCATGGGGATGATATTTACCAAGAACTTCCCCAACAACGCGGGCGCATTTGCGATATGGCCTGTCGCTGGTGAGGCCCAATTCGTACATCGCATAGAGAATGCGGCGATGCACCGGTTTCAAGCCGTCGCGGGCATCGGGCAAGGCCCGACCCACGATCACACTCATCGCATACTCCATGTAGGAGCGCGACATCTCGTTCCGCAGATCGGTCTGGATGATGCGTCCGTCGCCGTCTCCGGGACCGTTATCTCCTGGGCCGCTGCCCCCCGGAGGTTGATCGCCCGGACCATTGTCACCCGGACCCCCTTCGCCAGGCCCTGGGAGCTGTCCGGTTGGATCCGCCATGCACAGACACCTGGGTCAACTGTCACTTTATCTGAGGCTCCCGGGTCCTGCCTCCCCCACCCCTCTTTTGCTGGCTATTCGCTGTTTGTGGCTAATGATGTTGCCTGATCTTCCCTGCCGCACGGAGGCGGAGCTCCAGCGTCGCCAGACCGAAGGCTTGCTTCGCGTCTGCCTGGCCGCGGAGTTTCGCCGTCTGGTGCAGGAGGTGGGCCTGGCTGAGGCCTACAGACAGACGGACGTGGTCGTGGCGGCCACCGCCGAATTCACCAGCCACATCAGCCTCCATCTCGCCCTGGGGCCCACGGATCCGCCGATCCGTTTGCGAGATCCCCAGCTGGCTGGGGTCAAGGCCTTGGCCGCGGGATCTGGGACGGATCTGGTCTTGTCCCAAGGAGGGGGGCGAGTTCTTGCCCAGTGGCTGGCGGGCGGGGTGGTAGAGCTGACTGGGGCTGGGGAGGTCACCCCCCTATACCCCCGGCGGGATCTGCACACCTCTCTTGGCCTGGAGGACATCAGCAGCGGGCACCTGCTGCTGCCCAGGGCCATCAGTGAAAACGGGGTGGTTGCCGTCAGCAGCGCGGAGGGGTTGCTCCACACCCCCTACGGCCCCTTGCTTGGTCCCTTCGCCCAGGCTCTCTACACCTGCTCCGGGGCAGACAGCATCGGCCTCGCCATGCCGGGCCTGGCTTTGCTCGGTCCGGGGTCACCGGTTCTGGTGGGTGGGGCTCTGGGTTGGGTGGTGGGGTCGGGAGGTGGGCATCAGCCCCAGCCCAGGCGGCTCGTCAGTGGCCACGCCCGCACCCCAGGGGCCGTTGCGGCGGTGTGTGCTCCCGTTCACGGCCTTCAGGCCCGCTGGTTGAGGGCAGGTTCGATGGAAGGTCAGGGTGAGGTGCTGATGGTGGCTCTTGCTGCTCCCGTGCCTCTCATCGATGGCCCCACGGCAGCCGGTGCTGCCACAAGTAACCGGGCCCTGGAGGCGCCGGTGCTGGATGTGGCCATCCCCCGGCGATTGAAGCCTTCCTTCGGGGGAGTGAGTTATAGCGCTCTTCGGAGCGGCTGGATTGAGGTGGAGGGACGGCGGCTGCCTGCCCTGCCGGCCCACAGCCCCAGGCTGGCCCGGGAGATCGGAGCTGAACTCGTGCGCCAACTCATGGAAGGACTCTTTCCCTTGAGGCTCCCCCTGTCTGCCCTCGAGGGACGCCTTGGCTTACGGCCCTTGAACGCCTGATGGTGAATGGGCTGCCTAGTAGGCAGAAGCTGCCTAAAGTGATCGAAGACTACTGCTGCGTTAGATGTCCGAAACCGCTCCTTCCTCCGGGCACGATCCCTCCCAGCAGGAGCCAGACGGTGCGTCCGAGAGTGGAACTTCCGAGGGGGTGATCAGCTACGGGGGGAGTGAAGGCCCAGGGGATTTGGAAGCTGTCTTGGCGGCAGCGTTGGATGAGGACGATCTGCCCGATCCCCATCCCCCTTCCCCTACCCCCACCCTGGAAGCTGCAACAGCCCGTCCCATGGTGGGAACCTACGAAACGGCTGATGTCGAGGCACCTTCTGTTTCTTCCCTCGGGGTACCCGCCAGTGCATCGGAGCCTGCATCTGCTCCCGCCCTAGAAGCTGCTGGTGAACCCACAGTGGCTGCAACTCTGGATGTCCCGCCACTCTCTACTGGCCTGGCCACTGACGCCAGTGCTGAAGGAGGGGAATTTGATCTCCTGATCGGAAAGGCGAAGGATTGGTTTGAGCAGGCCGATCTGGGGGGGCAGTGGGATCGTCTGAATGGACCTTTACGGGGCCTTGGCCTACTGCTGGGGGGCTTGCTGGTGATCAAGCTTTACTTGGCTCTTCTCGACACCCTTGATGATGTTCCCCTGCTGCCGCGTTTGCTTCAACTGGGCGGCTTGATCTGGTTGTTCAACTTTTCCGTCACCCGGCTCACCCGCAGTAGTGACAGAAAGGAAATCCTTGAGGATTGGAAGCGGCGCTGGGATGCCTTCCGCGGCTCCTGAGCGGCCTTGGGGCAGGGATTTGCGAAGGGGGGAGGTCCGTCCAACCTCTTGATAGCTTGTCCCGAATCCCTCTAGCTCCCTTGACCCTCTCGCTCGGCCGTTTCCGCACCGTCCGTCGCGCTTACGGCATTGATGAAATCGCTCTGGTGCCTGGTGGCCGCACGGTCGATCCAGATGTGACCGACAGCCACTGGACTCTGGCTGGCATTGAGCGAGAGATCCCAATCATCGCCAGTGCCATGGATGGGGTGGTGGATGTGGGCATGGCCGTGGAACTCTCCCGCCTCGGAGCTCTTGGAGTGCTGAACCTGGAGGGTGTGCAGTGCCGCTATGAGGATCCGAACCCAGTGCTGGATCGGATCGCCGCGGTGGGGAAAGATGGTTTTGTGTCCCTGATGCAGGAGCTCTACAGCCAGCCTGTTCAGGAGGAGCTGGTGTGTCGGCGCATCGCCGAGATCAAGGAGCGCGGCGGGATCGCTGCGGTGAGCGCCACACCAGTGGCTGCCATGCGATTCGGCCAAGTGGTGGCGGAATCCGGAGCGGACCTTCTGTTCGTGCAGGCCACCGTGGTGTCCACAGAGCATGTGGGACCTGCAGGCCGCCAGAGCCTCGATCTACAAGCCCTCTGCCGGGATCTGGGGGTGCCCGTCGTGATTGGCAATTGCGTGACCTATGAGGTGGCGCTCCAGCTGATGCGAGCGGGGGCGGCGGGCGTGATGGTGGGAATCGGGCCTGGGGCGGCCTGCACCTCCAGGGGGGTGCTGGGAATCGGCATCCCCCAGGCCACGGCTGTGGCCGACTGTGCGGCGGCCCGGGATCACTATCTGCAGGAGAGTGGTTGTCTGGTCCCCGTGATTGCCGATGGAGGGATCGTGACTGGGGGGGATATCTGCAAGTGCCTGGCCTGTGGGGCCGATGCGGTGATGATCGGATCTCCCATCGCCAGGGCGTCTGAGGCCCCCGGCCGGGGCTTCCATTGGGGGATGGCCACTCCGAGTCCTGTGCTGCCGCGGGGCACCCGCATTCAGGTCGGCACCACAGGCAGTCTGGAGAAAATCCTGCGGGGTCCCGCCAGCCTCGATGATGGCACCCAGAATTTGCTGGGTTGCATCCGCACGTCTATGGGCACCTTGGGCGCTCGCACCTTGAAGGAAATGCAACAGGTGGAAGTGGTGGTTGCCCCATCTCTGCTCACCGAGGGCAAGGTTTACCAGAAAGCCCAACAACTGGGGATGGGCAAGTAGCGGCTACCCTGTGGATGTGGGGGCCTCGGCTCGCACACTCCTCACACCGTTCGGCCCGGCGCGTCCGGGCCTTTTGTCTTCCACCAGCGTCGCCATTTCCTGGCTGTGCAACGGCCTGCAACGCTTGCCTAGGGGTTGTTGGAGAGCTGAAGTAGCGTTGCTAGATTCCAGATAATTCCTGCCCTTTCCCAGATGTCCAGTGCTCCGGCTGTTACCGATGCCTCCTTCGAGCAGGATGTGCTCAAGAGTGCGGAGCCAGTGCTGGTGGATTTTTGGGCCCCATGGTGTGGTCCTTGCCGGATGGTGGCCCCTATCGTTGATGAGATCGCCAAAGAGTTTGAGGGCCAGATCAAGGTGTTCAAGCTGAACACAGACGAAAACCCCAACGTGGCCAGTCAGTACGGCATCCGCAGCATCCCCACCCTGATGCTGTTCAAGGGCGGCCAGAAGGTAGAAACCGTTGTGGGAGCGGTGCCGAAAGGCACTCTCAGCGGCACGATTACCAAGTACCTCTGATCTCAGACCTGCTGAACCCAGGTTTCGTCACTCGCGATCTCCCTTCTGTCCAACACGATCTGCTCGATCGAATCCCACCCGAAGGGCCGCGGGCCTTTGGAAGCGCTTGGCCAGGAATTGGAGGGGCACCCCCAGCGCCGCCGCATCGAGCAAGCGGTGCTCTCCTTGCTCGAGGTCGCCCGTGCGGAGAAAGAAGATGAGGAAGTGTGGCGCCTGATCACTGGCTCCCTGGCTGATATCAGCGAGGCCCTGCAGGTGTTTCGCCCCAGTCGGGGCGTCCGCAAGATCAGCGTGTTCGGCTCGGCGCGCATCCAATCCCATGATCCGTCCTACGGGTTGGCGGAGCAGTTGGCCCGTCTGGCCGTGGAGGCCGGGTTCGACGTCATGACCGGCGCCGGTGGTGGTGTGATGGAAGCCGCTAACAGCGGGGCGGGCACGCCCCACAGCATCGGCCTGAATGTTGATTTGCCTTATGAACAGCATCCCAATCCCTATGTGAGTGACCGTTCAGGTCGCCTGCTCTATTTCCGCTATTTCTTTACACGTAAGTTGTTTTTCCTCCGGGAAAGTGATGCTCTGGTGGTTCTTCCGGGAGGCTTTGGCACCTTGGATGAGCTCTTTGAATCTCTCACCTTGATTCAAACGGGTCGCACATCGCCGATTCCCCTGGTGGTTTTGGCTCCGGAGGGGGATGATTTTTGGCAGATGTGGCAAGCCAATATCACTGGTGTGCTGGCCAACCGGGGGCTGATCCTCCCGGAAGATCGCTCCCTGGTGGTGGAGGCCTGCAGCGCTTCTGATGCGGTGGCGCGCATCTGCCATTTTTATCGGGTTTATCACAGTGCTCGCCTCCAGCAGGATCGGGTGGAGCTGCTGCTGAATGCGCCCATTCCTCCTGAGGAACTTCCTGGGCTCAACCAGCATTTTGGGGATCTGTTGGAGGATGGTGCCATCGCTGCAGGGGAGAGTGTGGATGACAACGGAATCCTGAGACCCTCCTTAAGGCTGCGCTTTGACAAGCGGCGGGTGGGTCGTTTGTATCAATTTCTCGACCATCTCAATGGCCTCAACCTATCCACCGCACCACCCTTAAACCATCCTGGCGAACGGCTCTGTTCTCCGGCGTGAATCGTTTGATGACGCGGTTGGGCCTAGTGGATTACGGGATGGGCAACCTCCATTCCGTTCAGCGTGCCTTTGAGCGCTTGGGGGCGGAAGTGGTGCCCGTGCAGGGAGCGTCGGCCATGGAGGGATGCACGGCTCTTGTGCTCCCTGGAGTTGGAGCCTTCGATCCGGCGATGGAGCGGCTGGCGGCGGCAGATCTGGTTGAACCTCTTCGGCGCTCTTGCGGGGTGGGCCGCCCCCTGTTGGGCATTTGTCTGGGCTTGCAGCTTTTGTTTGAAAGCAGTTCGGAGGGAAAGGCAGAGGGGTTGGGGTTGTTGGCTGGGCGGGTGGAGGCCCTGCCTCGGTGGCCGGGCCATCCCATCCCCCACATGGGCTGGGCGCCGCTGGTGCCCTCCCGACCCTCCCCCCTCCTGCCGCCTCAAACCCCTGAAAGTTGGATGTACTTCGTCCATTCCTACGCAGCGGTTCCCAAGGATCCGTCCTGCGTGACGGCACAGGTGGCCTGGGGGGAGGGGCTGGCAACGGCCGCAGTGTGGCAAGGGGAGGTTGGGGCTTGTCAGTTTCACCCGGAGAAATCCAGTGGTGCGGGCGAAGCTCTGTTGCGCCGCTGGCTGCTCTGGTTGGCCGCGATCCGATAGGCCGCGTGGCCCATCCATCCAGGAGGAGGTGAACGATGGTGTTGCGGTTGAGTGGTGGTCGACGGCTGCGGAGCCCAAAGGGGGGGCTGGCGCGGCCCACAACGGGGCGTGTGCGTTCAGCGGTGATGAACATGCTTGCTCCAGAGCTCAGAGATTGCCGTTGGCTGGAACTCTGTGGTGGCAGTGCCGTTATGGCCTGTGAGGCCCTGCAGCGAGGCGCAGCCTGCGTGATGGTGGTGGAGATTGATCCGCGAATGGCAGCTGTTGCTCGTGCCAATCTCGAAGCGGTGGCTGCTGCCTTGGCGAAGGAAGGTCGATCGGAGTCCGTGGTGACTGTCGTTCAGCAGGAAGCATTGCGGTTTCTTCGTCGCGGCGCGGCAGCCAACGGTTTTGAGCCCTTTGATCTGATCTATGCCGACCCCCCTTGGGCAGCTGGCTTGCATGCACCATTAACAGCTGCTGCGGCTGCTGGGGGGTGGTTGGCCCCCGGGGGGACGTTGATTTGGGAGTGTGGGAAGGACTCAACTGTCGTCGTTCCCAGGGGCTGGCAGGAGAAGCAACGAAGGGTTTACGGATCCAGTGCGTTGGTTTTTCTGACGTTCGAGGACCCCAAATAAAAAATGGTCAGCCCTTAGCTGGCTGGAAATCCATTGCGCCTAAGAAGCTTCAGGCACAAAAAATCGTGCAGTCAACGAATGCACGGAAGCTGTGGTCATTTTTTACGCAACGGATGTAGAATTCGAAAGAATGCAAAATCTGTGACCTTCGTCTCGCAAGAGCACAGGCAGCAGACATCTTCGGTTTTGATCGTGTCTCTCGTTCTCCCAGCATGTTTTAACAGGCAGATCACCCCTTGTCACCCCCTTCCCTTCGGGTGGCGGGCGGCGGGTTTGTTTGGGATGCTGGGTTTGCTGAGCGGTGCAGTGATAGTGCCTATTGGTGCCGCCGCTGAAAGGCTGCCATCCATTCAGTCTCGAGAGACACGACTTGCGCTGCTGTCCCTCTTTGACCAAGTCGGTGCTGGTCTTGGGCCTCCCAGTGACTCCACCCGTTCACGGCCCAATCGGCGGGGTCCTGATGTGGGCTACATCGCCGATGACCCCATCTGCATTTCATGTGTGATGACGGTTCTGGGTCCTCCCGCACTCCCACCGGCAGAACCCCGCAAGCCAGCCGTTCCCCGGCTGTCCACTCTTTCTATTCCTCCTGTAACTCCGGCTCCAAAGCCCGCGTCTAAGCCGGTTAAATCCCAGCCCCCTGTATCAAAGCCTCCGGCACACAAGCCTCAAGAGCGGAAGCCTTCGATCGTTGCCTCACGCTCTGAGATCCCTCCTGTCGTCCCCAAGCCAGAACCTCTGCCTGGAGATCCTCCCCTTTTTTCAGGCCAGGCTCCTGTTCAGACCCCTGGACCATTGCCACTCCTGGGTTTAGGGGCGGCCTTTGGTTTTAGTCGTCGTCTGCGTCGACGGCTGAAGTGCGTTAGACGACAAGGGCTGCGCTGAGGGGCATGGACCTAGCCCAGAGCACTTCCGCGACGGTATTGGTTCCATGCAGCTACAAACAAACCCACAAGGGTGACGGGAATCAATCCGAGCACGATCCCACAGAGGAGGGGTTCGATCATTGAGAATCACCGAAGGGCGCGACTGACATTCTTCCACGCACCAATTCTTTCTGGCGACCTTTTTTCATTCTGTGACAGGCACTCCACCCCTAGCTGCTGTTGCCTCAAGCCCTGCGCTGCCATCGGGGCAGGAGCCACCGAAGGGCAGACGTCTGCTCACCCTGTTGGCCCTGATGGCCGGAGTTGCCGTCCTGACCTTCAGCCTGGCCGTGTTGTTGCCCGGATTGCAAAGTGATCCCTACACCCGTGCAACCCTCCAACTGACGGGCGATGCGGGCAACGGCGGCCGCCTGTTTCGCTTGAACTGCGCAGGGTGCCATGGTCTTGCCGCCCAGGGACTGGTTGGTCCCAACCTTCATGGTGTGGTTCAGCGGAAAAATGATCGCCAGCTCATTCAGCAGGTAGTCAGCGGCCGCACGCCCCCCATGCCCCGCTTCCAACCCGATCCCCAGACGATGGCTGATCTGTTGGCCTTCCTCCACAGCCTCCCTTGATCCCCCATCTGGTGCTCGTTGAGCCTGCCGGTGCCCGCAATGTGGGCAGCGTGGCACGCCTTTGCGCCAACTTCGGCATCGGGCAGCTTCGCTTGGTGGCTCCCCGTTGTGATCCCCTTGGCGCTGAAGCCCGCCAGATGGCTGTGCATGGCGTCGCCCACCTTGAGGAGGCCCAGTTCTATCCCGATCTAGCCGCCGCGCTTGCCGATTGTTCCCGGGTGGTGGCGGCAACGGGTCGGCTGGAGGGTCCGCCTCTGCCATTGCGATCGCCAGGAGATGCTCTTGCTTGGCTTATGGAGCACCAGCCAAGCCAAGACCCTCACCAGGGGGTGGCCCTTGTCTTTGGCAGGGAGGATCGGGGCCTCTCCAATGACGAACTTCTTCAGGCTGGTTACCTGCTCCACATCCCTGCCGCTGAGGTCTACCCCTCCCTCAACCTGTCCCATGCCGTGGCCGTGGCGCTCCACCACCTGTGGATGCTTCGCCAGGGGAAGAGAGAGGGGAATGAGGGCACCACCCAGCCTCTTGCTGCACGGGGCGCCATCGAAGGGGCCCTCGCCGATGCGGAAGCCCTGCTCCTGGAGGTGGGTTTTCTCCTGCCCCATACGGCCCATGCCCGTATGGCGAAGGTACGGGCTCTCCTCCAGCGTGCCCAGCTCACCGACAACGATCTCGCCTTGCTGCGGGGCATGGTGTGCCAGTTGCGCTGGGCCAGCCGCCGCGGTGTCGGGATGGGGAAGGGCCCTTAGGGTCGGGGCAGCTTGATCCCCAGCGCACCCTCGTGACGAACGGTCGCCCGTCCCGCCCCTACGGTTCCCCCACCAATGGGCCCCTGCTTCTGTTCGCCAGACTCATCGTGATTGGCGCTGGCCTGGGGGTGATCGCCGGAACCGGCCTGAAGCTTTTGGCACCCCGCCTGGCCCAGGGGGCCGTTGGTGTGCCCGGCCTAGATCCCGCCCCCAAGCTCCTTCCCGATGGCCATCGTCAACAGGGTCGCTTCGAGCCCAGGCGGGAACTCACCAACGTGAGTCAACGCTGGGCCAAACTTGCTGCCGCGCAGAAAGGGCTCAAGGCGGCGGGCTATCTGCTTGTTCTGGATGATGGGCGTTACGCCGAACTCAATCCCGACGAGCCCTTGCCTGCCGCTAGCTCGATCAAGACCCCCATCCTTCTGGTGGCGCTCGACCGCTACGACCACGGTCGGCTGCGCTGGGATGAACCCCTCCCCCTCACGAAAGAAACCCAGGGTGGTGGTGCTGGGTGGATGGCCAACAAACCCCTTGGCACGCGGTTCCCGTTCTACGAAGCGGCCACGGAGATGATTCGCATCAGCGACAACAGTGCCACAAACCTGCTCATCAAACGCCTGGGTGGCAAGGAGGCCTTGAATATGATCTTCCAGGATCTGGGCTTGAGCGCCACCATCCTGCGCAACTGGCTTCCCGATCTCGACGGCACAAACACCACCAGTGCCCGCGACCTCGCCCACACCATGGCCCTGGTAGACACAGGGGAGAAGCTGGGCCCACGCGCCCGCGATCTGTTCCGAGAAATCCTTGCCACTTCCAGTACAAATACACTCTTGCCGGCAGGACTATTGAAGGGCTTCGGCAAGGAGAGCTCTTCACCCGATGACGAGCTTCTCCCCTTTGGCGTGACTGTGTATAACAAAACCGGTGATATCGGCATCGCCTACGCGGATGCCGGTTTGATTCAGCTCCCCAATGGCCAAAGGGCCGTGGCCTCTTTTCTAGTGAAGGGACCGTTCAACGATCCCCGCTCCGCCGACCTGATCCGGGCCATGGCCGCCGAGGTGAGCCGTGCCCTTATTGGCAAGCGCAAATGACCTGGCCAACCCCCATCTTCAAGGCAATCGCCTGTTGCCGCTGGGCCCTGGTGCTCGCAGGATGGAGTGCGGCTACCTGGTTGGGCCCTGCCTTCAGCCAGTCTTCACTGCCCACACGCCTCCGTCCCCAGGCTGTGGAACCCCTCCCGGGTGGTCTGGATGCCACCCCAGTGCTGAATGACAACAATCCTGAGCTGATTGTGGCCCCGGGCATTCTGTTGTCCACGTTCCGAGGGGGAGGCCGTCTCGGCGGGATCCCTTTGGCCGGACAAGGCGTCCACCTGGATGCGCCCCAGATCGGCACCTTTGAGCTCTTCAGCCACCATGTGTATGCGGGCAAGCCTGAAACGCTCTCTTCCACTCTTTGGCTGGCGGTGGTTGCCGCACCTCGAGGTCCACAGCCAGTGCAGCTCCGCCTGCTCGCCGGTTCCACGGCCCTTTCCCAGTCCGTGGATGGGAAGGATCCTCAGGCCCCCTTTCTCCCCCTCCCGCCTCTGATGCCACAGGGCCTCACCCCGGTGTGGGCCGGCCCTGGAAGTCGGGTGGCCACCGAGCTTCTGTTGCGTCACCCCAGACCCCAGGACGGCTGGCCCGAGAGTTGGACCCTCACCCCAGGCACCCTTACCTCCCTGATGGTGCTTCCCCTCCCGGTGCGGGGCCTGGATCCCCTGCTCAATGGCCGCAATCTGCAACTGCGGTTCAGCAGCGATGGCCCTGTGGATATGGCCACCCTGGCGGCCTTTGGCCCCCAGGGGGCTCCACCACCTCCGGCTCTCTGGGCTCAGATCCTGGCAGGTGGGTTGAGCCCGAAGGAACATGCACCCACGCCTCGAGGAGCCCCTGGTCGCATGGTGTATTCCCGGGTCAGTGGGGTGCAGCGCGGATCCATCTGGACGGGGCGCCTCACCGATCCGGGCGCCGCCACCTTTTCGGCCTCCAGGGCACCCATCTCCTGGCCCATCAGTTCTCTGGAGCGGGGCACCCTTGGCACCGGTCAGGTGCAAACGGCTGAGCTCAGTGCCGCTTATCCCGGCACGGCCTGGGCTGCCCATGGCAACTACGGAGTGACCTACGCCCTCACCCTCCCCCTCCGCAACGACACGCCACGCCAACAGCGTTTGGCCCTGGCGATCGAATCGCCCCTCAAGAGCGATGGGCCTCAGGGGGGTCTGCGTTTTCGAGGGGCTCCGGCGGTTGCCGAGGCGAATCCTGGTACGCCGAGCTCCAAGGGACCGGTGATGTTTCGCGGCACAGTTGAAGTGAGTGGGTTGGATGGGGTCCAGGGGCGTCCTGCTGGCAAGCAAGCCTTCCATCTGGTGCAACGGGCCGGGCAGGAGGGACCACCCCTCGGCACCATCACTCTCCCCCCCGGGGCCGTGCGGCAGATTCAGGTGCGGCTCATCTATCCGGCGGACGCCACCCCTCCCCAGGTGATCAGCCTGTTGCCCGCTGATGGTCCTGCTCCATCAGCGAAGCCCGCGTCAGCCACTGGGGAGCCTGGGGCTGTGAAACAATCGCCCGTTCGGCCGTTCTCTCCTGATCTGTGAGTGTGAGCAGTAAGCGCAGGGTGTTTCCCTTCACCCAGGTGGTGGGTCAAGAGGAGATGAAGCTCGGCCTGTTGCTGAACGTGATCGATCCGCGCATCGGTGGAGTAATGATCATGGGGGATCGGGGCACGGGAAAGAGCACCACGATTCGGGCCCTGGCCG
>JBBARZ010000021.1:0-14280 GCA_040399505.1 Cyanobium sp.
GGCCATTAGCAGGATTGATGTCGTTCAGGTGCGCAGCCGCGACAACCTGCGCCTCGCCACCTCCGCCCGGGCCCTCAACACCGATCCGTCCCAGCTGCCTCCCAGTGGCTGGAGCACCCTGCGGGGCACCCTGCTCAGCGACGACGAAGCCCGCACCGACCTGGAGGATCTGGCGTCAGCCACACACCACGTGAAGGTTGGGATCTACGCCAACACCACCTCCGAGCTGGAGCTGGGCATCCCCAGCTATGCCGCCAGCGGCTACCTCTGGATGATCTGGGAGGAGCCCCTGCAGCGCTATCTGGAGTCGAAGGGCACCACGATCGAGCAGCGCTTTGGCCTGATCAACACCCTGATCACAGATGCTCCTCCCCTGCTGGAGCCCGTTGGGGAGGTGCCGGAGCGCCTTGCCAACGGCAGTTACTACCAGTTGTTTTCCTTCCGGGGCCGGTATTACGTCGACAAGGCCAGCTTCCGCCACTACCCCTTCATGAGCGTCAGCCTGCCCCTGGCCTTTGAAGTGGACGACGTCGACGGCGGGCTCACCTACCAGGAGCTCCGGCTGGAACCGGACAGCCGCAACAGCGGCATGGGGCTCTTTGCCCACATCATCGGCTGGCTTAACCAGGGGTGGTCGATCGCCGAATATCGCCACCACTACGCCAGCACCCTGGGCCGGGGTGGCTCCGAGCTGGATTACAGCCTGGTCCTGTTTGAAACCTCGTTCGGCACCTCCTCCTGGGCCTCCTTCTGGCGCCTGCTGCTGCCCTTGGCGGTGCTGATGGCCATGGTGCTGCTGGTGTTCAAGGTGCGACCCGATGAGCAAGATGCCCGGGCCAGCATTCCCGTCACGGTGCTGCTCACCCTTGTGTTCCTCCAGCAGGCCTACCGGGATGAGCTGCCGGCCTTGCCCTTTCTGACCTTTCTGGATCAGGTGTATGTGGTGGCCTACGTGGTAACCCTTGTGGCCTTCGTCCTGGTGATCTGGATCGGGCGCCGCTATGCCTCCATGGAATCGATGGAGGAGGGCCCAGCCCAGGAGAAACTGCGCCAGCGCCTGGAGGATCTCGACAGCAGCTGGCCCCTGGTGGTGGTGGCCTTCAGTGGCGTGGCCATTTCCATCTGCTGGATGCTGATTCCCCCCGGCACCTGAGCCATCCACGCTCCCTGCTGTAGGGTGAATTCGATTCAACGAACACTCTTCAGCGGGTTTTGACCCCAGTGCGGCGAGCTCGATAAGACTTCACCACCAAGGCCAGCTTTCTCCAGGGATTTCGACGAATCGGTCCATACCTTTTCATTTCATGACCATTTACGTCGGTAATCTTTCCTTCGATGCCGAAGTGGAAGATCTCAAAAGCCTCTTTGCTGAATATGGCTCCGTCAGCAAGTGCACCCTCCCCCTCGATCGCGACACTGGCCGCAAGCGTGGTTTTGCCTTCGTCGACATGTCCTCAGCCGTCGAGGAAACCAAGGCGATCGATGATCTCCAAGATGTGGAGTGGATGGGTCGCAACATCCGTGTCAACAAGGCTGAGCCCCGTGGCTCCAGCGGCGGCGGTTCCGGTGGCGGTGGCGGTGGCGGTCAGCGCTGGTAAACCCAGGGGCTAAAGGCCATTGAGCCGCCCCATGGGGCGGCTTTTTTTTGCCTTACACCGCAGCTCCAGGAGCCAGGCGCAATCCCACCAGAAGTAGATGGGAAGCGGCCCGGACGACAGACAACAGGGCCAGACCTATACAGAGGGGGCAGTGCATGAGGCTCATGCCCCAAGCCTGGCGAGCGACCAGCGACCGATTGCGGATCTGCGGCTTTTCTTCATGGGGCCGGCCCCAGTAGGAAGAGGGGGATTCCAATCGGAACCATGACCTCAGGACAAAGGGCCTGGCTTTGGAGGCTGCAGCACTGGAGCCTGCCCATCCTGCGCTTGTTGCTCTGGGCGGTGGCTGTGGCCTATCTCGTTCTGGAAGCCAGGGAGGTAGCCAGCCAGCGCCAACTCACCCAGATCACGGTTTTTGCGGTGCTGGTTCTGGTGGCCAACTTCCAGATCAATCTGGCGCGCCACCTCCCCTCCCACCACGAGGAGATGGAACCCCTGATCCAGGCCTCCCTGGCCATGTTTTTGGCCTCGCTGTTCTCCATGCTCGATGGGGCCCTCGATTACCTTCTGACGTCGTTGGCAGGAGGCATGGCTCCCCAGCTCTTGCCAGCCTTCTACCTCCTCGGATGGGCAGTGAATCTGCTCAGCGTGGGGCTGGCGGTTGGCTCGATGGAGGTGTTTCTCAGCAGTTTGCGGCGCCTGATCAACCGTTGAGGCACCAGGATGTTGAGGGCATGGACGCTCCGGCAAGCTGGCAAGAACTGCAGCTTTTCCGATGCCTTCCCTTCCCTCCCTTAGGAGGTGGCTTGCGCCTCTGACGGCCGTTCTCCTGCTGCTGGGCGCCGCCCTGCCGGCCTGGGCCAACTTCAGCCTGCCGCCCCTTCCCTACGCCGCCGAGGCCCTGGAGCCGGCGATCGATGCCACCACCATGACCATCCACCATGACCGGCACCACGGTGCCTATGTGGCCAACCTCAACGGCCAGATCAAGGCCAACCCGGCCCTGCGGGAGCTGGGCCTAGAGGAGCTGCAGGGCCAGATCTCCCGGTTTCCGGAGGCGGTACGCAACAACGGCGGGGGGCATTGGAACCACAGCCAATTTTGGACCGCCATGGCGCCCGTGGGGCAGGGAGGGGCTCCCTCACCCGAGCTGCTGACCGCCATCCAAGCCAGTTTCGGCTCGCTGGAGGCCATGCAGAGCCAGTTCACCCAGGCGGCGGCAAGCCGGTTCGGTTCGGGGTGGGCCTGGTTGATCCGCAAGCCCGATGGCACGCTGGCGATCACCAGCACCGCCAACCAGGACAACCCTTTGATGGATCTGCCAGGGATCGAGCGGGGCACTCCCCTGCTGGGCCTCGATGTTTGGGAGCACGCCTACTACCTGACGTATCAGAACCGGCGGCCCGCTTATATCGAGGCCTGGTGGTCGTTGGTGAACTGGACGGAGGTGAACCGTCGCTTCGTCGGCTGAACGGGCACCTCCATCAGGTGGGTGGGCTCAGCGGAAAAACAGCAGCTCGCCATAAGTGGGCAGGGGCCACAGGTCGTCCGCCACGATCACCTCCAGCCCATCCGCCGCCTCCCGGAGCTGCCCCAGCAGGGGCATGAGGGTGTCGGCGCAGTGGCGCATGTGGCCGTGCACATCGTGGGGGGGGTGATGGAGGGCCTCCTCCAGGGCGGTACATTTCTGCAGAAGCTGCTGGCTGAGGTCGGCGGCCTTGCTCACCAGGCTGCGGTCCACGGGGAGGCCGATGCTCTCCTGATCGCGCAGGGAGCTGGCCTGACGGGCCAGAAACTCCGACACCGCTGGATAGATCTGGGTGCGGGCAATGCGCAGGGCCAGCTTGGCCTCCACCTCAATGGCAAGGATGTACTGCTCGGCATACACCTCAAAGCGACTCTCCAGCTCCGTAGGCGTAAGCACCCCCTGCCGCTGGAACAGGTCGCGAATCTCGGGCCGCTCCAGCACGGGCAGCGCATCGGCGCTCGTGCGCAGATTTTCGAGGCCCCGCTCCTCCACCGCCATCCGGTGCCACTCGGAGGAGTAGCCGTCTCCCCCGAACACCACGGCGCCGTGCTGGTCCATGGTGAGCTTGAGCACGGCAAAAGCCGCCTCCTCCAGGGGCATGCCGGAATTGAGCCGCCCCTCCAGCTCCCCGCAGAGCCACTGCAGGGAATCGGCCAGGATGGTATTGAGCACCACCAGGGGGCCCGCCACCGACTGGCCCGAGCCCACAGCCCGGAACTCAAAGCGGTTGCCGGTGAAGGCGAAGGGGGAAGTGCGGTTGCGATCGCCCGGATCCTTGTTGAGCTCCGGCAGGGTGTCGACCCCGAGCGACATCAGGGCCGTCTGGGCCGATCCCTCCAGCCGTCCGCTCTTGATCTGGTTGTAGACATCTTCCAGCTGGCTGCCGAGATACACCGAGATGATCGCTGGCGGCGCCTCATTGGCTCCGAGGCGGTGATCATTGCTGGCGGTAGCGATAGCGGCCCGCATCAAGGGGCCGTAGCTGTGGACACCGCGGATCACCGCGGCGCAGAAGAGCAGGAACTGCAGATTCTCATGGGGGGTCTTGCCCGGATCCAACAGGTTGCCCTGGGTGGCGTTGCCGATCGACCAGTTCACGTGCTTCCCGCTGCCGTTCACCCCTGCAAAGGGCTTCTCATGCAGGAGGCATGTGAGGCCATGCTTCTTGGCCGTACTCTTGAGAACGGTCATCAGCAACTGCTGGTGATCCGTGGCCACATTGGCAGCCTCAAAGAAGGGAGCAATCTCGAACTGGCCAGGCGCCACCTCGTTGTGGCGGGTCTTAGCGGGAATGCCCAGGCGGTAGAGCTGCAGCTCCACATCCTGCATAAACATCTGGATCCGCTCGGGGATGGCACCGAAGTAATGGTCGTCGAATTGCTGGCCTTTGGCTGGTGGTGCGCCAAAGAGGGTGCGGCCAGCCAATTGAAGATCGGGGCGGAGGGCCGTGAAACCCGCATCCACGAGGAAATACTCCTGCTCGGCCCCACAGCTGGAATTCACCGGCGCGATGTCCGTGGCCCCCAACAGGCGCAGCAGGCGCTGGGCCTGAGCATTCATGGCGCCGTTGGAGCGCAGCAGGGGGGTTTTCTTGTCCAGAGCTTCCCCGGTCCAGCTCACAAACACTGTGGGGATGCAGAGCGTCACCCCATTGGGGGTGCGCATCAACCAGGCCGGACTGGTTACATCCCAGGCCGTGTAGCCCCGGGCTTCAAAGGTGGTGCGCAGGCCCCCATTAGGGAAGGACGACCCATCCGGTTCTCCCTGCACCAGCAACTTGCCGGAGAATTCCGTGATGGCCGTACCGTCAGGCTGGGTGGAAATGAAGCCGTCGTGCTTCTCCGCCGTGAGGTTGGTGAGGGGGTAGAACACGTGGGCGTAGTAAAGGGCCCCCCGGGCGATGGCCCACTCCTTCATCGCCTGGGCCACCGTATCGGCCACGCCAAGATCAAGCTTGCTGCCCTGGCGCATCGAGCGCTGGATCGACTTGAACACATCCTTGGGAAGGGCCGACTTCATCGTTTCGAGCCCAAACACATCGCTGGCCCAGATCTTTTCCAGGGGCTCGGCTGGCTCCACAGCCACAGGGGGCCGCTGCACGATGGTCTGCATGGCCTGGAGACGAGCGGAAGATGGCATGAACACCGGTGAAATTTGGTGTCCCTAGCCAAGGGAGCCGAAGGACCTCCCTGTTGCCACTGTTGCTACAAAACAACCACATTTCATCGCGAATGGATATTGGCGATCACTGCCTGGTCGATTTGGCGTCCGTTCTTATCCCAGGCCCAGAGCTTCAACTCCCGAGGGTTCGCCTCCATCTCGGCAAAACTGAACACACTGGCCGCCTTAGCCGTCTGGGCGGTGCTGATCACCGGTCGCAAGGTGGCCCCGCCCCCGCCCACCACCAGATAGGTGATGCCCTCGATGGGTTTGCTGCGCTCGTAATTGTGGTCGTGGCCATTGATATAGAGCTGCACCCCATGGCGCCGCATCAGGGTGCTGAGCTTGGCAGCCAGATGGGGGTCGTTGCCGTAGAACCCGGATGAATAGATGGGGTGGTGACCCACCACCACCTTCCAAGGGGCCTGGCTGCGGGCCAATACCGTGCGTAGCCAGCTGATTTGCCGTTGCCAGTCGGCATTGCCATTGGTGTCGAGCAGGAAAAACTCCACAGGCCCCCGCCGCAAGGAATAAAACCTCCCCTTCATGCCAAAGGGCTTATAAGCCACCTGGGGCCTGCCGTTGTCAGTGCGGATGTCGTGGTTGCCCAACACGGCGTGGAAGGGCACCCCCCCCTCCAACAACTCCCGATAAGGCCGGCGGAATGTGGTTTCCACCAGTGCCATGTCCCCAGATGGATAGATGTTGTCCCCTCCCAGGATCACCAGATCCACGGGCTTGCGTTGATGCACCGCAGCCATCTGCTGGCCTACTGCCCGTTGGTTCCGATCGGCGCTGCCCGTATCGGCCACAGCCAGGAAGCGCAGGCTGGTCCTGGCGTCGGGGACGGGGACGGGGGCGCTGGCCTGGGAGCGGCCTTGGTTCGGCCGCAGCAGCCCACCCCCAGCCGCCACGAGGGCGGGGAGGAGGCGCAGCAAAGCCCTTCGTTGCACGGTGGCAGCCAAAACAACCGCACCAGCTTGGCGGATCGTTGTCCCGGTTGTCGCCCCGAGCAGGGGGCGTGGCGCTCTTAGAGAGAACCGAGCAAATGAATCAACTCTGAGAGCACAATTGAGAGAAACAGGAAGCTCACCAATGCATGCAGCAATACAATTCGTCTCACCTGGCTATCTTCTAAATTTGTATCGCTCATGGCGTAGGTCAGCCCCACGGCATAGGACACATAGAGGAAATCGCTGAAGAGAGGTTCATCCTGACCCGCAAATACAAATCCCTGGGGATTAGGTCCATCCGCAGCAGGTAGGGGATTGAGCCTGAAGTAAAGCTTTGCGTAGAGCATGGCAAAGCTATTGTGCATTTGTAGCCAGATGGCGAAAAGAGAAGCGAAATACACGGATGAACGCACTCCAAAGGGAAGCAGGGTCTGCTCTCCTTTGAGCTCATTAATGAACATGGTCAGCACAGCAATGCTGATGAAGGTGAACATTAATGATGCTTTCACCTGGAGAGCTCGCCTTGGAAGCCCACGACCAAACAGCGCTCGCGTCTCCTGCGCATTCAGGCGCAGGGCCTGTCGTAAGAAAAGAACTTGATCCTGGCTGATAGCACCAAGGAAGCCAATGAGGAAGGCTTCCTGTCGGTGCAACGTGCTGATGAGAAGGGCAGTGAAGCCAGATCCGATCACCAGGGCCCGGATCAGGCGCTGGTGATCAGCAAAACAGGCCATCGTCCCCATCGCCATGGTTTACTCCGGCTTCGGCGCTAGCTCGTTAGACCTGCGGCTTGGGAGGCCTTCAGCGCCGCCCCAGCAGGTCTTCCCAAGTGGGTTCCTGGTGGGTGCATTGCAGGCTCGTGGGGGTTTCGCTGGGGCGCGCCTGGGGGGCGACAACACCAGAAGCATTGAGGCGGCTCAAAAGCCGCTGCTGGGAAGCGCGTCGTGTCATGGTTGAAATGGACGGGAATTATGGTTTTGCCATCACTCTCTCGCGAGAGCGACTTGGTGATCCATCAATAAATCATACTCCTCCGTTCCCATGCCCTACTGAGCCGGCAGATGTTCGGGATTCACCCCTTCGTCTCCAGCTCCCGGCGGGCGGCGTCTAGGTCTTGCCGCATCTCCGGGCTCACCGGGGGATAGTGGAGATCAAGGGACAGGAGGGTATCAATCACGGCGGCAGCCACCACCAGGCGGGTAAACCATTTGTGATCCGCAGGAACCACGTACCAGGGAGCCATCTCACTGGCGGTGTGTTGAATCATCTCTTCATAGGCATGCATATAGGCCTGCCAATGGCCCCGTTCGCGCACATCAGCCGCGGAGAATTTCCAGTGCTTTTCCGGTTCATCCAACCGCTTGATGAAGCGTTTTTTCTGTTCCTGCTTGGAGACATGCAGGAAAAACTTGCGCACCACCACGCCATTGCGGCCCAGGTATCCCTCGAAATGGCAGATGTCTTGAAACCGTTCGTGCCAAATCTGGGGGCCCAGGCGCTGTGGGGGGAGGCTCTGGCGAGCAAGGAGCTCCGGATGCACCCGCACCACCAGAGTTTCCTCGTAGTAGCTGCGATTGAAGATGCCGATCCGGCCCCGCTCGGGCAGATGCCGCTGGCAACGCCATAGGTAGTCGTGATCCAGCTCCTCCGCGCTGGGGGCTTTGAAGGATGTCACCTGGCAGCCCTGGGGGTTCACTCCGCTCATCACATGCTTGATGGTGCTGTCCTTCCCGGCGGCATCCATGGCCTGGAAGATCAGCAGAACGGCCCATCGGTCCTGGGCATAGAGCTTGTCCTGGAGCTCGGAAAGGATTTCCACCCCCTCTTTGAGAACGGCCTCAGCGGCCCCTTTGTTGCTGGGATCCAACTGGAGCGTATCGGCGGGATTCACCGCCTTCAGCTGGAAGCCTTGGCCGTTGCTGATGCGAAAGGGGGCACAGAATCCTCTGGCCCGCTGGATGATCTCGTCTTTGTCCATGGCCTGGGATCGCCACCGCAAGGCTGAACCCCAGCTTTAGCGGCGCTCGATCATCTCGGCGGCGGAATAACGCACCTTCTTCAAGCTGGCGTAACGATCCTCCCCGTGCCGATAGCCGCAGGCACAAACCACGCAGGATTGGTAAGGGGTTGGGTCCAGCTCAAGGATCCGGTCATAGTCAGGTGGGCTAAAGCCCTCGATGGGGCAGGTGTCAATCCCAAGCAGGGCAGCGCTGGTGAGCAGATTGCCCAGGGCGATGTACACCTGATTGGAGGCCCAGGTGCCGATGCGTTGGCTCCTGGGGCCATTCACCAGGTCCTTGCGCATCAGCTCTCCATAGCCCGTGAGGCTCTCCCCAGGTACGCTCCGCTCAGCAGCCGTGCGATCGAGCAGCCGTTGCAGATCTTGCTCGTTCACCGCCCGCTGCCTGAGAAACACCACCAGGTGGGAGCAATCGGTGATCTGCGACTGGTTCCAGGAGTGGGGCCTGAGCTCGGCCCGCAGGACCGGATCGGTGATCACCAGAAACTTCCAGGGCTGGAGCCCATAGGAGGAAGGGGAGAGCACTAGGGCTTCTTCCAGGGCCGCCCACGTGGCCGCCGGAATGATGCGCTCCCCATCAAACAGCTTCACCGCATAGCGCCAATGCAGAGCCTCAAGCAAAAGGGCTGGGTCCATACCGGGTGGCGATGCATCGCCAATTAGAACGCATCAGAAGACCTAGTCTGCTTGCCGTGGGCTGATCTCTTGGATGGTCCAGGCACGCCGCATTGGGCTCACGGGGGGCATCGCCACGGGGAAAAGCACCATGGGGCGGGTGCTGGCCGCACGGCACCAGATCCCCGTGGTGGATGCCGACCAACTGGCCCGCGCGGCCCTGGCTCCAGGAACGGAAGCCACCCGGGCGGTGATCCAGCGTTACGGAAGGGCGGTGCTGGCCGGAGACGGCTCGCCCTCGCTGGATCGAGCGGCCCTGGCCCGCATCGTGTTTGCCGATCCGGCGGAACGCCAATGGTTGGAGGAGCTGGTGCACCCCCTTGTGCGGGCTGGTTTCCAGGCCGAACTGGAGCGCTTGAAGGATGCACCAGTGGTGGTGCTGATGATCCCCCTGCTCTTTGAAGCTGGGCTGGAATCCCTCTGCACAGAGATCTGGGTGGTGGAGTGTGGCAGCGAGGAGGAGCAGCTAAAGCGCCTGCAGGCCCGCGATGGGCTGACCCGGGAGGCCGCCTTGGCCCGCCTTCGCGCCCAATGGCCGATGGCGGAGAAGCTCGCCCGGGCCGACCTGGTGCTCTCTACCGTCGGATCCCCTTGCGAGCTGGAAGCCCGGGTGGAGGCCGCCCTGGGAACAGCTCCCCCAGGGGCGAGAGTCAGCGGGTGAATTCTCCCAGGCGCTGCACCAGCCGCTCGCGATGTTCATCCAACTGCCGGATGGCATACAGCATCCACTCCAGCTCAATGCGCACCTGCACTGGCAGGTCCCGGTCGAGATAGGAGCGCAACGACTCCTGACTCAAGCTTCCCCGCCGCAACTCCCCTTCCAGCGCCTCCAGGATCTGTTGTTTGGTGGGAGGGGTGTTCATCCGTTGAGCCTCTCCAGGAGCAAACGATTGGCCAGTTGGGGATCGGCCCGGCCCCCTGTGCGCTTCATCAGCTGCCCCACAAAAAAGCCCTGCAGCTTGTTTTTGCCTCCACGGAAGGCCTCCACCTCCGCAGGATGGGCGGCGAGGAGGTCGTCCACGATGGCGGTGATCTCGGCTGGATCGCTGATCATCCCCAGCCCCTTCGCCTCAACCAGTGCCTGGGCCGACCCTCCGTTCTGCAGGAGGTCGGGCAGCAGCTCTTTGGCGATCTTGCCGCTGATGGTGCCCTTGCTGATCAGGCCCACCAATTCCGCCAACTCCCCAGGCCGCAGGGGAAGGCTGTCATAGGAAAGGCGCTGGCCATTCACATAGGCAGCGATGTCGCCCGTAATCCAGTTGGCGGCCAACTTCGGATCGGCGCCTGCGGCCACGGTGGCTTCGAAATACTCCGCCATGGGCCGCTCATCAGTGAGCACCCTGGCGTCATAGATCGAGAGACCCAGGCTGTCCGCGTAGCGATGGCGTTTGGCGGCAGGCAGTTCAGGAAGTTCCGCCCGCCAGGCCTCAACCTGTTGCTCGCTCACCTCGATCGGCCCCAGGTCGGGTTCGGGGAAGTAGCGGTAATCGCTGCTCCCCTCCTTGCTGCGCATGGCCTTGGTGAGTTGTTTGCCCTCATCCCACAGGCGTGTTTCCTGGCGGATCGGCTCACCGGATTCGATCGCCTGGATCTGGCGTTGGATCTCATAGTCGCAGGCCTTCTGGATGGCGGAGAAGGAGTTCATGTTCTTGATCTCCACCTTCACGCCGAAGGGGGCATCAGGCCCTTGGCGCACCGAAATGTTGACGTCGCAACGCAGGGAGCCTTCCTGCATGTTGCCATCACTGACGCCGAGATAACGCATGATGCGTCGCACCTCTGCCGCATACTCAGCCGCTTCCCGCCCGGTGCGGAGATCGGGCTTGCTCACGATTTCAGCAAGGGCCACGCCAGCCCGGTTGTAATCCACCAGGGAGTGGCTGCTCCCCGAAAGCCTGTCGCTGCCAGCGTGAACAAGCTTGCCCGCATCCTCTTCCATATGCAGGCGCTCAATGCCAATGGTCTTGAGGTAGGTGTCCTTGCCCTTCTCGGCAACTTCCACCTCGATGGCCCCCTCGGCACCGATGGGCTCGTCGTACTGAGAGATCTGATAATTTTTGGGAAGGTCGGGGTAGAAATATTGTTTGCGGTCGAATTTGCTGTGCTTGGCGATCTGCATGTTCAGGGCCAAGGAAGCCTTCACTGCATATTCCAATACCTTTTCATTGAGCACCGGCAAGGTGCCGGGGAGGCCACACACCAGAGGATCGATATGAGTGTTGGGAGCATCCCCGAAATTTGTGGAGGCGGGGCTGAAGATCTTGCTGGCCGTGCACAACTGCACGTGGATTTCCAAGCCGATCACGGCCTCCCAGGCCGCGGGATTCGCCGTGGCGTTGGCAGGGGACGGTGCAACGGACGTGGCAGCGCTGGCCATGGGGCGCGATCAGGGCGGGCGGGCCGCCAGGGGCGGAGCAGCTGATCATAGGCAGGGCTGGACAAGCCCTAGCTTTTCCATGGCGACATGGTGGACCCTCGTGCTGTCCGACCCGGTGGTGATTCTTGGCGGGGGGCTGATGGGGTTATCCATCGCCCATGCCCTCGCCCGCGCAGGCGAGTCGGTGCTGGTGCTAAGTCGGCGGCGAACCGAGGCAGCCGGCTTTGTGGCAGCGGGGATGCTGGCGCCCCATGCCGAGGGACTATCCGGCCCACTGTTAGCCCTAGGGCAGGCCAGCCTAGCCCTCATCCCCCGCTGGGTGAAAGACATCGAAGCCGATAGTGGCCTCTCGTGCGGCCTCCAGTCCACGGGAATCGTGGTGCCGTTTCGCAGCGCTTCGGAGCTGGCAGCCTATCCCACGGCGTCCTTCGGGGAGCCCCTGGAGCGGGCCGCCCTGGAACGGGAGGTGCCGGGCATGGGCCCACGATGGCCCGTTGGCCTTCTCTTCCACCAGGACGGCCAGATGGACAACCGCCGCTGCTTGATGCGGGCTCTGGAGGCGGCATGTGTGGTCCGGGGTGTGGCCTTTGAGGAGGGGAGCGAAGTGCAGGATCTGCTGTCCACCTCTTCTGCCGGAGCATGCTTGGCCGGGGTGCGCGTGCGGCGCGCGGATGGAGAGCTGCACACGGTGTCCTGCCAGAGGGCCGTGCTCACTTGTGGGGCCTGGACCGCCCAGCTGCTCCCCCAGGTGCCTGTCTTTCCCGTCAAAGGTCAGATGCTCTCCTTGCAGGGACCAAGGCACGCCCTCCCCCGGGTGCTATTTGGACCCGGCACCTATCTGGTGCCGAGAGGGGATGGGCTGGTGGTGGTGGGGGCCACCACGGAACCGGAAGCTGGCTTCCAAGCTGGCCTCACGCCGGTGGGGCAACGTCAGCTGGAAGAGGGTGTGGCCGCCTTGCTTCCGGATGCCAGGTTTTGGCCTCCGATGGAGCGATGGTGGGGCTTCCGCCCCTGCACGCCCGATGAAGCGCCACTGCTCGGGGCAGGGCCCATGGCGGGGCTCTGGATGGCAGTGGGCCATCACCGCAATGGGGTGTTGCTGGGGGCGATCAGCGCCAGCCTGATCGCTGCAGCGGTGGGACAGCGGCCCCTGGATCCCCTTTCAACAGCAAGGCTCAAGGATTTTTCACCGGATCGCTTTCAACAGGAATCGGTGAACAACAATTAGGAGGGAACTTTTTTGGGTTTGATCGCCTTGCTTTGCTGATGCCAGAGGCGCGCATAACGCCCATCCTGATCGAGGAGATCGTGGTGATTGCCCTCCTCGATCACCCTGCCATGGTCGAGCACATAAATTTTGTCTGCATTCACAATGGTGCTCAACCGGTGGGCGATCACAAGAATGGTGTATTTCCGATCAAAGTGGTCGATGGCCTGCTGCACGAGCCGCTCACTTTCCGTATCGAGAGCGCTGGTGGCCTCATCAAGAATCAGTAGATCCGGATCCCGGAGAATGGCTCGCGCCAGGGAGAGTCGCTGACGCTGCCCGCCACTTAATCGGTAGCCTCGCTCGCCAACCATGGTGTCGTAACCATGGGGAAGGTTGGCAATGAATGTCGACGCTTGGGCCTGATGTGCCGCAAACTCCATGTCGGCCTTTGTGACTCCAGGAGTTCCAAAAGTGATGTTGTTCGCAATTGAGGCGTTGAAAAGAAAGGTATCCTGACTCACAACGCCAATTCTTTTTTGCCAAGTTGAGGGTTCGTAGTCGTTCAGATCTTTGCCATCGATATAAATATGCCCATGAGTGGGCTCATACAAACCTGCTAGCAGATCAGCAATGGAACTCTTCCCAGCCCCGCTACTTCCAACCAAGGCGATCGTGTGACCACGAGGGAGATCGATATTGACCGACTGAAGGGCGGGACCAGACGATGACGGATAGGACAGATCTACATTGACAAGCTTGATTCCATCTTTGATCCCCAGAAAAGGCAATCCTGTTTTCCGTCGGAAATCTTTGTCGCCTCTGTCAAGAAAATCATTCAACACATCAAGATTAGCCGAATTCGTCTTCCGACCCATGATCAGTTCTGAGAGGCCGCCAATGCTTCCATTGAGGCGTTGGAGAGCAATCACAAAGGTGACAAGACTTGGAAGAACTCCAGAGCTTTTTTGTCCAAAGAATAATATACTGAGCCAAGCGATTCCTGCAATCATCAGGATTGGCAGGATCAACGTGATTGGGCCATTAACAGACCCCAACCTCACCTGCCCGCGGGCGTTGAGTTCGTAATTCTTTGCTTGCCGATCAACTTCCGCTGCCGCCTCATCCAGATAGCCGCTGGTGTGAAGAAGCCTAAGACCCTGAATATTCTCGGTCATCCGACTCCCTAATTCAATACCAAGATCAGCCGCGATTTTTGCCCGTTTTCCAATCAGAGGGAGCAGGTTATGCTGGACAAAAAGAGATACGGATCCCATTAATATCGCTGCGATCAGGAGCCAAGGAGAGAGGCGAATCAGAACCGCGAGATAGGTGAGAAGAAGAAAGACACCTGAAACAATATTGCTATAACTTTTAATGTCAGTGATGATGGCCGGCGGAGACGCATTAGTGACGTACTGAAGATCGCCAACCCGGAAGCGACTCGCGCAGGAATACGTGAAATCAAGGATATGGGAATGAAGCCTAGAAGTAAGTTGATTGGAAACGCGATTGCCGAAATAACCGATCGAAATGGAGGCCAACGCCATAGCTCCAGCCTGAATCAGCTTCAGGATCACCGCCAGACAGAGGAGCAAGGAGAAGGCCTGCAGGCTCGAAACCTGGCTGATCCATTGATGAACCTGTGGAACAGATCTGAAAAATGGGTAACTACTGATCGAAAAGACGCTACCCGCCGGCTTCGACAGCACTTCAACCGCAAAAAACATCACCCCCAGGGTTAACCCTTCGGTCAGGGCCT
>JBBARZ010000021.1:14380-26286 GCA_040399505.1 Cyanobium sp.
AGCACTTCAACCGCAAAAAACATCACCCCCAGGGTTAACCCTTCGGTCAGGGCCTGAAGGATGGCGCAGACCAAATTAAGGACGATGAGTTTCCATTCTTTTCTTGCCGTTTGCCGCACCAAAACACTCGCCGGTTTCTGATCACGAAACGGCTTGACGATCTGGGCAAACAGACGGCGAGGAAAGGAGAGGAATGGGATCAAGCTACGAGCTCTCCGGACATGGGATTGGGCTGAAAGGTTGGTAGCAGGCCGTCAAAAACGAACGCCATCAAGCTTGCTCAACCCGCCAGCATTGATCGGCAGGCTGCCAGTCGCTCAGCTCACCAGGGGTGAACCAGAGGGAAATCTCCTGCACGGCCGTTTCCGCGCCGTCGGATCCATGGATCACGTTTCGGCCAATGTTCACGGCCAGATCCCCACGGATGGTGCCAGGGGAAGCTTCTAGGGGTTTCGTGGCCCCGATCATCAGCCGGGCTGCAGCAATCACCCCATCTCCTTCCCACACCATGGCCACTACTGGGCCACTGGTGATGAAGTCGACGAGCCCTGCAAAAAAGGGGCGTTCCCGGTGCACGGCGTAATGGTTTTCCGCCAGCTCCCGACTCGGAGTGAGTTGCTTCAGACCGACCAGTTTGAAACCCTTCCGCTCAAAGCGTCCGATGATCTCCCCCACCAAACCACGTTGCACACCGTCGGGCTTGATGGCGAGAAAGGTGCGCTCGGTCTGCATGGCGGGATAGCAAAAAAGAAACCCCAGACATGCTGGGTTTCGAAGTGGCCTGTTGGCAAGGGCTCGTGGTCAGGTCAACGCGCGACCCATCAGGCGTACCCTGCAAACAGGCGCCAGGCTCAAGTTTCATGGCCGTTGCCCCGTTGACGGGTTCCCCCTTTCCCCCTGCCCGCCCCGATGTGGAGCGCTTGCAGGCCTACAGCGCCCCGTTGGAGGGCCGCAGGGGGTTGTTACGGCTTGATTTCAATGAAAACACCTTGGGCCCGAGCCCCAAGGTAGTGGAAGCCATCCGGGCCATCCCCCCGGATCAATACGCCGTCTATCCCGAATACGACGGTCTGCGGGAGGCTGTGATCAGATCCTTCGGGGGTGTTCAAAGCCGCCTCAGCCCTGATCAGGTGGGTTTGTTCAACGGCGTGGATGGGGCCCTCCACGCCCTGTTCCATGCCTATGGCAGCCCTGGTGAACGGCTGCTCACCACCTCACCCACCTTTGGCTACTACGCCCCCTGCGCCCGCATGCAGGGCATGGAGATCGAGGCGATCCCGTATCACCTGCCTTGCTTTGCCTTCCCTCTGCAGGAGATCCGCGCCGCCCTAGCCACCTCTGGAGACCGGCAGCAGGCGCCGCCACGGCTACTGCTGATCTGCAACCCCAACAACCCCACGGGCACCCGGCTTGCCCCCGCCAGGATTCTGGAGCTGGCTGCCGCGGCCCCCGAAATCCTGGTGGTGGTGGATGAGCTCTATGAGGCCTTTAGTGGCGACAGCGTGCTCCCGCTACTGGCGGAACGGGCGGAAACGGAGGGAACGGACGATGCGTTCCATTCCTTCCCCAATCTGGTGGTGCTCCGCTCCCTCTCGAAAACAGCCGGGCTGGCTGGCCTGCGCATCGGGTTTGCCCTGGGTTGTGCGGAGGTGGTGGATCGGATCAGTCGGGTCACCGGTCCCTATGACGTGAACAGTTTTGCCGTGACCGCCGCCTTCGCAGCTCTGGCGGACCAGCCCTATGTGGACAACTATGTGGAGGCGGTTCTGGAAGCCCGCGACTGGCTGGCCGGTGAACTGGCGCAAGCGGGGGTGCGGCACCACGTGGATGGGGGCAACTACCTTTTGATCTGGCCCGATTCGCCGGTGGCTGAGGTGGAGCAGGGCCTACGGGAGGTGGGCATTCTGGTGCGATCAATGGCGGGAAAGCCCCTGATCGATGGATCCCTGCGGGTGAGCATTGGCACCCGCGCCCAGATGGAACAATTCTGGCAGGCCTATCAGGGTGTGGCAGGCCTACCAAAGGATTGAATCGGGGCGCCGCGTTAAGGAGCCGCCGGATTAGGGGGGCCGGTGAATCGGCGGGGGGGCCACCTGGGGAGGACGGCGGCGACCCGTGCGGGCGCTGACCGCCCTGCTGCGCTCCTGGTAGCCGTGAACCACCGGCAGCCGCTTGTGTTCCCAGATCTGGAGGGCCTCTTCCAGGCTCGGCGAGCTGCCTTTCACAGCGATTCGCTGGGGGTCCAGTTCCCGGGCCAGTTCCACCGCATCCTCCAGTCCCGCCGTCATGCCCCGGGCCTGGGAGGAACTCATGGCATGGGCCGCATCGCCGATCAACACCACCCGGCCCTGCCCCAGTCGGGGGAGGGGATCGATGTCGAACGACCAGTTGGCCACCAGGGCCTCTGGGGTCGTGCGCCGAATCAGCTCCGCCAGATCCGTCGGCACCTTGGCCAGGGCGTCCTCAGGGACCGGTTCGAGCAAGAGCCGGCGCTGTTCCTCCCGTTCGGCGGGCAAGGGCTCCTCCTGGAAGAAGCCCCAGTGGGTAAGGGGTTGGCCTTTGTTGTCCACACCGAGGTCAAAGACGTTGGCGTACACCCCTCGGCCCCTGGCATAGACAAAGAACTCTCCATCCCGGCAGAAGGTTGCATCGGGCACAACCCCCCTCCAGACCCGATCCCCCAAGTAGTTCAGGCGCCGCTCAGGGGCCACCAGGGGGGCCGCTCTGGAAAAGAGCCCATCCGCCCCCACGAGCAGATCGCCCGTCCACTGGCGCCCATCGGCAAAGGTGGCCTCCACCGCATGCTCCTGCTGGGTGTTCTGCCGCCAACTGAGGAGCTCAGCGCCTGGCTGGAGCACATGGGGGGGGAGGGCGTCGGCCAGGGCCTCCAGGATGGCCCGCCGATGGATCAACAGGGAGGGGAGCTCCCCGGCCTCCCGCTCCGCTGGGGCGCTTTCGATTAAATCTCCCCGCAGGTTGCGCACCACGAAACGGCTCACCGGCAACCCCTCGGCCAGGAGGCGATCCAACAGACCGGGGATGGCACTGGCCGCAATGGCCTCCACCCCGCTCTTCACCAAGAGGATGCCGCAGCCATCGGTGCGCACGCCATCGGCCTTTTCAAACACCCTCACCCGGTGGCCGTGCCGGTGCAGCAGAGCAGCCAGCAGGAGGCCCGCACTCCCTGCCCCCACAACGGCAACCGAGAGGTGCGTCAGCGCATCACCTCCACCACCGTGCCCTCCCCGAGGGGAGGGGTGAGGCTCAGGCTTGTCCCGGCCTGGCGAACGGTGGGGCTGCCAAGAGCGTCGAGAAAGGGCTGCATGCCCCCCTGGTCACAATTTGCCGGGGCCTTGCCGCCGCGAAGGTACTGCACGGGGATCACCCGACGGGGGTTGAGCTCGCGCACCACAGCCGCAGCCTCCGCTCCTGTGTACACCTTGGCCCCGCCCCCCACGCCGATCACGAGCACATCCGGCCGACCAAGGAGCACCCTGTCGGACGGGCTGATGGCCCCTGCCGTGCCTCCGAGGTGGGCAAAGTCGAGCCCACCCTGCCGCCAGCGCCAAACGGTGGACTGGCCAAAACGTCTTCCTTCCACCCGGTCGTGGGGCACTCCGACCCCCTCGATCTGCAGTCCAGCCACCTTGTAAGAGCCGGGTGTGCTGAGCAGCCGGCCACTAGCCACAGAGGCCCCCTCATCCTTCAGGCGGCTGCTGGCCAAGATCACATCCGCACTCACCCGAGGCTCCGCCAGTCCGGCGGCACAGCCCACGGCGCGAAAGGGATTGAGCAGCACCCGGGCCCCACCCCCCTCGATCAGCAGGGCGCTGTGGCCATAGCTGGTGATCTTCACGCCCCCTCCGGAAGCCTGGGCCGTTGGAAGAGCAGATGTAAGGCTCAGCAGGGCCAGGGCGATCAGAGGACTGGTGACCAGGCTGGAGCGCACAGGCACGGGAGGAGAGGGCGTCAGGACAGGGGCCGCGTAACGGCTGGGCGCGAAACTAGCAGTGTTCGTGGCCAGGGAAGCGCTCCGCTTGGCGCAGAAAATTGGCCAGCAGGGCATGGCCGCTCTCGGTGAGCACGCTTTCTGGGTGAAACTGAACTCCCTGAAGATGGGGCCATTGAAGATGGCGGAGACCCATGATGGTGCCGTCCTCCAGCCAGGCAGTCACCTCGAGGGCCTCCGGAAGGGAGGGCCGATCGACGATCAGGCTGTGGTAGCGGGTGGCGGTGAGGGGCTCCGGCAGGCCCTCAAACACCCCAACCCCGCTGTGGTGCACGGAGGAGGTTTTGCCGTGCATCAATTCCCGCGCCCGCACCACCTGGCCGCCGAACACCTGCCCCAGGCACTGATGGCCTAGGCAGACGCCCAGGATCGGGAGCTCAGGGCCCAACTCCCGCAACACCTCCAGGCACACGCCGGCCTGATTCGGATCCCCCGGGCCCGGGGAAATCAGGACGGCCTTGGGGGCCAGCCGGCGGATCTCCGCCAGGGAGAGGGCATCGTTGCGCTCCACGCGCACATCGGCCGCCAAGGGGTGGGCATCGGCCAGCTCACCCAGGTATTGCACCAGGTTGAAGGTGAAGCTGTCGTAGTTGTCGATCACCAGAAGCATGGTGCTCACTCAAGCAGGCAGGAGGCCCAGACGCTGGAGCAGGGGAGGAACGAGCAGGAGCAGGGCAATCAGCAGGGAGGAGATCGCTGCCACCAGCACAGCAGCGGCAGCACAGTCCTTGGCAATGCGCGCCAAGGGGTGGTATTTACGACCGATGGCTAGGTCGACCACCGCTTCCGTGGCGGTGTTCAGCAGTTCCAGCACCAGCACGGCGGCAACGGTGAGCACCAGCACAGCCAGACGATCGAGGCTGAGCTGGAGCCAAAGGCCCAGGCAGAACACCACCAGCCCCATGCCCACATGGATGCGGAAATTGCGCTGGCTGGCAAAGCCGTAAGCCAGACCCTGGGCCGCATAACGGAAGCTGGAGGGCAGATCTCCGGCGATTTTCCAAGCTCCAACTCTCAGGCGGCGCCCTCGCTTGTGGAGGTCCACACCCACTTCGCGAAGTTGGGTGGGCTGGTGATCAGGAACGGGTAAAACCACTCCTCACCGAGGATGGATGTGGCGGCACATTACCTCGGAGATTCCCCACCGCAATGTTCAGCCGACCCATGCACCAGGTGGGCGGTGTGGGAAAGCAAATCGCTCTGGCGGCTGAGCATGGCTTCCAGGGAGGGCTCGTCCGGATGGTCCCAGCCCAGCAGGTGAAGCAAGCCATGGCTGGCCAAAAAAAGGAGTTCCTGATCCAGGCCGTGGCCGGCGTCCTGGGCCTGGCGCGCGGCCGTTTCCAGGGAGATCACAATGTCGCCCAGCTCCAGGGGATCGGAGAAGCTGGAATCTCCCAGGCTTGGGGGGAGTGGTGGGGCGCCGTCCTGGGCAGCGAAGGCCAACACGTCGGTCGGCCCCTCCTTCTGCCGCCAAGTGGTGTTGAGGGCCGCGATGGAGGCATCGTCCACCAGGCTCAGGCCCAGGGAGTAGGTGGGGGCCTGAAGAGGGTCCGGAAGCTCGGCGGCCATGGCCTCCAGCCAGCCACGGACACAGGCGCTCCAGGTGGCCTCCGCTCCCTCCCCCGTGATCAGGCGGTCAGCGCTGGCCCAATCCCCCCCCGGTTCCACCTCCGGGACTACCTGGAAGGCAAGGTCGATCTCCAGATCGGCCATGAGTTACAGGGGGGTATGGGGCCGTCCAAGCCAGGCGATCAGAAGCAAAAAAGCGCTGAGACCCACCGCCGTCAAGCCGAAGTGGAGCAGGCTCTGGCGTCCCTTGCGCACCATGTTGCGCATGGCCAGCTTGACAAAGCCAGCGGATTCTTCAGGTTGTTCCGTGGTTTGAGGGGAGGGTTCGGGTGCCATGGGGTGATCCGGGATAGGGGGGAGGTGTGACCTGGTGCTAGGCCGCCACGCCCACTTCCACCCCCTGGCGCAGCAGGCTTTGGATGAAAGGATCCAGATCCCCGTCCATCACCCCTTGGACGTCGGTGGTTTCTTCGCCCGTGCGGAGATCTTTCACCATTTGGTAGGGGTGAAACACGTAGTTGCGGATCTGGTTGCCCCAGGCCGCTTCCACGATGTCGCCACGGATATCGGCGATCTCCGCCGCCCGCTGCTCCTGGGCGATCACCATCAGCTTGGCCATCAGCAAGGCCATGGCCTTTTCCTTGTTCTGCAGCTGGGAGCGCTCCTGAGTGCAGCGCACTGCCAGCCCCGTAGGCACGTGCAGGATGCGCACGGCCGTTTCCACCTTGTTCACGTTCTGGCCGCCTGCGCCACCGGAGCGGGAGGTGGTGATCTCCAGATCCTTCTCCGGAATCTCCAGATTGGGCTGCTCTTCCAGCTTGGGCATCACCTCCACGCCGGCGAAGCTCGTTTGCCGTTTGTCGTTGGCATTGAAGGGAGAGATGCGAACCAGGCGGTGGGTGCCCTTCTCGTTGCGCAGGTAGCCGTAGGCATAGCGGCCATCGATCTCGATCGTGCAGCTCTTGATTCCCGCTTCCTCCCCTTCGCTGATCTCATCCACGCTCACCTTCATGCCGTGGTCTTCCGCCCAGCGGGTGTACATGCGCATGAGCATCAGGGCCCAATCCTGGGCATCGGTGCCGCCGGCACCGGCGCTGATGGTGAGCACCGCCCCCTCCTTGTCGTAGGTGCCGCTCAGGAGGCGCTCCAGTTCCCAGCGGTCGAGATCGCTCCTCAAACGCTCCAACCCGTGGTGCCCCTCGCCCAGGAGCTCCTCGTCAGGCTCAAGCTCATAGAGCTCTTGGGTGGCCCTGGCATCGTCCACCAGGGCCGCCCAGCGGGCCAGCTGCTCAAGCTGGGCCTTCACCTCATCCAGTTGGCGCATCTGGCGCTGCGCCTTGACCTGGTCGTCCCAGAATCCAGGCTGGGCAGCCAGCTGCTCCAGATCCTGCTGCCGTGCTTTCAGAGCAGGGACGTCAAAGACAGTCCTGGGCATGGCCCAGGCGGTCGCTGAGTTCGGAGAGATCCCGTTTGAATTCAGCCAGATCGAGCATGGCGCGCCCAGGTTCTATTCCCCGACCGTATCAGGACAGTGCCTAGGATCGGTGTTGACTTGAATGATTCTCCATGGCTCCGGAAGCCTCTGCGGCTGCCCTTCCCGCAGCCAAGGTGGAGATCTACACCTGGCGGTTCTGCCCCTTTTGCATCCGGGCGAAGAACCTGTTGGACCGCAAGGGTGTGGCCTACACCGAGTACGGCATCGATGGAGACGATGGCGCCCGCCGGCAGATGACGATCCGCGCTGATGGCCGCAGCAGTCTGCCCCAGATTTTTATCGACGACCGTGGAATCGGCGGGTGTGATGACCTGCACGCCCTGGAGCGCCGCGGCCAGCTGGATGCCCTTCTGGGGCGGCAGGTGTGAGCCAGGACGCCGGCCCCCCGTTGGCCTCCACCCGCCAGCTGTTCGTGATTGATCCGCTGGCCCGCCTCAATCCGGCCAAGGACACCAGCGTGGCCCTGATGCAGGCCCTCCAGCGGTCCGGGGGACAGGCCTGGTGCTGCGCATTGGCTGATCTCTCCGCCGAACCTCACCCGAAAGGCGGCTACGGGGCCTGGGTGCGGGCCTACCCCCTTGAATTGGCCCCCATGGAAGCATTGGCCGGCCGCTGGGTGGTGCCCGATCCCTGGGTTCGCCAGGGCAGCCCCCAGAAGCTGCCCTTGGATGTGTTCCCCGTGGTGTGGATGCGGAAGGATCCACCGGTGGATGAAGCCTATCTCTATGCCACCCACCTGCTGGAGCTGGCGGAACGGCGAGGCGTGCGGGTGATCAATCGGCCCTCGTCTCTACGGGCCTGGAATGAAAAGCTCAGCTCCCTCCGTTTCGGCCACCTGATGGCGCCCACGGTGGTGAGCAGCCGGGTGAACACCCTGGCGGACTTCGCGCAAGAGCAGGGGGAAGTGGTGCTCAAACCCCTCGCCGGCCGGGCGGGGCAGGGGGTGGTGTTCGCCTCTGCCGCAACCCCGGGGCTGCGGGCACTCTTGGAGCTGGTGACCCAGATGGAGGCTCTGCCGGTGATGGCTCAGGCGTTTCTCCCTGGCGTGAGCGCGGGCGACAAGCGCATCCTCCTGGTAAACGGGGAGCCCCTGGGGGCCGTGAACCGGGTGCCGACCGGCGGGGAATTCCGAAGCAACCTGGCGGTCGGAGGAGCCCCTGAGCCCGCCGACCTCACGGCAGCCGAGCGGGCGATCTGTGCGGAGCTCGGACCCGTGCTGAGGGCAGAAGGGCTGTTCTTCGTGGGCATTGACGTGATCGATGGCCGGCTCAGCGAAATCAACGTCACCAGCCCCACGGGCGTGCGGGAGGTGGAGCGGCTGGGGGGGATTCCCCTCGCCGATCAGACGATCGCCCGGCTGCTGGCTGCAGGCCCTGTGGGCAAGAGTTGATCGAGCAACACCTTGAATTTGAGGGCCACTTCCTGCTCCTCCCGCTCCGGCACCGACCCCCGCACCAGGCCTGCGCCCGCGGTCAGTTCGAGGCTGGAGCCCAGCAACTGCCCGCTGCGGATGGCCACCCGCAATTCGCTATCGCCCTGGCTGTCGATCCAGCCGATGGGGGCGGCGTAGTGGCCCCGCTCAAAGGGTTCCAGGCTCCTTAGCCAGGCTATGGCCTCCCGCCGGGGAAGACCCGCCACCGCCGGAGTGGGATGCAGGGCCTCCGCCAAGGCCAGGGGTGTGTGGTGCCGAAGCTGGGCTGTGATGGGGGTGTGCAGATGCACCAGCCCCCCGTGACGGGCCAGGCGTGGGTGGCGGGGGCGATGGGGGGCCAGCCCGACCTGGCGAAGGCTCTGGCGGATGGTCTCCACCACCAGCTCGTGCTCGCGGCGATCTTTCGCCGAGCGGAGCAGGTCGGCGGCTTCGGGGCCGCTGGGGCGGGTGCCGGCCAGGGCATCGCTGCGCAGGACCCCCTGGCGCAAGGTGAGCAGTCGTTCGGGAGAGGCACCCAGCAGGGCTCCATCGGCCGTGGGTTGCCAGAGGAAGCGGCAGCTGCCTCGTTGGCTGCGGCGAAGGTGGGCCAGCAAAATCCGGGCATCGAGGGGCTGGGCCAACTCCAGCCGTTGCCTGGTGGCCAGCACCAGTTTGCGCAACTCCCCCCCCTCCACCAGGGCCAGCCCCCGCTCCAGCGCTGCCCGATAGCTGTCCTGCCAGGTGGAGCACTCCACAACAGCATTGGGGCCAGCCTCCACGGGGGCGGATGGACCGCTCAGATCGGCCTCCAGAGTGCCCAAGTGCTCAAGGTGGTGGGCCATCTCCCAGAGCTCCTCCGCCACACTGCGGGGGGTCACCGCTCCCCCCAGGGAACGCTGGAGCCGCAGCCAGCAGTGGCGCCCCTGGCGACTGAGCTGCCAGCGAGGCAACACGGCCTCCACCCCTGGGGGATGGCTGCCCTGCTCCAGAGGTGTGTCGAAAAAGGCGAAGGCCACCAGGATCCGGGGCCGGGCCAGGGGGGGCAGCGGTGCGGCGGAGGTGGCCAACCGCTGCAGGCTCAGGCTGCAGAACTTCTGGGCCAGCTCAAAGCGCCGAGGGCCACTGAGCTGCAGGCTGTTGCAGCGGCCACTCGCGGCCAGGCAGAGCCCGGGGCTGCCGTCCCAGAGGAAGCGAAAGGGATCGGTGGCTCCAAGGGCAGGGAGCAACACCAGGGGGTCGAGCGAATGGGCCCGGCCGGGATGAAGGGGCACCGCCAGGCTGAGAACGGGCTCCTCGTCCACAGCCCAGCCTCCCGCCTGCTCCGCGCGGCAGGCGATGGCGGCTGCCTCGTCGAGCAACCCAGCAAAGGTCGGGGGGGCCAGCACCAGGGGAGCCTCGGGTCTGGGCGATGGGCTGCTCAAATGTATGGGTGTTTCCCCGTCTCCCGCCTGTGCCAGGCCCGCAGGAGCGCCAGGTCGTCGCAAGCCGTTACGCCAAGCCCGCCTCTCCTCCCCCTCCAGAGGCGGGAGCGGCGGCGCCCGACCAGCGACGGCTCTGGAGGGCGGCCATCAAGTGGCCCATGTATGCGGTGGCCGTCATGCCCGTGTTGCTGGCGGCAGGCTGGCGTCTGGGCCAGGCGCTGCCGGTGCGCGCAGACCAGCTGGCCCTCTTTCTGGGGGCAGCCATCCTGCTGCTGGCCTGGGAAAATCTGGCCAACGATGTGTTCGATGCCGACACCGGCGTGGATGCCCAGGGCAAACCCCACTCCCTGGTGAACCTCACCGGCCGCCGGGATCGCATTGCCCTCCTGGCCCATGGCTGCCTCGGGTTGGGCCTGGCCCTGATGTCCCTGGTGGCGCTGCGCAGCTCCACCGCTGTGTTCGCCCTGGTGCTGGCCTGTTGCGGGGTGGGCTATGCCTACCAGGGCCCCCCACTCCGCCTGGGCTACCGGGGACTGGGTGAACCCCTCTGCTGGCTGGCCTTTGGTCCGTTGGCCACGGCGGCGGCCCTGTTGGCCCTTGCCCCGAGCACGGGATCAGCCGCTGTCATCCCCTGGGGGACGGCCCTGGTGCTCGGGGCGGGCCCGGCCCTGGCCACCACCCTGGTGCTGTTCTGTTCCCATTTCCATCAAGTGGGGGAAGATGCGGCCCATGGCAAGCGATCCCCCGTGGTGCGGCTCGGCACCCGGCGGGCCGCCGCCCTGGTGCCCTGGTTCGTAGCGGCCAGCCTGGCCCTGCAATGGGCCCCGGTGCTGCTGGGCTGGTGGCCCCTCACGGCCCTCCTGGGGGGGCTGGGAATCCCCCCGGCCAGAGCCCTGATCCAGCTGCTCACCAGCCACCACGACCAACCCTCCAGGATTGGGACCAGCAAATTTCTGGCCCTCCGGTTTCAGGCGCTCAGCGGCCTTGGATTGGCCGCTGGCTTAGCCCTCGGCCCTTGGTGGCAGGGCTTGGTGGGGCGGTGAGGGGCCCTTGCCCAGGCCAGCAGGAGGGGCTTGGCGATGGTGGGGGGGAGCGTCTCAGCCTTTGCTGGCGACCCTTTTCCTTTTCCTTGCCCGCTGCTCTCCACACCGCCGCCGGCTCCCTGAGCCAGCGGCGGGGATGGTTGCTGCGACTCGAAACCTCCAGTGGAGCCTGCGGCTGGGGGGAAGCGGCCCCTCTGGCGTTTGGCGCCGCTGCAGAGGCGGCCCGCCAGGATTGTGCGTTCGCCCTTGGGCAGCTGGGCCCTCGCCCGATGCGCGGCGAGTTGGAGCGGCTGCTGCCCACCCTTCCCGCCCCCTTGGCCTTCGCCCTGGGGGCGGCCCTGGCGGAGGCCGATGGTTTGGTGGGATCCGCCACTGCCGGAGGCTGGCGGCACGCTCCCCCTTCGGCCTGGCTGTTGCCCGCGGGTGAGGGGAGCCTTCCTGCCGCCCGGGCTGCACTGGACAACTGGGCTCCTCAAGAGGGGCCCCAATCGTTCCCACTCACTCTGAAGTGGAAGGTGGGGGTGCATCCCGCCCATCTAGAACAGATCTGGTATGAAGAGCTGGCCAGCCTCTTGCCTGCCAGGGCCAGGCTCCGGCTGGATGCCAATGGAGGCTTGGATCGCCCCACCGCCTGGAGCTGGGCGGAGCGCCTGGCGGGGGATCGGCGGCTGGAATGGCTGGAACAGCCCCTCGATCCAGCCGACCAGGAGGGCCTGGAGGCCTTGGCCCGCCTGGTGCCGGTGGCTCTGGATGAATCCCTCCTGCGCCATCCCGAGCTGCGCCATCGCTGGGAGGGCTGGCAGGTGCGCCGGCCCTCCCAGGAAGGAGATCCCCGCCCCCTGCTGCGGGAGCTTGAGGGGGGCCGTCCTCGGTGGATGGTGAGCACAAGCTTTGAGACCGGCATTGGTCAGCGCTGGCTGGCCCACCTGGCGGCCCTGCAGGCGGAAGGCCCCACCCC
>JBBARZ010000022.1:0-25624 GCA_040399505.1 Cyanobium sp.
ACTGAAACCTTGGTCGGGCTGTCGATGGAGCAAGGATCCTGTTCAGCTGCGCGAGCGCTGGCAACGGGAAGGGGCGGATGGGGAGCGGGTGGATCCGGCGGCGCTGCGCCTGTAGAGCCTCCACACAGGAATTGAACGCTGTCTGCTGCATTCAGGCCCTGCCGCAACAGCAGCGGCAGGGCCGCAGGTGTCGCCGAGAACCTCCTGCAACAAGACTTTTCGCCCCTTGCACCCAACCGCTGCTGGGCTGGTGACATCACCTATCTCCGGACAACAGCGGGTTGGCGGTACCTGGCGGTCTGGATCGATCTGTACAGCCGCCGTGTGGTCGGCTGGGCCATGGGCGCCACCATGGAAACGACGTTGGTGCTGGAGGCCCTGAACCGGGCCCTGGGGCAACGCCAGATCGAACCCGACCAGCTTCTGATCCACACCGATCAGGGGAGCCAATACCGGGCGGCGGCCTACCGGCAACTGCTGGAGGACCACCAGATCAGTTGCAGCATGTCAGCCAAGGGCTGCTGCTGGGACAACGCAGTGGTGGAGAGCTTTTTCTCCACCATCAAACATGAACTGGGGCTCGATGATGACGCCAAAACCCTGCTCAGCCCCCAACAACTGATCAGAGAATTGGCGTTCTGGATCGATGGCTACTACAACCGAGAGCGTCGTCACTCAACGATTGCTTACCTCAGCCCGATTGACTACGAGCAACAGTACATCGATCGGCGTAAACTAAACTCAGAGATGCCCTGGCACCTGTCCACTGAATCTGGGTAACCCCATGGAGATCTTGGAGCTCGAACTGGACGACAAAGGCAAGCACACCCTGGAGATGCGGATGTCGCGCCTGAAGAAGAAGCTCCACGCAGTGGGCAGTGCGGAGCCGGCCATGGCCATCTTTCGCGGGGTTTGCCTCGGCGGATTCGCGTTCCACTAATTATGGTGCTCCATCACAAATCACTGCCTCCTCCCTGAATCCTGTTCCCGGTCCGCTTCCCATTCTTGGCGCTGCGGCGAGCTACTCCTTCAGTCGCCGTCTGCGGAAGCGAATTGGCTCTGCATCTCAATCCTGACTCCAGCACCCGCTTCGGCGGGTTTTTTCTTGTTTGACCGTGGCCTGTGCTGAGCGATCGGCGCGCTGGATTTAGACGCTGCAACAGCACTTGAAAAGCTCCTTCTGCATAGCTGAACTATGCGAGGGCCTATGTAGGCTTCAGTCCATGGGATCTTCACTGCCGCTCTGGCCCAGCTGGCAGGCGATCCGGAAGCACCCGGCTTGGTGCTCTTCGGCTCCCGCGCCCGCGGAGAGGCGCGCCCCGGCTCCGATCTCGGCCTGCTGCTGATCGTTGCTGGCTCTCTCACCCAGGAGCGGGAACGGGCGCTGCGCTCCCGCGCTCGGGCCCTGCTCCTGCCTCTGCTGCCCGTTGATCTCGACCTGCTGATCACCGATGCCGCCACAGCCTCCCACTGGGCCGGATCCCGCTGGCATGTGCTCGGCCATATTCACCGCGAAGGGAGGCCCATCCATGCCCCCTGAGGAGGATGCTCGCGCCATCCTGCGGTTGGCCCTGCGTCACGAAACGTCCCTCGCCGCCAGCCTTGATCCAGCCTTCGCCCAGGAGAATTGGGGCTTTCTGGCCCAGCAAAGCGTGGAGAGTCTGCTCAAGGGCTTCATCGTGCTGGCCGATGGCCAACCGCCTCTCAGCCATGACCTGGGGCGCCTTCAACAGCTTGCCGGTGTGTCCCTGTCGGATGATCTGCTCGAGCTGGCGCCATTTGCGGTCAAGGCCCGCTACTCCCCGGAAGACACGCCTCTGCCGGCTCCCCGGGAGCGCTTGCTCTCCCAGATTTGCCAGCTGCGGGAGGAGCTGGAGCGCCGCATTCAAGGGGGCTGATGGTCAGCCCTGCCGCAGCCAGGCCGCGGCTTCGGTGGCGTGGTAGCTCAGGATCAGATCGGCGCCCGCCCGCTTGAAACACAGCAGGGTTTCCAGCACCACCGCCCGCTCATCGATCCAGCCCCGCTCGGCCGCGGCTTTCACCATGGCGTATTCGCCGCTCACGTTGTAGGCAGCGATGGGCTGGTCGCTCTCCTGCCGCAGCCGATAGATCACATCCAGGTAGGCCAGGCCGGGCTTCACCATCAGGATGTCGGCCCCTTCTCCCTCATCGAGCTCCGCCTCCACCAGGGCTTCGCGGCCGTTGGCCGGATCCATCTGGTAGGTGCTCTTGTCTTTCGGGATGGGCTTGCCGCCGGAGGGGCGGGGCGCCGAATCGAGCGCTTCGCGGAAGGGTCCGTAGTAGGCGGAGGCGTATTTCGCCGTGTAGCTAATGATGGCCACATCGCTGAAGCCCTCCCCATCCAGCGCTTCGCGGATGGCGCCCACCCGACCATCCATCATGTCGCTGGGGCCGATCAGATCGGCGCCGGCCCGAGCCTGGGCCACCGCCTGGCGGCAGAGGATCTCCACTGTGTCGTCGTTGAGCACCACCCCCTCGCTCGAGACGATGCCGTCGTGGCCGTCGCAGGAGTAGGGATCGAGGGCCACATCGGTCATAATCGCCATGCCGGGGTGCACCTGCTTGAGGCGGCGGATGGCTCTGGGGATCAGGCCGTGCTCGTTGAAGCACTCGGCACCGTCTTCGGTTTTGAGGCCATCGGCCACCTTGGGGAAGAGCACCACGCAGCGGATTCCCAGATCCCAGGCCCGGCCCACCTCCTCCACCAGCCCATCCAGGCTCCAGCGGTTGGCCCCCGGCATCGCCCCGATGGGCTCGTTGCCTGCCCCTTCATGCACAAACAGGGGATAGATGAAATCTGTAGGGGCGAGGTGGTGCTCGCGCACCAGGGAACGCAGGGCCGGGGTGCGCCGCAGGCGCCGAGGCCGGTATGTGAGCTCCATGGGGGTGGGAGTACTGGCCGGATCCTAAGGAGTGACCCTCGCCTCAGCGCCTCTGCGAATGCTCACGGCAGCAGCAGGAAGCCTCGGGATCCCGCTGGCGGCGAGGGGGCTCCCCCGCACCCATGGGATTGGATTCAAAGCCTGGCGGAGGCCACCCACCCCTGGCGGGGATCAACGCTGCGGGCCTGGCGGAGCTCCTGGAGCAACTGGCGTTCGCGCTCACTGAGCACGTCCGGCAGCTTCAGGATGGGGGTGAGCAGCAGGTCGCCCCGACCATTGCGCAGGGGCCAGCCCTTGCCCTTGAGCCGCAGGCTGCGGCCCAGGGTCATGCCCGGCGGCACCTGCACCGTGGCCTCCCCATCAGGGGTGGCTACCACCACATCGCCACCGAGGGCCAGCTCATCGAGGCTGAGGGGCAGCTCGGCCCGCAGCTGGTCGCCATCGAGTCGCCAGATGGGATGGGGTTGGAGCTCGATCTGCAGATAGAGATCGCCCCGCCGCCCCGTGCCCGGCTGCAGGTTGCCCTTGCCCTTCAGCCGCAGGCGCCCGCCGGGTTTCACACCCGCCGGGATGCGGACCTCCACCCGCTCGTCGTTCACCGCCAGCATGCGCTCACAGCCGCGGAAGCCATCGGCGAAGGAGAGGGTGAGGGTGGCTTCCGCATCGAGATTCACCGGGGCGGAACGCCCCCCTCCGCCCGGGAACCCACTGCCAAAACCGCCGGGGAACCCTCCCCCGAAGCCCCCAGGGAATCCGCCGCCTGCACTGGGGCCTCCAAAACGGCCCAGCAGGTCGTTGATGAACTCATCGAAGTTGCCGTAGCGGCCGAAATCCACATCGAAGCCGCCCCCGCCCGCGCCGGCCCCCCCCATCTGGCTCCAATACTGGCCGAACTGCTCGTAGCGGCGCCGCTTTTCGGGATCGGAGAGCACCTCATAGGCCTCGCTGATCTCCTTGAAGCGGGCCTCGGCGGCCTTGTCGCCCGGGTTCACATCCGGGTGATATTGGCGGGCGAGCTTGCGAAACGAGCGCTTGATCGTTTCCGCATCGGCCCCACGCTCCACCTCCAGCACCTTGAAGTAGTCGCGATAGCCGTTGGCAGCCATGGGTTCAGCCTCTTGTGGGTATTCTCTCAGCCCGGCCCAGGGCTCATGCGGCTGTGGATGGGGGGAAGGCCGAACGGGGCGGCCATTCCCCCTAGGGTGGCCGTCGGTTTTTCCCAACTGCTGATGCTGGTGCCCCTAATGGTTTCGCGTGCCTCCGTGCTGGTGAGCGCGCTTCTGGGCCCCCTGGTTTGGAGCTTCAGTGTCGCCATGGCACCAGCCCTGGCAGCTCCCCCAGCCGGTGGCGCCAGCACCACCCCCACTCTTGGGGCGGCGATGCAGGCCTCCACGGCTGAGCAGTTGGCCCTAGTGGAGCACCTCCGCCGCGCCGGCGTGATGTTTTACGGGGCCTGGTGGTGCCCGGCCTGCTTCAAACAGAAAAACCTGTTTGGCCAGGAGGCGGGAAACCAGCTTCCCTATGTGGAATGTGAAAAGACCGATGCCCAGCGGGAACGGTGTAGCAAGGCCGGAGTTGCCGCCTACCCCACCTGGGTGATGGGAAGCCAGCGGCTGGAGGGGGTGCAAACCCTCGAAGACCTCGGCCGCTGGAGCGGTTTTGGTGGCGGGCGCTAGACGCTCACAGGCTGGGCCAGCAGGTTGGTGGAGGTGGTAAGGCCAGCGTTCCGAAGACGATCCTCCAGATACTGGGCCGCGCTGGGGTGGCCGCGAAATACGACGGCACTTCCCGTGCGTTGGAGCAGGGAATCCAGCCCTTCGGCTTCGTGGCTGGCCAGATCTTCCATGGCCTGCAGCAATTGGCTCACCACAGGGCGGAGGGCCAAAAGGACAGACACCGTGGCGATCGGCTCCAGCGCATCGCGCTCCTGCACGAGAGCTGGAAGGAGGGGGGCGGAGGCCATGGGACTACAAGCAGGAATGGAGTTCAACCTATGGGCCGTAGGCCTGTAGGGGTAGGGGGGAAGTTCCCTTTCAACCGGCCTTGACAGAGCCATCAGTTCTGCAGTGGGGGATGTCATCGGGCGATCATGCTTTAATAGAAAAAACACAACTTCACAGGTTCTCAATAACACGCTCATGCCGAAGTTGCCACAACATAATCTCAATTTCTATCTGTACACTTTTGCGAGAGGACTTTTCCATCAATCACGCTGCATGATTCCCGCCTACCTGGTGCAACCCAGAAGAAAGCTTGACCAGGACTTTGCCATTGGAATCACAACCTACATCGAGCGTTACGACAACTACTTCAAACCTTTGTACCGCGCGGTGAGCCGCTATTTCCCCGAAGTGAGGCTCACCGTTTCCGTCAACGGTCATCCCAATACGGAAGAACAGCAGCGCTACCTGCTTCGTCTGCAAGAAGAGCTTTGCTCCACGGCCCCCCCCCACCACAAATTTGTCTTGCGGGATCAAGCGGCAGGCCTCACGACAATGTGGAATGAAATGTTGGATCTGAGCTTTCCCTTGCCTGTTCTGATCCTCAATGACGACTTACGCATCTTTCCCTGGATGCGGCGATGGGCCGAATCCTTCGACTGGACATCCAATCAACTCACCCTGCTCAACAGCACATGGTCCCATTTTGTTATCACGAAAGAGGTGATTGATCTTCTGGGTGCTTTCGACCCTGGCTTTCAGGGCATTGGCTTCGAAGATATGGACTACACGGCCAGGGCTGGTCTGGGAGGGATGCCCATCGGCAACGTGCTCTGCTTCTACATGGCCCACCAGAACCACCAGCCACGGAGCACCTCCTTCGGCTCAGACAGGGTGTGGGGCAAATACACGTCGCAGAATGAGGAGTATTTCTATACCAAATGGCAGGTTTGCTCTGCCGAAGAAGGCGTTTTCATCAAGCAGATCCCTGCCCATGTCAAACCCAAGCATCCCCTCAGCTCGATTCCCTTGCCCAGCATCCCCAGCACTGTCGTCAGCGATGGCATCCGGATCTTTCCGGACAGGCCCCTCAAACCCTGATTCATCAAGGACTCACCAAAACGCAGGCAAGGGTTTGGAGTGCTGCCTTCAGGGGCCATGCGCGGCCCCTTTGCCTGCTGCCGGCCTCGAAGCCAGCACCCGCCACCAAAGAGCGACGATGAGATAGGTCGCCGCGCAGACCCACCAAGCTTGTGCAAATGCTCTGCAGGCCTAATAATAAGCGCATATGCACAAGTCCTCTTCCTGGCTCCCCGATGCCCTCGTCCCGAACACCGCTCTCGCCAGAGCCACTCCTCAAGTCGGATGCCCAGTTGGTGGCCGAGGCCTGCAGCCGTGCTGCTCAGGCTTTGGGGCTCAGCCGTGAGGAGCTCAGTGCCGTGGTGGGCAAGCACCGCACCAGCATCGATCGTTCCGGCCTGGATCCCCAGACCAAAGAAGGGGAGCTGGCACTCCTGTTGCTGCGCGCCTACCGCAGCCTTCATGCTCTCTGTGGCGGGGATCAAAGCCTCATGCGCCACTGGATGGATCAACCCAACCACCACCTCGGCGAGCAACCACCGCGCCTGCTGCTGACACGCATCGAAGGCCTCAACCGTGTTGCCAACTACCTCGATGCCCTTCGCGGCTGATTGCAACAACGCTCCCCTGGCTCCCCTCAACGGGGCGATCCATCGCATCACTGACCTCCAGGGCCCAAGCGGCACCGCCGACCTGGTGGATGGCCTGCAGGAGCAGGCGCGCCTGGAGCAGCTGATCGAAAGCGTCAAGCCGCCCGTCCCCTACGACTGGCCAGAAGTCCAGGAGGGGCGCCCCCTGCCGTCCCATCGCCTGCTCCTCACCCCCTTTCGCTACCCGCCCCTGGAGAGCGGATCGCGCTTTGGCCGGGTGCATCAGCGCCATCTCTTCTACGGCGCTCGGGCGGTTGAAACCGCCCTGGCCGAACGGGCTTTCCATGCCCTGAGGCAGCTGGAGGGCTCACCGCTGCCGGCGGGAGCCCGCATTCAACGCCAGCAGACCGCCTTTGCGGTGGAGCTCCACGCCGAGCGTGGCCTGATCCTGCAGAGGCATCTCCAGCCCAAGGTGCTGGTGGCCCTCACCGACCCCTGCAGCTACAGCGCCAGCCAGCGCTGCGGCGACAGCATGCGTGAGCGCCTTGTGCAGGCCTTCGAAGTGCCTTCAGCCCGCTCACCGGAAACCCCTCCCGTCGTGGGGGTGCTAACGCCCTACGCCTTTCGCAGCACGCCGTTTGATTTCCAGGACTGGACTCTGGAGATCACCGCAGAGGGGGTCACCGCCGTCAGCTTTGGCGGCGGCCTGACGGCCCAGTTTCCACGAGAGCAATTTCTCGTAGAGGGCCGCTGGCCCATGGCATGATCTCCGGGTTATGTCCTACAGCATCTACACCCACGATTCCTGGGGCCAGGTTCATGTGGGCGATTTCACTTCGTTGGAAGAGGCCCGCCAGGCGTTCGGCGCCCTCCGGCAGGATGCCTGGTATGGGCAGGATGGCACGGTGAAAGGGATTGAACTGGTGCACACCACAATCCAGGGGGAACGGCAGCAGCTCGAGTGGTTCGGGTTCTGAGGGGCCTCAGATGAAATACATGATCTGTGACTGGGCCAGGCTGTTGCGCTGCTCCAGCAGGTCCTGCAGCGTGGTCTGCTGGAGCACCTGCTGGCGGGCCCGCTCGAGCTGATCCTCCAGATTCGCCAGCACCTGAAACTCCGGCGATTGGCGCGTTGTCCCCGAAGGGGCAGGGTTTCCCTCCAGGGACGACACCACCTCCGCCAACTTCACCTGGGAGGGTGGCCTAGCCAGCTGATAGCCCCCCTTGGGCCCCCGCTGACTGCGCAGGATCTGCACCCGCCGCAGGGCCGTGAGCATCTGCTCCAAATAGCGATCAGGGATGTTTTGCCGTTGGGCAATCTCCCCCACCTGCAGCACCCCCCCCTGGCTGTACACCGCCGCCAGCTCGATCAGCGACACCAGGGCGTACTGGGTCTTGGCACTGAAGGTCATCAAATCCCCACCGCACTGGTGGGGATTGTGGCAGCTCAGTGCCACTGGGTCATGGGTTGGGAGACGGAGGGGCAGGCACCTGGCGCCGTTCATCACCCACCGCATTGCCGCAGAGATCCAACACGATCTGTTGGCCCACCGAGCGGGGGGCTGGGATGCTCCAAGCCTCCCAGGCGTCCTTAACCCGCCAGTTGTGGCGCAGGCTGGAGCAATCAACCGCAATGGCCGTGGCCTGGGCTCGGGCTGCTCCCACATCATTGGCGGCCGGTTGCACCAGGGTGAAGCGCACGCCATCGGGGAGGCGTTTCCAGCCTCCCCAATCCACCACCGTGTCGCCGTAATACCGCCAGCGGCTTTTCTCCTGCCTGTCCTGGCTGATTGCAGGGGGAGGGAGTTGGGCGGCGGGTGGCGCCACCGCCGGGGCCTGCGGGGCCCCAGGTGGCACGGCCGCGGGAGGGGTGGCGACACCTGTGGGCGCAGGGGCAACAGCCTTCACGGGCGCGACGGCCGCGGGGGCTGATGGCAAACGCAGCGTGCTGCCCACCTTCAGCTTGCTGGGCTGAATGCCCGGGTTGGCCTTCTGCAGGGCCGCCACCGTGGTGTTGTTCGCTTTGGCGATCGCTTCCAGCGTATCTCCACTCTTCACCACCACCTGGCCTTTGCGCGCGGGGGCAGGCAGGCGCAGGGTCTGGCCGATTTGCAGCAAATCCGCATCCTTCAGGCCATTGATCCGTTTGAGCTCAGCCGCAGAAACCCCATTGCGCTGGGCGATGCCCTCCAAGGTGTCACCCCGAATCACCGTCACCGTTCGGGGAGCTGGGGTCCCCTGGGCAAAGGCACCAGGCCAGGGAAACAACATCCCTCCAAGCAAAGTGGCAGCTCCAGTGCACGCGAGCAAACGCTTCATGGGGGTTGGGATGACTGGCCGACTGGGGAGACTTTCCTAGTCCTTCAGTTGATTTTAACGGCCCCTTACCGGCAGAAACCCCTCGTTCCCGCAATGAAATCCGCGCTTTTGCTGTGATCTTGCCGCCCGCCCCCTGGTTCGTGCGCCGCTACGGCGACAGCTGAATCGCCAGCCGCGCCGCCCCTAGCCGGCCCGCCCCATTGCCGAGGGCGCAGCGCCGGATTTCCAGCCCTTCCCGACTGGGCAGCAGCACCCGCGCCTCGATTTCCCGCCACACAGCCGGCAGGAAATGGGGAAATGCCCCACTCAGGCCACCCCCAATCAACACCCGCTGGGGCGTGAGCACATAGATCAAGGAACTCAGCCCGATGCCCAGGGAGCGCCCATAGCGCTCCCACACAGCCAGCGCTTCCCCATCCCCCTCCTCTGCCCGCCGGCAGAGCTCCTGGGGATCCAATGGGCTCAAGCGCGCCAGGGCGCCGATGCTGCAATGCTGCTCGAGGGAGCCCCGGTTGCCACTGCGGCAGGGATGGCCCTCTGGATCCACCCCGATCAGGCCGAGTTCGCCGGCGGCACCTCGCGGCCCGGTGAACAGCGCCCCATTGAGCCAGATGCCGCCCCCCACCCCCGTGCCCAGGGTGAGCAGGATCGCGTTGGCGCAGTCGCGCGCTGCCCCCAGCCATGCTTCTCCCACCATGGCGCAGTTGGCATCGTTGGCCAAGATCACGGGCCTTTCCAGCTCAGGCTCCAGCCAATCGGCGAGGGGCACATCTTCCCATCCCTCCAGGTTGATCGCCAGCCGGGCCACCCGCCCCGCCCCATCGGTGGGCCCCGGCAGACCAATCCCTACCCGGGTCGCCAACCGGTCCGGATCGAGGCGCCCCACCGCCTCGGCGATGGCCACCGCGACCGCTCCGGGCACGGAGGGCTGGGGGGTAGGCACCTCCAGCTTGGCCAGCAAGGTGCCCTCCCCATCGAAGCGACCCAGCTTGATGGCCGTGCCGCCCAGATCGATGCCAATCACCTCTGGGTGAGCCGTAGGGGGAGCTGTCATCCGGACCATGGTCCCACGGCAGCAATCATTTAGAAGCGAATCAGCAGGCGCAGCTGGGTCCCCCAGGAGCCGAGGGTGTCCACGAAGGCCTCCAGGTTGAGAGCCTCCGACGCCTTGTAGTTGAGGGTGAACTGGGGCGCCACGTCCGAGCGGTTCGGCGCCCCCAGCACGGAAAGGTTTAAACGATCTGTGATGTCAACCCCCAACTCGGCCCCCAACACCAGCTGGGGAGGAACCCGCCGGGACTGGCGCACCGAGGCATTGGCGATCTCCGGATTCACATAGGTGGGGTATAGCGCCAGGCTCACCCGTTGCCCCAGGGCATCGCTCAATCCGCCCAACAGGGGGGAGAGCAGGGATTGGCCCACGATCGTGGCCAGGGCCGTTCCAGCGCCACCCTGGCTGAGTCCCGCCAGGCTGTTGCCACCCACCAAGGCCACCAAGCGCTCCTGGGGCAGGGGCGGGTTGCTCGACAACCGGATCGAATCGGCGATGCGATCCGCTGGACCGCTCACGCTCATCGTGACCAGGATCAAATTGAGCTGGCGCAGAGAGGAAAAGCCGCTCTCCGGCACCCCGGCCGTAGGCCCGGCGGCCACACTGCCGCCGGGCTGGGCCTCGCCAAAGCCACTTGGCGCCACTAAACCAAGGTTGTCGGCAATCCTGGTGCGCAAGGCGATGTCGAGATAGGGCACCAGCCCCAGCGATGGGGTGAACACGGCCACATTGGGGGCTTCCGGATCGAGGTTGAAGGAGGAGGTGAAGAGGTTCAGGCGTCCGGAAAGCAGCTTCACCACCCCGCTGGCACGCAGGCTGGGATCCAGCCGACCCGTGATCAGCAGGGCTCCGCCGGTGTCAAAGCTCGCCACGTTGGGAACCACTACCCGTAGATCCGGTCCAAAGCGCAGCCTGAACTCCTGAAAACTGAGCCAGGGAAGGCGTGGAATAGCCTCTTCAACCTGCGCCGCCCCTACTGATTGGATCTGGGGCCCCAGCAACACCAGGGGCTGTTGGAAATCCCACTTCTGTTCCAGCAACTCCGCCAGGCTGGTGGGCTTGGCAGGGCTATGGGATTCCGGCTTGGTGGGAGAGAGCTCGCCTGGCAGGGCATTGATCTTGCCCCGGCTGACGGTGATCTCCCCTCCAAGCACGGGGGCACCGAGGGTGCCCCCGATGGTGAGGCTTCCATCGCTGCGGGCTGTGATCCGGCTCGTAGAGAAGGGCACCTCCTTGAGCTGCAACGCGAGGGAGGGATCGGCACCCAGCTGGCGCCAGAGGCCAATGCGTCCCTCCCCCTGGATGCGACCCCGCCGGCCCGCACGGCCCCGGAGCTCCTGCACCAACACCTGTTCGAAATCAAACAGCACCGTGGCCTCCACCTCAGAGAGGGATTGGCCGGCGAGCTGGTACTCCCCTCCACGCAAACGAATGAATCCATTGGCGATGGGTTTGTTGAGGCTGCCCCGCACCAGCAGTTGGAGGTCGGTGCTGCCCCTCTTCCAGGCCACAGCTTCCCCAGCCAGCTGGGTCACCACCCGCAGACCATCCCCGCGGCTGGCCAGACGCAGCTCTAACCCCCCACTGCTGGGGTTGAGCGGAACGGTGCCGGCCAAGGTGACCGGATTGGAAGACCCTCCTCCACGGGCTGCCAGATCCACACGCACCGCGCCTTTCTCCAGGGTCACCACACCCCGATCCAGAGTCAGCGGTGCCGGACCGATGGCCCCATCCTCCAGAGAAAGGGCCATCTCCACACTGGGCTGGGCCCCTAGCCGGTAGCGCCCACCAATGGCCAAACGCCCCCGCAAGGTGTCCGGCACGGGCGTGAGGAGGGCTAGCAGGGCGAGGGGAAGACCTCCGAGCTGGAACCGACCCTTTCCCCCCTGAAGGGGCCCCGCCAGCTGAACCGAAAACGGCGTACTGGTGAGCGCCTGGTCCCGATCGGGAAGACCCACCCAAAGGTAACCCGAGCCATTGAGATCCACCTGGGCCCGCTTCCAGTCGGGCCCCTGCAGGGTGAGGTCCGCATCCACCGTGGTTTGCAGAGCCGCCAGAAGGGGAGCCAATCCTTGAGGGCGGTTGAGGGCCAGATTGCGGCGTTGGGTCTCCTCGATGGCGCGGCGCAGAGCTAACAGCTGGGCATCCACGCTGGTGCCGAAGGTGTCGAACACCAGCTGGCCCAGATCTCCGGCCAGCCCCCAGCGGCGCACCGGAGCCCCCCGACCCCCATTCCAAAACGCCAGCAGATCGCGAAACACCTGTCCATCCAGCTGGCGAGCCTGGAAGCGGGCCCGGAACGGGCCCTGCCAACGGCCCTCCAGGCTGACGTCCACACTCCCAGCTCCCAGGGGCTCGGCCACGCCACGGAGCTGGTAAGACCGGTTGCCGTAGGCCACCCTGGCCTGAACACGCCGGCCTGGCAGGCCCAGAAACCGGGGCTGGCTCAGCTCCACATCCCCCTTGAACCCCAGGGGTTGGAACCCCACCTCACCGGTCCCGCTCAGCAGGCCCTGGAGGGTTTCCATCCGTTGCCCAAAGGCCAGGGCCAGCCCTTGCAATGGCAGGCGGTTGGCCGTCCAGCCATACAGCTGCGGGGTGCCCTGCAAGCTGAGGCGGCCCCCACCCCGCTCCAGGTAGACCCGCACGGGCTGCCAGCGCCGATCGAGCCAGGCCTCCACCCGCCCCGGGGGGGAGGGCATGGAGGCCACCATCCGCAGTACACCGCCTCCCACCTGCCCCCCCAAGGGATTGGCCGGATCCAATTCGGCCTGCAGGCGGCCCGTCCAGGTTTCCTCCAACCGCAGAGGGCCGGCCCTGGGACGCTGCACCCGCAGATCCAGATCGGGTCGCAGATGGCGCAATGGACCCCGCACCACTCCCTGGGCTTCCATCAGCCCATCGAGGGCCGTGCCGAGAAGGGAATTGAGCCGGGCCAGGGGGTAGGGGGCGAGGTGGAGGCGGGCGTCTAAGTTGCCGGCCACCCAACCCCGTCCAGGTTTGAGAGCGAGGGGAAGGGTGGCTTCGGCCTCGAGCTGTTCCCCTTGAAACCGGCGCATGGCCAGGAGTCCATCGGCCCACTCCAGGTCGGCCTGCCAAGGTCCCAGGAGGGTGTGGCGGGGCTGCCCTGTGGCCAAGGCCAGGCGAGGCGACGACCACTGTCCCCCCAATCGAAGGGTGCCCCCCAGGGGGCCTTCGTTGAGCCACGGGGGCAGGTTGGCCAGGCGGGGAAACTCGGAGAGGGCCACATCCCAGGTGCCAGCCATTTCGAGCTGGCGGCCCAATTGGCCCTTGGCGCTCAACTGTGATCGGCCCCGTTCGGCGAACAGCTGCACATCCTGTAGGCCAGCTTTGCCGATTCGGCTCACCATTTGCCCCCGCAGGGGGAGCGGACCCAGATCCAGGCTTTGGGGAGGACGGGCCAGGGCCTGAAGGCGGAGGCGCCGGCCCTCTAGATCCCCACTCACCCGGCCGGCCCAGGGGCCCACACGCCAGTCGCTGGTGGCTAGGGAAAACAGTTGGCCCTTGCAGCTCAGGGGCGCTTTGGGCAGCTGGAGCACTGGGGCCGTTGGGTTGAGCTGCCAGCGCAACCCTTCCCCCACCACAGAGCCCTCACAGCGGCCCTGACCCTTCTCCAGGCTGAGAGCGAATTGGCCCGTGCCCTCCCCACTCACCCGCCCCTGAAGGGGGAGAAGCTCAACCAGGGGCGCCACCCCCCAACGGGTGACCTGAACCTCCGTGCTCCAGAGCTGTTCGCTCCAGTTACCCCCGCCATGGACCCTGGCCACTCCAACCTTGCCTGGGGCTTGGGCCTTCGCTCGCCAGTCCACCGTTTGACGGTGGATCTCCACTCTGGCCTGGCCCAGCAGTTTGAGCTCCAGGGGCTTGGGGCTGGCGCCCAGGTTCCAGAGGCGCACCTGGCCAGGCTGCAGCAGCCGGAAGGTGAGAGCGATCCGGGGAGGCTGGCGACCGGGAGGCACCCGGCCGAAGGTCCACAACTGGCCGTTGGCATTGCGGCGCAGATCGGCTTGGGCTCCCTGCAGATCCAACTCCAGCCGCAGCGTCTGATCGCGCCAGCTGGCAAGAGGATCCACCCGCACCACCAACCCCTTCACCCCTGCCGTGGAAGCATCCTTTAACCCCGGAAGGAAACGGCTCGGTCCGATGCTCACCCCTTCCGGGCCAAAGCCCTGATAGGTGCCTAGCTCCAAGGGTCGGCCCATCACCTTGCCCACCTGGCCCTCCAACCAAGGCCGCCAGTGGTTGTAGAGGCGCCCCAGGATGAGATCCGACCGCTGCCAGGCGATGAGGAGGGTCACCACGATGGCGACCAACCCAAGAAACACCAACCAGGCCAAGGGGCGCACCAGCCATTGGCTGAGGTGTAAGGCCAGCCGTGCCGGAGAGACGACCAACCTGGAACGGGTTTCGGGCGGCTCAGGCAGCTGGTTCATCTGCCTGGGTGAAACCCCTTCCGGGCGGGCGCAATATAAGGAGCCTGTACGCCCTGACCAGTGCCATGGCCGCTGATCCGATTCTTCTGGTGGCTGCCAAGTGGCTCGGCCTGGCCGCCGGGGGGCTGCTGATGCTCACCGTGATTGGGTTTTTGGCCCGCTGGGGCATCCGCTTCCGCCTGGTGGGCGTCACGAGTTTCACCACCCTTCTGGCCATTTCCTGCGCGGCCTTTGCCATCAGCTACAGCCCGCGGATCAGCGTGCCGGGTGCCGTCACCGTGCCCGTGGTGTTCGACAACGGCTCCGACCTGGTGGTGGCGGCAGCCCCCCCCGATCTCCCCTCTGGAGCAGAGGGACCCACGGCCGAGCAGGTGGCCCGCAATCTTCGTCCCACGGGCCGCGCCCCGGCCGATGGGGTGGTGCGGGTGAAATTGCGCGGTCTGGAGCCGGCGGGGGAGGGGGTCTCCCGGCCCGTGGTGCTGGCCGAAGCGGATCTGGATCTCCAAACCGGGGAGATCAGCGTTCAGCTCCGGCCGTCTTGAGCCGGCGAGGCCCCGAGGGTTTGGAGCAGCTGCCAGGCCATTTCCACCGGGAGCGCAGCACCCTCCTGGCGGCCGGGGTCACCACCTGGGCCCAGGTGGCCAAGCTGCCGGAAGAGCAGCTGCGTGCCCTGGCCAGCACCGGTGTGGCCAGCGAAGCCCGACTCCGGAGGATTCAGGCCCAGGCCCGGTTGATGGGCACTGCCCAGCTGGCTCCGGAAGAGGCCTCGTTGCTGCTGCATGCAGGCATCGCCGATGCCCAAGCTCTCGCCGATGCCGATCCCCAGCGGCTGCAGGTGCAGGTGGGCCGCCTCTGGCAGCGGCTCCTGGGCCAAGCCTCTCCGCCCCCCCCGCTCAGCACCGTGCGGCGCTGGATTCAGGCGGCGGCATCCAGTCGCTCAGCGAACTGACCCTTGAACGGCAGAAGGGGCATGCTGCCCTGCATGGAATGGAATCACAGCTCGAAATGGTGCCCCGTTCGGGGATGCCCATGCACGCCTACTTCCTTGGCCCCAGGCTTCAACCGTTGCGGAGGCAGTCTCTGCTGATCGCTGGGCTGCTGCTGAGTGTTGCCCTCGCCCAACCCCTGCAGGCGGCCTCTGCCCTCCTGGAATCGGTGAAACAGAATCCAGCGCTTGCGAAGAGCCTCTGCGCCCAATTCAAGCAGCTGAATGCGGCGGGCCGCTCGGCCACAGCGCCGGATTCGATTGCGATGGTGGCTAGCAGCCAGGGGCTCAGCAAGTTGGATGCGGAAGTGCTTGCCACCTATGTGATCGGGCTGCACTGCCCGGACGTGCGCTGAGTGGTCCAGGTCCGGCAGGCCTGGATGCCCTGCAGTGACGGCGTTCGTCTGGCCAGCCGCCTCTGGAGTCCCCCCGGGGAAGGCCCCTGGCCCGTGCTGATGATGCGTCAACCCTATGGATCGGCCCTGGCCTCCACCCTCACCTACGCCCACCCCCACTGGTATGCCCAGCAAGGTTTTCTGGTGGTGGTGCAGGACGTTCGGGGTAGGGGCGAATCGGAGGGCACGTTTGGGGGATTTGCCCAAGAGGCACGGGATGGGGCGGAGGCCGTGCGCTGGGCCCGCGCCCTACCCGAGAGCACCGGACGGCTGGGAACCTATGGCTTCTCCTACCAGGGGCTGAGCCAGCTGCTCAACAGCGGCGGCTCGCCCGAGGCGCTGCCAGATTGTTTGGCTCCGGCCATGTGCGGGCTGGATGAGCGGATGGACTGGGCCAGTGAGGGCGGGGCCCACTGGTGGGCCCTGGGGCTGGGCTGGGCCCTCCAGATGGCCGCCCAGGGGGCCAGCCGCAGGGGGGATGGCCAGGGCTGGGCAGAGATTCGCCGCAGCCTTGATACGGGCGACTATCTGCACCATGGCCTTGCCCTCCTGGAGAAGCACGATCCCAGCGGCATGGGTCTGGCCTGGCTGCGGGCTGATCCCGAAGAACCCCAGGGCTGGGTGGTGCACCAACCTTCCGCGGCCCTCCTGCAACGCCCCATGCTCCTGATCGGCGGCTGGCACGACCCCCACCTGGGTGGCGTGTTGCGGCTCTGGCAGCGAGCGACCGCTTGCGGGGGCAGGCCCTGCCTCCACGTGGGCGCCTGGAGCCATCTGCAATGGCAGGGAGGCATGGATCCGCAGCAGGTGGGCTTCTTCCGCGGACACCTGTTGGCAGCTGGGGACCCTGAGGCGCCCGAGGGCCGCTCCACAAGGGCCGGGGAGATCTGGTTACAGGATGTCACCGCAGGCCACTGGTTTGCCTTCCAGCCAGAATCCTCCAGGCCCCTCCCCCGCTGGTGGCTGAGCAGTTGGGGGCTTGCGGCCATGCGCAGCGATGAGGGGCTGCTGCTGGAGCAGGCCACCGGACCGGCCGAACCGGTGGTGGTGGTGCACGACCCCTGGCGGCCCGTGCCCGGGCGAGGGGGGCACCTGGGGGGAGAGGCCCTCCTGGTGGATCGCACAGACCTGGATCAGCGCACGGATGTGGCTTGCTTCACCACAGCCCCCCTGGCCCATCCTCTCCAACTATTGGGAAGGCCCGTGCTTCGTCTGCGGGTGGAGGCTGATCAGCCGGGCTTTGACCTCTGCGCCGCCCTTTCTGTGGTGGGTCCAGCCGGCAGGTCGCGCCAGCTCTGCACGGGCGTGCTGCGGGTGCTGGGTGCGGAGGCGATGGAGCCCCTGAAGCGCTGCGTGCACCTGCAACCCCTGGCCGCCACCCTGCACCCTGGGGAGCAGCTGCGGCTCTCTCTGGCCCCTGCCGCCTGGCCCCATCTGGCCGTGAATGGGGGCGATGGCCGCCAACCCAGCGGTGGCCCTTCCGCCCGACACCGCATCATCACCCTCCTCCTGCAGCTGGCGGGCGCTGAGCTGGCCATCCTTCCCCTTCTGCCGGGCGCAACGGATGGCGATGACGCGACCCTTGCAGCAAACTGACGGCGCATCCTTTTGGTTTTTCATGGCCCCTGTGCCCCTGCGCTTCGGAGTGGTTGCCCTTGCCCTGGCGGCCCTGGCCACCGGCTCATGCTCTGCCCCGTCCCAGGCCCAGGGGATGGGACCGGCCAATGCAGGCACCAAAGCAGCGGCCCCTGCCTCCAACAGCTCGGCGGCCGTGGAGCAGCGGGCCCGGCTGGCGGCCGAGCGGGTGCTCAAGGCCCTGAGGTATGGCGATGCCCAAGCCCGCTATTCCCAGTTCGCTCCTGAACTGCAGCGCATGACCAGCCCCTACCTGGTGGCGATGAACATGCGCCGGCAACCCAAGGTGCTCAGCTGGGTGATCACCTCTGTGGTGCCTGGAATGGATTCGAGCACCGTGGAGGCCAAGCTGCAAACCAGTGCAGGGGAGCGGCTTCTGCTGATGGTGATCGACGAGAAGGGCCTGCTGGCGGGTTACCACATCAATGTGGCGGATCAGCCGGCGGAGAAGGTGGTGTCAGAGTTCATGGCCGCCATGACGGACGGCCGTTTCGTGGCCGCCTCCAGTTTCCTTTCCCCAGAGCTGCAAGAAGAGATTCCTGCGGCCACCCTGCAGCGCAAATGGCAGCAGCTGCAGCGCAACACGGGCAACTTCGTCCAGGTGAAGCGGATTGCCCGCTCCGAGAGCACCGCGGAGCTGAAGTTGGTGCTGGTGAACACCCAGTTCACGCGCACCACCGACAATCTGTTTGTGATTCTCGACAGCAGCAACCAGATTATTGGTGTCGATTTCCCCACCGATCCCCAGCTGGCCACTCCTCCCGCCAAGCCCTAAGAGACCCATCTGGACCAGGGGCCAGGGGGTGGAAGGCAAGCCGCCGTAAGCTCCCGACGCGCCCCTTCAACACCCTCTCGCCCATGACCCGCCTCGACTGGATGGTCGACGATGCCAACCGGCTTGCGGAATGCCGCCACGACCATCCCCTGGCCGTGCTGGGCCCCCAGCCCCTCGAAGGCGATCGCTGGGTTGTGCGGTGCTGGATGCCCGAAGCGGAAGCGGTGGAGTTGCTGCTGGAGGGGGCCGAGCCGATCTCCATGGGCACACCCAACCATCCCTGGGTGTTTGAAGCCGAGCTCGGCCACAACCCAGGGGCGGCCTACCGCTACAAGGTGCGGCGGGCGGGCATCGAGCACCTGCAACAGGATCCTTGGGCGTTCCGCCAAGAGTGGATGGGCGAGCTCGATCGGCACCTGTTCGCGGAGGGCAACCACCACCACATTTGGAAGTTCATGGGCGCCCACCCGGGCGAACGGGATGGGGTGGCTGGCGTGCAGTTCTGTCTGTGGGCTCCCAATGCGCGCAGCGCGGCGGTGCTGGGAGACTTCAACGGCTGGGACGGGCGCCATCACCCCATGCAGCTGCGGGTTGGGGGCATCTGGGAACTGTTCATCCCCGGCCTGCACCCCGGCGCGATTTATAAATATGAAATTCGCACTCAGGATGGGCACTGCTATCAGAAGGCCGATCCCTACGGCTTCCGCCATGAGGTGCGGCCCAACCATGGCTCGATCGTGGCCGATCTCGGCCGCTACCACTGGAATGACGGCCGCTGGATCGATCAGCGGGATAGCCGCAACCCCCTGGATCAGCCCATCTCGGTGTACGAGATGCACCTCGGCAGCTGGATCCATGCCGCCGCCGACGACCCGTTCATCGAAGCGGACGGCACCCCCCGCCCTCCGGTGCCCGCCGCAGATCTCAAACCCGGTGCCCGCCTGCTCACCTATGGGGAACTTGCGGATCGCCTGATTCCCTATGTGAAGGAGCGGGGGTTCACCCACATCGAGATGCTGCCCATCTCCGAGCATCCATTCGATGGCTCCTGGGGCTACCAGGTGACGGGCTGGTACGCCCCCACCAGCCGGCACGGCACCCCGGATGAATTCCGATCCTTTGTTGACCGCTGCCATGCAGAAGGGATCGGCGTGATCCTCGACTGGGTGCCGGGCCACTTCCCGAAAGACGCCCATGGCCTGGCCTTCTTCGACGGCACCCACCTCTATGAGCACGGCGATCCGCGCATTGGCGAGCACAAGGAATGGGGCACCCTGATCTTCAATTACAGCCGCAATGAGGTGCGCAACTTCCTCGTCGCCAACCTGGTGTACTGGTTCGAGGAATTCCACATCGATGGCATCCGGGTGGACGCGGTGGCGTCCATGCTCTACCGCGATTATCTGCGCCCCGATGGGGAGTGGATTCCCAATGAACATGGCGGCAGGGAAAACACGGAGGCCGTGCGCTTCCTGCAACAGGCCAACCATGTGCTCTTCCAGCACTTCCCTGGAGCCCTCTCCATTGCGGAGGAATCCACCACCTGGCCCCTGGTGACCCAACCCACCGACATCGGGGGCCTGGGCTTCAACCTGAAATGGAACATGGGCTGGATGCACGACATGCTCGATTACTTCGAGATGGATCCTTGGTTCCGGCAATTCCACCAAAACAACGTTACCTTCTCCATCTGGTATGCCTTCACGGAAAACTTCATGTTGGCCCTGAGCCATGATGAAGTGGTGCATGGCAAGAGCAATCTGCTCCATAAGATGCCTGGAGATGATTGGCAGAAATTTGCCAATGTGCGGGCACTTCTTGCCTACATGTGGACCCATCCCGGAAAGAAAACCATCTTCATGGGCATGGAGTTCGGCCAGAGGGCCGAATGGAATGTGTGGGGAGATCTGCAGTGGGAGCTCCTGCATTACGAACCGCACCAGGGGCTGCAGCGCATGATCGACGACTTGAATGTGTTCTACAAAGGCGAGCCCGCCCTCTGGAGAGATGATTTCAGCCAATACGGCTTCCAATGGATCGACTGCAACGACAGCTCCAACTCCGTGATCAGTTTCATGCGGCGCGAGAGCATCACCGGCCGCTGGCTGGTGGTGGTGGCCAACTTCACCCCGCAGACCCATTCGCACTACAGAATTGGGGTGCCTCTCCCCGGCTTCTATGCGGAGGCTTTCAATAGCGACAGCGGCCAGTATGGCGGTAGCAATCTAGGCAATCTCGGTGGCAAATTCACCGATGACTGGGCGATCCATAGTTACGAACAATCCCTGGATCTCTGCCTGCCGCCGCTCTCGGTGCTGGTGTTCCGACGCGATGAGGTGAAGAGCCTGGAGCGTGAAGCGAGCAAGGCCATAGAGGCTTCAGGCGGGTGAACTGGAGCCCTCTGCATTGGCGGGAGTCAGCAAGCCCTCGTCTGCAAACCTTCGCCAGAGAGCCAGTTTCACCTCAGCCGTTATCGCGTTTGCCTGTAGCGGATCCCCAATTGAAAAGGTGAGCCTGTAACTGTTGGAGCTAGGGCTGAAGCTCAGCAGAACCGCCTGCGGGGGGGGCTGGGAAAGCACCTGGGGATGGCTCGTTACGACTTTCACCAGGAGGGACATCATCTGATCCGGCGTCCAGCTGCTGGGAGCTGACACCTCAAGATTGCAGCGGCGTAGGCGGTCGCTGCGGGTGTAAGTGGTGGTGGTGGCCGTGAAAAAGCTCTGGTTGGGCACCACAAGCTCCGCATTGTCGCTGGCCCGTTGCAGGGTGGCGGCCCTCAGATCCAGCCGGCGCACCTCGCAGGCTTCCCCATCCAGCATCAGCACCTCCCCTGGACGAACGGATCCCTCGATCAAGAGCCAAAGGCCGCTGATGAAATTGGAAAACACCTCCTTCACCCCAAAGCCCAGGCCCACCGAGAGGCCGCCCGCCACCGCCAAAAGGCCTGTTCGATCAATGCCCAACTGGGTGAGCGCCCAGAGCAGCCCGAGGGCAATGAGGCCATATCGCACGAGGGTGGTCAAGGCCCGCTGGCTTCCCTCGCTCATGCCCAAGCTGCGCTTGGCGAGCCAGCCCACCCCGTAGGCAGGGAAGATGGAACCACTCACTACGAAATAGATCACCACCAGCACCTTGAAGAGGGTGCCGAGAAAAATCTCACCGCCAAACCACGTGCCCAAGGAGATCGAGGCCATGTCGCGCAGCGAAGCAATGGCATCCAGCAACACGATCAACACCGCGAGGAAGAAGGCTGGCCTGAGGATTCGGCTCACCAGGCCATGGACAGCGGCTGGGGGGAGCAAGAGCCCCAACAGCCAGTTTTCCACCAGTCGCAACAGCCCATAGGAGGCGAGAATCTGCCCAGCCAGGAGCAACAAGCCGAACCGGCGCCCCAGCCCTGCCGCTAGGCCCGCCGCCAGCAGCACGCCCAGGAGGAGCACCACAAGGCGCGGCGCTTTCCGCAACCGAGGCACCCTTCCGGTGACGATCGCCAATAGGGCAAAGACGCCACCCGCACATAGGAACTGCTCCAGCACATGGGGGCGATTGAAGAAGCCAATCCACCCCAACCCCTGCAAAAGAATCATGTTCATGGCTCTGAATCCCCAAAGCTCTGAATGCGCCTGGCACCCTCCTCAGGGGTCAGCACACCCACCATCACCTGCTGGATGACCAACTCCAACTGGGGGACCACGTGATGAACCCGTTGAAGCGTGAACGGACTTGAGAACACGGGCGTGACGGTTTCCGCTTGCTGGGAGGCCTCTTTCAAAGCCGCCAAGACGCCGGAGCTGGCCACGGGGATCTGCACAAAGCGGTTCACCGGCAACACCTCCTGGCTCTCCAGCACCATGCGCCTCTGAAACACCGGATCCACAGTCATTTGCGCCAACGCCATGCTGTTTTCCCGTTGGCGTGCACTGGAATCCAGCCCGAAAGCCAGCACCTGGAGTGTATTGAAGGGGCTTGGGCCTCCTCCAGGGCCGCTCGGAAGGGCACTCACCCCAAGGCGATTCCCCATGGCGGCCTTCAGAGGCAAAAGGGTAAGGCTGTAGCAGGGGATCCAATCCAACCGTCCACTGATCAGTCCCTGGGTGAGTTCCTCCGGGCCGGTGGCCAAATTCACCCTGCTCTGGCCAGCAAGTTGGCGCAACCACCCGAGCCAGGCAGCAATGCGTTTGCCGTCCTCTTGTCTGGCGCTTGGATTCGGTGGAGATTTTCCAAAGAGCACCGGCACCACAGCATCTGCCGCCCCCACGGTCCCAGCGGTCCACCAAATCCCGATGCCATCGATCGACAGACCGATGGTGCGGCCGGCGGAGGCGCTGGCCATCAGCTCCGTGGTGGTGCGGGGGGGATCGGGCATGGCTTGGCGGTCGTAACAGGCCAAGCTCACAAACTCCACGATGGGCACACCAGAGAGGGCAGAACCGTTGCGCACTCGCTTGAGGTAATTGGGATTTAGCCCGTCGATGCTCCGGTCCATCGCGGGAGAACGGGGTACGGGAGCTACCAGACCCTTTTGCAGAAGGGTGTTGGCCGCTGGTCCGCGGGCAAGGATGAGATCGGGGCCGAGCCCGCGGGCCGTGCGCCGCCTGAGTTCATCCTCGAGATCATCCTCACTGACCGTCAGCAGGCTGACCCGGATGGTTGGATGCAGCCGCTCAAATTCCTCGATCAGAGGACGCCACATGTGGGCATCAAGATCCTTGCGGCGAAGCCAATCCAAACGCTTCTGCCTGGCCACCATCACGTGGATGATCTCCCCCTGGGTCCAGGGAAGGGCAGCACATCCGTGAAGGCTTGCGCAGATCAAGCCCAAGCAAGCTCCACATAGAAATCTTAGGGCAGCCAAAGAAGAAAAAACCGCCAAATCGCTAGCCTTGATTATGCTTGAACTGTGAATCCTTTTTGCCAAAGCACTTTGGCTGGACATGTTTGACCGGGTAAATGTCGTCCATCTCTGTCAGAAAGCTGGCAGCGGCTTTACACGGGCATGCATGAAGAAACGCGTCGCGATTTTTGGCTGGCTGTTAAGTGAAAAGGGGTATCGGGGGCCGCTCCGCTAGGTTTCGGCCACCGAGTGCCTGCCGCCCCTTCTCCATGGCCGAAACGCTTCCCCTCCTGCTGCGTGCCGCCCGAGGGGAGCCTGTCGAGCGGCCCCCGGTGTGGATGATGCGTCAGGCGGGGCGCTACATGAAGGTCTACCGTGATCTTCGGGATCGCCACCCGGGTTTTCGGGAACGTTCGGAAAACCCCGATCTCTCTTACGAGATCTCCATGCAGCCCTTTCACGCCTTCCAGCCGGATGGGGTGATTCTCTTTTCCGACATCCTCACCCCTTTGCCAGGGATGGGGATCGATTTCGACATCATCGAGAGCAAGGGGCCGATCATCGAGCCCGCGATTCGCTCCCAAGCCCAGGTGGAGGCGCTCCAGCCCCTGGTGCCTGAGGCCTCCGTTCCCTTCGTGGGGGAGGTGCTCCGTCGGCTTCGCCAGGATGTGGGCCACCAGGCCAGCGTGCTCGGGTTTGTGGGAGCCCCCTGGACCCTGGCCGCCTACGCGGTGGAGGGCAAAAGCAGCAAAACCTACGCGGTGATCAAGGCCATGGCCTTCCAGGAGCCCGCTCTGCTCCACCAGCTTCTGGGCCACCTGGCCGATTCCATCGCCACCTATGTGCGTTATCAGATCGATTGCGGCGCCCAGGTGGTGCAGCTCTTTGATTCCTGGGCCGGCCAGCTCAGTCCCATCGATTACGACGTGTTTGCCGCCCCCTACCAGAAACGGGTGATCGATCAGGTAAAGGCCACCCACCCCGACACCCCCCTGATCCTCTACATCTCAGGCAGCGCTGGCGTACTGGAGCGGATGGCCCGCACTGGGGTGGATTTCATCTCCCTCGACTGGACCGTGGACATGGCCGATGGCTGCGCCCGTCTGCCAGCCCACCTGGGGGTGCAGGGCAATGTCGATCCGGGCTTGCTGTTCGGCACGCCGGAGGCGATCCGGGAGCGGATCCTGGACACCGTGCGCAAGGCCCGGGGCCGGCGCCACATCCTCAATCTGGGGCACGGCATCCTGCCAGGCACCCCGGAAGACAACGCCCGGGTGTTCTTTGAAACTGGCAAGGCTATCCCCGAACTTTTGGGAGCCGCAGTGTGACGGCCTCCGATGCCGTCGGCGAGGTTCCCCAACGCATCCTGATCACGGGGGCCAGTGGCTGTGTGGGCCAGTACACCGCTGAAGCTCTCTATCAACGCAGCAACGCCCATCTGCTGTTGCTGCTGCGGGATCCCAGCAAGCTCACGGCCGTGCCCCGCAACGATCCCCGCATCACCCTGCTGGTGGGCGATCTGCGGGATCTGGATCCCCACGCCCCCGCCATCGCTACGGCCCACCGGGTGATTCATACCGCCACTGCCTGGGGTGATCCCGAACGGGCCCTGGCCGTGAATGTGGTGGCCGTGAAGAAGCTCCTGGCCCTCCTCGACCCCCAGCGGCTGGAGCAGGTGATCTATTTCTCCACCGCCAGCATTCTCAATCGCCACCTGCAGCTCCTGCCCGAGGCCCAGGCCTATGGCACGGAATACATCCAAACCAAAGCCCAGTGTCTGAAAGATTTGGAGGTTCATCCCCTGGCGGAGCGGATCGTGGCCGTGTTTCCCACCCTGGTGTTTGGGGGGCGGCTGGGGCCGGGGGATCCCCACCCCACCAGCTACCTCACGGCCGGCGTGGGGGAAGGCATCCGCTGGCTCTGGCTGGCGCGCTGGCTCCGGGCGGAGGCCAGTTTCCACTTCATCCATGCGGCCGACATCGCCACGGTGTGCGCCCATCTGGCCACGACCCCTCACCAGTTCAATCCAGAGGTGGGGCAGGGGCCGGTGCGGCGCCTGGTGCTGGGCCAGGCCCCTCTGGAGGTGAACACGGCGGTGGCCACCCTCTGCCGCTGGCGAGGGATCTGGCGGCCGCCTGTGGCACTGGATCTGCGGGGGTGGCTGATCGAGGGGCTGATTCGCCTTCTCCGCTTGGAGGTGAATGCCTGGGATCGGTTTTCCATCCGCCAGCGACACTTTGTGCACCAGCCCGTGAGCCCGCCGGAACGGTTTGGCCTGCAAAGCCTTGCGCCCACCTTGGAGAAGGTGCTGGAAACCGCCGGTGTGCCCCACCGGGGGCCCTTGCCGGATCCCTAGACGGCCCAGGAACCAAGAGGTGCGCATCCAGGGTCTGCGAAGGATTTGGTCCTTTTTGGCTGAAATGTTGCAGATCTGTCAGGAAGACCGAGGCAGCTCTGGGAACTCCTTAACGTGAACCGGTTGCGTGTGCGATTTGCACCTCCCATGCGTCGTCTTTTTTCTCTGATCGCTCTCTGCCTGACCCTGGTTTTGGGTGCAGCACCGAGCTTTGCGGCTGATGTCGCCCATGGCGCTCAGGTTTTTTCTGCCAACTGCGCGGCTTGCCATATGGGCGGCGGCAATGTGGTGAATGCCGAGCGCACCC
>JBBARZ010000023.1:0-25482 GCA_040399505.1 Cyanobium sp.
GGTGGCTCCCAATGGCCGCTCTATTGAACGTGTGATCTACAACGGCCCGCCACGCCAGCCCTCCAATCCCTGACCCATCGATGTGATCTCATGCATCATTCCAGCTTGAGGGTCCCCAGGGTGTTTTGGCGCCGCTGCTGGTCCTGGGCTTGGATGGAAGCCATGCAACCGTTTTTGGGCACCAGCAGGCAACTCACGTAATTGGAAGCATCGATCAGGGCGGCCCGGATCGCTTTGGCAGCAGGGGTGCGTGTAGCCGTGGTGGAGTTGTTGGAGAAGCTGAGGGTGCCCGCCGCAGCAGTGGCCGCATAACCTGCACGGCTCATGGGCACCAAAGCTCCCAGAATGGCAGCTCCTGGCAACAGACTGCCCCCGCTGGCTTTCTGCTCCACCGTGTTGCTGGCCCGGCCCTCCACCGTGCGGGCTCCCACCACTTCGCCGGTGGTGCTGTCCACCACCCGCACGTCGATGGCCACGTAGTCCTGGGTGACCGTGGATTGCTTGTTGCCGCCAAATCCCAGGAAACTCATGCCGTTCCCCTTGCTGTCCACATTGGTGGAGGAGTCGTAAGAGGTGATCGTTCCAAGAACGATGTATCGAGCGCCCTTCATCTGGCCCTTGCTGGCCGCCGTGCTGCTGGCTTTGTTGACGATTCCCAACTCGGCCAGCTCCTGCTCGCTGAGCACCTGGTTGATGTTGCGCCGCTCCACCACTTGCAGATCACCCGTGCTGGTCAGTTCGTTCGCCAGGGCATGGGAAAGGTCTTGGGCTACAGGGCCTTGCCACCACCAGGTGCCGGTGACATTGTTCTTGAAATCAGGTACGGAGACCGTGGGGCGGTAACCCGTGCGTGCAGTTTGGGCTTGGGCTGTAGACCACGGAGCGAGAGGTAGAACCAGGGCAGCGCAAGCAGCAACCGAAACCAATCTGCGCATGGACAAGGAAAGGGAAACCGCCAAAAGGTATAACGATTCTGGTGTGCGGGTCAAGACGGGAGGGTAGGTATCTGTGCCGTTTTCGTTGCAGTTGATACAACCAAGATCCATGTCCTTCACGAAAAACGTTGGATCCGCCGCATCAACAGCGTCTGCAGCAGGAGGTTGAAGAGCACCACCACAAAGATCAGGGCCAGCAGCAGGGCACCCAGGCTTTCGGCCCTTTCGCCGGGAACGGCCATCAAATGGGGAAGTTCCTCGGCCATGGCCACGGCCAGGGCCAGGGGCACGGCACCCCGCAGGCCGCAGCCCGCCACGATCCACCGCTCCCGGTTTGAAAAGGCTTTGCCTCCCAGCACCACCCACACCCCCACCAGCCGCGCCAGGGCCAGCACGAGGGCAAGCAGCAGGCCCAGGGGCAACATGCGGATCAGATGGGTGGGGGTCACCAGAAAGCCCAGCAACAACAGAACGGAGAGCTCGGCGGCCGTGTTGAACGGATGCATGACCCGCTCGAGGGCGTGCTGGTCAAAGCGCTTCAGGCGGTAGTGGCCGTTGGAGAGCCACACCCCGGCGATGAACACCGCCAGCAGCCCCCCGCCTCCAAAGAGCTGGCCCAAGCCAAAGGCCACGAAGGCCAGGGAAACAGCCACCAGCAGGAGCTGGGGCTCGGATCGCACCAACTTGTCCACCAGCCAGGGAGCCAGGGCGCCCACCAGCCCCCCGGCCAGCACGCCCGCCACCACGTGGCGGCCCACCAGGCTCACCTGGGAGAGGAGATCCTTGGCGGCCTCCCCATCGAGCGCAAGGCTCTCGTGGGGGCTGTGGGCATGAAAGAAGCCGGCGAGGAAGCCAAACAGGAGCAGGGCCGAGAGGGTGCTCAGGGCCGCTTCAAAGTGGAGCAGGTGGCGGAGGCGGCCGCTCAGGCGATGGGTGAGGGAGTTCAGCAGATCCTCCAGGGCGCCGCTGTCCGTGGGGGTGAGGCAACAGGCCGCCAGCCAGGCCGCCGAGAGGGGAAGCATGGCCAGGCCCTCGCCCCCCAGAGCCAGCCCCGCCCATTTGAGCACCAGTCCCACGATCAGCAGGGTGAGCACCACCCCCAGCGTTCCTAGCCCCAGGCCCGCGCCCACCGTCCCCCGGATGCGGCGCAGATCGGTGCCCAGGCCGGCATAAAAAATCAGCAGGGCCAGGCTGATGCGATGGATCGATTCCACGTGGAGCGTGCTCACGTGGTGGATCCCCGCCATCCCCCGACTGATGGCCAGGCCCAGCAGCAGGATGGCCGCCGCAGCGGGCAGCCGCAGGCGTTCGGCCAGTCGATCCACGGCCAGGGCCGCCAGGTAGATCAACCCCAGCACCAAAAAGAACCCCCGCGGCAGGAGAGTGCCCTCCAGATGGGCATGGGTGGGCTGGAGAGCCAGGGGCAACAAGGGCGCCATCACACGTGGTTTCGCCCTTGCATGGGATCTGCACTGTAGAAGCGGCGGCTCCGCGGCAGTTCGCATCACAAGCGAATCGGGGGCCGTTGCGCTGAGTAAGCAGGGGCAGAAGCGTCGTCTGCTCCGCATGAACGCTAGGTCTCTCATCGGCAGGCTCCGGTTACCCCGGGATGGACGGGCCACCGTGTCCCTGGAGGGCCTCCTCACGGGGGTCTCCGTCTGGCTGGCGTTCAACCTGCTGCTCAACGACCGGGCCGAGGCCAGCCCCACGAACGGCTCGCCCCTGCCTGGATCGGCCCTCGGTGAAGGCAGCAGCGATGGGGGAGGGGGTGTGGTCCCATCGCGCCCGATGCGAGGGGCGCACCGCTCCGCTCCCAGGCGCCCCACCGATCCAGGCTCAGAGCTGGGGGATCTGGCGGACGAGGGCGATGGGGATTCCGGGCCTGCTGTTGGCCACAGAGGCAACGGGGGCGCCTCTCGGCGCGGTTTACCCCTTGGAGCGGAGGCGACCCTGGCCCCCTCACACCGCCCCATCGAGCTGCTCCCAGCTCCGTTGGCCCTGGGCGGTGCCCCCAGGACAACCGCCGCTTGGGGGGGCTCCGCCAGTGGCCCGATGGCCTTCGAAGGGGATTCAGGGGAGCCTCCCTCGGTGGTTGTTGCTGGCTCCGCCCCGGGCCAGGCCTCCGCCGCCCTGATCGCCGTCGCACCCCCATCGCCTCCGGCACCGGTTCCGAAGATGGCTCCGGCCTTGGCGGCCCCTCTTGCCGCTCCGCCGCCCCGCGCCAGCGGGGCGGCCGTGGTGGGCGAAGAAACCTTTGTGGCCAGAAGTTTTTCTGGGCCCGCCGTCGTGCGTGCCCAGTCGTCCCAGGTGGCGCTCTATGGCACCACCATCGACGCCCGGGAGAGCACCACGGAAAGGATGGAGGTGGTGTCGTCGCGGCGGCTCCATTCCTTGGCCGCTTCCACCCTGGGTGCTGCTGATTTGGGGTTCGACGGGGCGACCATCGGGGCCAAGCAAGCCCAGCTCTGGGCTGGTGAGCACACCAAAGCCATCCGCATCCAAGGCCTGGATGATCTCCACTTCGCCCTGGCCGGAGCTGCACCCTCCACGGCCCAGATCCGCCACCAAACCATGGCCATGGAACGCAGCACGCTGCGCGCCGATGGCGGTGTGGATGCCCTGGCCCTCAGCGCCCTGATGGATCTCGACGTCGACCTGCAAGGCCACCTCGACACGGCCGGCCTTTCCCTCCAGTTCGCCACCGTTGCCATGCGGGACAGTGAGGTGATCTTGGGAGACAAGGCCAACAAGGTGGCCATCCACAGTGGCTACACCAGCCTGCGCACCAGCAGCCCGGAAGGAACCCTGGATCTCAGCGGTTCCTTGGAGGCCGTGGGCATGGCCAACAGCCGTATCACCACCGACGGCGGGAATGATGAGGTGCGGGTGGTGATGCCCATGCCCACCCTGCAGGCCCGCGAAGCCATTGGCTTGCTTGGATCCACCGTGGATCTGGGCGAGGGGGATGATCTGCTGGTCGCCGATGGCGCCGTGATCCGCTCCACCATTCGTCCTGGCGGTGGCAACAACAGGATCCAGCTGGAGGGCAGGGTTGAGGATTCCACGATCACGCTTCACCCGGAGTCGACCAATTCGGTCACGCTTGGTTCCCTCGCCGATGTCCTCACCCTCGACACGGAAGGGCCCGCCTGGATCCAAATGGCCCTCGGTGACGGCGCCGATACGCTCCATCTGGCCACGCCATCTCTTTCAGGTTGGATCGATGGGGGCGTGGGCGAAGATCGCTTCCTGTTTGGTTGGGGCGCCCCCCCAGCCGATTCCCCCATGCCTGCTGCCGCCCCTGCCGGGCCCCTCCAGATCAGCGGCGGCGGCGATCGGGATCTCTTTCTCTTCAATCGCCCGGAGGCCTCCAGCGAGGGCCTGGGGTGGAAGCCCCAGCTCACAGGTCTGGCGCTGTCGCTGGATGGGGCAGGGGGCATCGGCCTGACTGATCGCATCGGCTGGTTGGGGGCGACGATCGAAGAGCTCACCCCCTCCGACAGCCTGGGCATCGGCAACCCTTCCCTGCTGCCCATTGCCCCTCTTGGCCTGTTGATGGAGGGGATCCGCTCCGGCCGGGCCACGACCGACCAGCTGGCCATTGCCCTCACCGACCGTGGTGGGGAGCTGCTCATGATTCGCGGCGACGGTCGCACCCTCCCCCTGGTGGATCTGCCCGATCTGCGGACCTGAGGGCGTGATTCTCAGCGGATGGAGCGGGCCGACTCCAGGAAGGCGCCCACCTTGTCGTTGAGCAGGGAGATCAGGGGGCGGGAACCGGTGTGGATCAGGGCGCTCACTTCCATGCCGGAGCGCAGGGGATAGGTTCCCCCTTCGCCATGGCGCTCCAGGCTGTTGCGCTCCAGCCTTGCCACGGCGGCGAAATACTCCTGGGAATGCTGGGGATTGGGGGGCATGGCATCCACCCCCACCCGGAGCAGGGTGCCCTTGAGGGAGCCGTAGTCGGTGAAGGGGAAGGAGGTCACCCTCACCTCCACCGGCATGCCGGGCTTGAGAAAGCCGATGTCGCGGTTAGAGATGGAAAGGGCGGCCTCCAGGGCCTGCTCGGGCACAATCTTCAGCAGGGCCTCCCCAATCCGGCTGGTTTCCCCTGTTTTCGCCTTGAGATCAAACACCCGGCCGGCCACGGGCGCCAGCAGGACGCTGCGTTGAAGCCGTTCGTTCACTTGATTTAAGCGGGCGCCCAGCTCCAGGCTCTGCTTACGGGAGGTGTTGTAGCGATCCCAGAGGGCCTTGAAATTAGTGGTGCCCACCTGCTCCACAGCAGTTTCCGTTTCGGCCAGGGATTGGCGGGCACCGTCGAGCTCATGCTCGGTTTTGCGGATGGAGCCCAACAGCTCAATCTGCCGCTCATCATGCCGTTCCAGCTCCAGCTGGGAGATGGCCCCCTGTTTCCACAGCTTCTCCATGCGGCCACGGATCCGGCCATTGAGGGCGTATTTCTCTTGCAGCACGTCCAGTTGTTGCTCCTGCTGTCGCACTGTCGCCATCGTCCGCCGCCGGCGCTGGTCAGCGGCGCGGCGTTGCAGCTGGAGGTCGCGCACGTCATTGCGGAGGCTGTTTCCCTCGTCCCTGCCAGGTCGCCCTGCTGCCGGCAGGCCCAGCTGCCGCGCCGACTGGGAGGCATCCTTCTCCCAGAGGGCCATCAGGGTGCGCAGGGTCTGCCGTTCCCGGCGCCATTCCTCCACGTCCAATTCGGCCAGGATCTGCCCCACCTGCACCTGCTGCCCCTCGCTCACGTGCACGCGGGTGATCGGCGCCGCAAAGGGGGGGCTCACCTCCCGGATGCCATCCACCGGCCGCAGTTTGCCGGTAGCTGTGATGGAGGTGTCGATCCGGGCGATGGTGCCGAACCCCACCCCGAAGCAGGTGAGGCCCATCAGGCTCCAGGCGATGGCCCGGCTCCAACCCCGGGTGCTCCGAGGAAGGTGGGTTCGTCGCTGGTTCCGCAGGCCGGTGGGCTGCAGGGTGGTCATGGCAGGGCGGCGGGAGTAGGGGTGGCCAGAGATGCCCCCTCCGGCTGGGAGCGGTTCTGTTGCTGGAAGAGGGCGTAGTAAGCCCCGCGACGGGCAATCAAGTCAGGATGGCTGCCCACCTCCAGCACGGTTCCATTGCCCATGCAAACGATCCGGTCTGCATTCACGATGGAGGAGAGCCGATGGGTGATGAACAGCACGGTGCACCCTTTGAGGGTGGCCATCAGGTTTTCACTCACCACCCGTTCGGTCTGGTAGTCGAGGGCGGAGGTGGCCTCATCCATGATCAGCAGCCGAGGGCGCTGCAGGATCGTGCGGGCAATGGCAATGCGTTGCCGTTGCCCCCCGGAAAGGTTGCTGCCCCGCTCCCCCACCTGGGTGGAATAGGCAGCGGGCAGCGCCATGATGAAGGTGTGGGCATCGGCCACCTTGGCGGCGGCGATGATCTCTTCTGTTTCCGCATCTGGATTGGTGAGGGTGATGTTCTCCTCCACCGACCCCTCGAACAGCACCGTGTCCTGGGGAACGATGCCGATCTGGCGCCGGAGGGAGTAGAGCTCCACCTTGGCGATGTCTAATCCATCGAGAAACACCACGCCCTGCTCGGGGGTGTAGAGCCGGGCAAGCAGCTTGGTGAGCGTGCTCTTGCCTGAACCAGAGGCACCCACAATCGCCACAAATTCCCCTTGGGGAATCTCCAGATTCAGCCCCTTCAGCAGCAGGGGGGAGGAGTTGTTGTAGCGGAAGTGGATGTTCTCAAAGCGGATGTCACCCTGGATGGGGGGCATGATCAACCGCCTGGCGTTGTCGGCCGGGGCTTCCTGAGGATGGTCGATCACATCGCTGAGCCGCTCCAGGGAGAGGGCGGTTTCCTGAACCGATTGCCAGATCGATGTCATCCGCAGCAAAGGGCCTGTGACATAGCCGGCGATGATGCGGAAGGCGATGAGGGCCCCGAGGGTCATGGTGCCGTTCATCACCTGCATGGCACCGGCCCAGATCACGATCAGGCCAGAGAGTTTGTTGAGGAACCCGCTGATGGTGTTGGCCGTGGTTTCCAGCAGGGTGGTGTCGAATCCCTCGGAGATGTAGTCGGTGTAGAGATCCTGCCATTTCCAGCGGCTGCGCAATTCGATGTTCTGGGCCTTCACGGTGAGCATGCTGCTCAGCACTTCCACCAGATGGCTGAGGGTGCGGGCATTGGCCACGGCCCTGTTCTGCAGCCTATAGCGCACGATGGGCGACACGGTGAGGATCAGGATCACCAGCAGGGGAATCACCGACAGGGTGAGCAGGGTGAGCTGCCAGCTGTAGATGAGCATGACCCCGATGTACAGAATCGAGAACACCGCATCCAGGATGGTGGTCAGCGCCGTTCCCGTAAGGAACCCCCGCACCTTCTCCAGTTCGGCGATGCGGCTGCTCACCTCGCCGACGGGGCGGCGGTCGAAGTAGCCGAGGGGCAAGCGGAAGAGGTGGTCGATGATCTGGGTGCCAAGCGAGAGGTCGATCCGGTTGGTGGTATCGACGAACAGGAAGGTGCGCAGGCAGAGCAGCAGCCCCTCAAACACGGCGAACACCAGCAGTAGCAGGCCGAGCATGCCCAGGGCGCCGGGGCTCTGGTTGATGATCACCTTGTCGATCACCTGCTGGATCAGCAGGGGATTGGCCAGGCCGAAGAGCTGCACGAAGAAGCTGGCCAGCAACACCTCCACCAGGGCCGTGCGGTGGCTGTTCAGGGCCGGCAGAAACCAGCGGAAGCTGAATTTCCGGCGTGGGGTGAGCTCGTTGACCCGCAGGGTGAGCACCTCTCCACTCTCCCCCCATTGCTCCCGGAAGCTGGCAAGGTCGAGCTCCGTGTTGCCACTGGCGGGGATGCCCAGCACCAGATGGTGGCGATCGGAGCGATACACCAGGGCCAGGCCGTTGCCCCAGCGGATCAGCAGGGGAGAGGGAAGGCGCATCAGGGCATCCGCCTGCACCGCAAGCAGCTGGGTCTGCAGGCCGATGGATTCGGCCACGGCCCCCGCCAGGGCGAGGGACGCCTCCCCATGGCGCTGCACCTGATCGCCGAACACCCGTTTGAGCAGTTCCCGGCGGAACGGCAGGCCCAGATGGTCGCTGAGCATGCGAAAGGCGGCGATCGGAGAATCGAGCGGCCCCACCCCCCGCACCCAGGGATAGGCCGAGGCCGGTCGCCGCTCCGGATCCATCTCCCCCTCAGGCCCTGAGCCTGCGGGGGGGGGAGCCAAGGGAAGCTGGCGGGGATCCAGCTCGGAGCGGTTCTGCTGCCAGCAGGCCTCCAGCCGGGCCGCATCCCCCTGCAGGCCCCCCGCCGTTGCCCCGTTGCCGGATGCCACCGGCTCCAGGAGGGCCTCCAGCCCATCCCGGGGGATCCCCAGCAGCCGGTAGGGGCAGGCGTCAGCGCTGGAGCGCGTTGGATCGAAGGGGGTTCCGGGGGACTCAAGCCCCTGGGCGATCAGCCAGAGCCGATCGGGGGCCAGCTCCGGTGGATGGCCATTGGGCCCGGGCCAGGCCTCTGCCACGGTGGCCTTGGCCAGCTCCACGGTGGCCTTTACCAGGGTGCGGGAGAGGGGCCGGGGATCGTCCTTGAAGTGGGCCTCCAGCACGCCGAAGAGTTCCTCCGGCCCCACCGTGGAGCGCACCCGTTGCCCGACGGCTGGTGAGGCGTCCATCGCCTCCCGCATGGCCTCCTGGGGAACGGCCACCAGCACCAAGTCGGTGGAGGCCATCAGCGTTTCCCAGCCCCGTCCACTGGCCAGACCCGTGAGGCCCAGCACCGCCCCGGGAGGGAGCCGCTGCAGGGTTTGCACGCCCGAGGGCAACCGGGGCGAGAAGGCCACCGACCGGGCGGTGCCCTCCACCAGGAAGAACACGGAAGGGCTCACCTGGCCGGCCCGGCAGAGGGCCTGTCCCTGCTCCACCCGCACCAGGTGGGCCTGGCGGACGAGGTGGGCGAGGATCTCCGCGGGGAGATCGGCGAGCAGGGCGAAGCACCGCAGCAGCGGTTCCAGCTGGATCGGATCGGTCATGCCGGATCGGTGTCTCTCCATCGGGTGAGCAGGCTGTCCACGGCAGCTTCCAGATCGGGTTGCATCAGGTCCTGGAGGAGGTGCTGGCGCATGGCCTCATCCAGAGCTGCGGGAATCCGGTGCTCCAGCCGCAGGATCAGGAGGGTGTGATCCACGGTGAAGGGCGGGGAGAGGTCGCCGATCTCCATCCGCTCCAGCACGGCGCGAACGTTGGGATGGGGCTGGCTGATGGGCATGGGGCCCATCAGCCCCCGGGTGTAGCGCTCATCGCCGAGGGAGTGACGAGCAGCCAGATCGCCGAAGCTCTCCTCCTCGTCGAGCAGGCGGAGATACAACTCCTCCGCCAGCCCAAGTTGGCGGAGTCGAATGGTGCGGAACACCACCCGTTCGAGATCCTGGCGCCGCTGGAGGAAGTGGGCTTCCACTTGGGGGCCGTAGTGCTCTTCCAGCCACTTGTGCCGTCGCACCTGATCCACTAGGGCCTCCTCCGGGATCCGTTCCATTTCCTCCTCCGACAAGGGCACCTCCCGGGCGATCTGGGCGAGCACCGCCTCCCGCGCAAGGGGCCGCAGAAGTCCATGGCGCTGGAGCACGTGCTCCGGAGGGAGATCCCGCAGGCCGTCCAGGGCCTGCCGGAACCCCCCCTCGAGCGCGTGGGGGGAGAGCAGTTGAAAGGGTGAGCTCAAAGGTCTGGGTGTTGGGAGGTCTGGTCAGGCGAACTTGATGTTGTCCTTCCGGAGGGAATCGCCATCGCTCATCGAGAGCTGGCCAATGCTTCTGGATCCCTGCGACCAGTTGCCATCAGCGTCGAACATCAACTGGCGGGTGTCGGTGGCGTAAGCCAGGGAGCATCCGGAGCTGCCCACCAGGCTGCGGATGTCGGCGAGGGTGCCGCTGATCAACCCCATGGTGCTGTTGGCCGGGCCATCTAGCACCTGGAGCGCACCGTTGGCCACACCAAAAATCGCCCCGTTGCTCTGCCAGTAAGCCTGGGTCATCGAGGCGAGGGAGCTGCTGAGGGCAAGCGTGTCGCCACCGGCGCCGGGATCAAAGCCAAGGGTGGTGTCCACCCGGCCCTTCACCGTGCCGTTCTCGCGGTATTCACCCGTACTCCAGAGATCCTGCTTCTGCTGGCTGGAGACGGCGTTCCAGAAAGCTGGATCAGCCAGGCGTTCCGCGAACGATGTGCCATCTGTGGCATCCAGGGCGGCGCCTGCATTTGCTTTTACAAAGGTGTCCCTGCTGGCCCCTCCAAGGCTGGTGATCAGATTCTGTCCAAAGCCGGCATCGATCACATTGCCTCCCCCAGCCCCCACGGTGATCGCATCATTTCCTTGCCCGGCATGAATCGCGTTCTCCACCGCGGCCTTGAGGTTGATGGTGTCGGCGCCGAAGCCCCCACCTTGGAACTGCACCCTCCGGGCCCCATCCAGCAGGACCTCCGTGGAGCCGGCGCCGCTGGAGATCTTGGTGCTATCGGCGGTGCCAAAGACGGAGGTGGTGCCATTGGCAGCCACGATGTCGGAGCGGAGAATGCCTTGGGTGCCAGGGGTATTAGGCGTGGTGCCCGAAATGATGGTGGTTCCTTGGCCAATGATCTTGGTGTCGGCGATGCCGGCAACGATGGCATTGGGAATGGAGCCGAGATTGCTGCGGGCTTCACCGCTGCCCATGATCAGCGTGGTACCGAGGCCGGTGGTGATCGTGCTTCGGTCGATGCCAATGGCCTTCATGGGAGTGGCCACGTTCAGCTGGGTGAGCGGCACGTCACTGGTGAGCTCGGCCAGACCACTGCCAGCGATCAGGGTATCGGCGCGGGAAGCCCCCATGATCGTGCTCTGATCGATGCCGATCGCTTGGCCCTTGAGTTCTACTGGTGAAGAGGAAGGCGCCTTGGCCCCCTGCAACGTCCAATCAGCCGCGGCGTGGCCCCCGATCCGAACTACCGGATCGATGGCACGGCTGTTGTCACCTGCTCCTGGGGCGATGCCAAAGATGGTGGTGGCTTCAATCCCAGCCGCATCGGCGGTGGCGACCGCTGTGGTGCGGCTGCTGGGATCGAGGTCCAGAGTGGAGGAGGCACGCACGACAGCATGGGGCTGGCCGTAGAACAGCGGCGCCTTGCTGCCTTCAAGGGATCCTTCCAGTCCTCGCACCACAGCTTGGGCCTGGAGCCCCACGTCCGGCCCTGAGCCGGCGGGAGTGTTGGTAGGGAGGAGGGAGCGGCTGCTGGCGGTGGCTTTGGCCTGGAAAGGATCTGCCGTGGTGCCGATCAGAAGGGGATCGGCGGAACGGGAGAGGTAGTTGACGTTGGCAATGCCGATGTTTGTGGCAGAGGCCTTCACCAGAGCTGGATTGGTCCCAGCGGCACTGGCGGTGGCGTTGGCAGAGCCTTGCAAGGAGCCCCCACCGCTGATCACAGACAGATCGGGGGAGCTGAAGGAGGCTGGCAGGAAGCGGCTATTGCCAAAGCCGAGGCCATGGGCCGTGGCTTGGGGTTGGAGAAGGCCGGATCCTGCTTCCACCCGGCGTTCCGATGCGCTGGCGCTGGGGGAGACCGTGAGCTGGAGGGAGGTGCCCAGCCAGTGCACTCCTGTGGAGGGCAGCTTTAGGGCAAGGGCTTCGGACAGTGCACTGGTGGACACCATGGCTTGCTGGTGGAAAGGAAAACGGGCAGGAGGGCGTGGGGGCCGGAGACCGGCCCCCACAGGAGGGTCACACCAGGGCTTGGGTCACGGAGTTGGCCGTGGCACTGGAGTTGGAGATCGCCGAAGCGGTGATCACGCCATCCTTCAGGATGTGGATGTCGTAGCCGCCGATTCCCACTGCACTGCTGGTGGAGGTGGCAGAAGCGCTACCGCTCACCGTGGAGGCGAGCACAGTGTTGCTCAGCTTGGCGATGCCGCTCACATTGCCATCGAGGGTGGCCGTGTTGCCGTAGCCCAACAGCCCAGCCACATCCACCTTGCTTGCTGTTGTGGCATCCCCGGTGACGGCAGAGCTGCTGGAGTTGTACACCCCTTCAGCGGCCCCGCTGATGCGATTGGCCCCTCCAACCAGGCCGGCTTGCATGTCCACCTTGTGGACACCAACGATCAGCCCGGTGTTGGTGGAGGCTGCTGGCCCGGTGGTGGTGCTGCTCGTGAGGTTGCCCTCGCTGAATGCGGTGCCGATGATGTTGCCCCCATTGGGCCCAGCCTGGATCTTTGCCCGGCCGTCGTGATCGCCGTTGATGCCGAACACGTCGTAGGTTCCCTTGGCGGTAGCGGGCCCGTTGATGTTCATGGCCTTCACCGTGGAGACCCCAGCATCTCCAGAACCGCTCACGCTTCCTTTGTTGCCGATGGAGATGGGCTCCTTATGGCCCAGCTTGATGCCGGTTGCATCCAGATCGGTTGTCGCATCCGCGCTGCCCGTCGTGGCTGACGCCATCACGGGAGTGTTCTCCACTAGGCCAATCCCCTTGACATTGCCGTCGAAGCCGACCCAGATGCCCTGATGGTGCTGATCGATGCCCACGCTATCCAGCCGAAGCCCTGCAAGGCTTGGCCCGGTGATTGTGCTGCTGGCGGCAGAGCCCCCCAGCACGGAGGTGCCATCCACGTTGCCGTTCTGGCCGATCTTGATGGCGCTGGCCTTGATCCCCCGTCCCTCCTGGGTCGACAGCGCTTCGGAAGGGCCGGTGATGGTGGCACTCTCGCTGATCACCAACCCGGTGGCTTTACCGGCCACATTGCCACTGCTGCCAATGGTCACATCGGAATGCCTGAGGCCCGACACGAACGAACCACCCCCCCCTGCCGTGGCAGTTGCGGGTCCTGTCACACCCTCAGCCGTGCTTTGAAGCTGGGAATCCCCCAGGGCGGTGAGACCACCGGTGTTACGGCCCACCAGGATGGGGCTGTCATGCACCCCAGCCACCTTGGAGCCCACCCCGGCGAAGGCGTTGCTTCCATCGATGGAGGAGATGCCTGTGGCTGAGGCGACCCCCGTGAGGTAAGCCTCTGCAGTGGAGGCAGCCAGATCCCGTCCCACGGTGAGTGTTGTTTGGTCGATGCCGATCACCTTGTCGCCTTCGGCGACTTTGGCCAGGGGATCGCCGCCGTTGTTCACACCGATGGCGGTGGCCTTCTGAATGCTTTGAGCCCCTGCACTGACTGCCGCATCGGTGCCGATGGTAATCTTGGGAAAGCGAACGGCGATTACCTCATCGTTGTCGATGGTTGCCGAGACATGTTCCTTAGGGGCGGTGGTTACAGCCTCTACAAGAGCGGTGTTTTGGCCAAGAGCGATGGCATCGATCTTGCCGACGGTGCCGATGGTGAGGGATGAGCCACTCTCGCTTGTGCGATCAATCAGGCCCCCGATCGTTTTCACACCGATGACGGCTGCGGCCGGACCTGTCACCGTGGTGGCCTTGGCATTCGAAAGCAGGTCGCCTTTGGCTACCACATCGCCTTTGAGGCCCATGCTGATCTCAAGACCAGCGCCATCGTTGGCGATGCCAGCCACCTGATCCATCAGGCTGGAGGCGTTGGCTGCGCCATTGGTGTTTTTGGCGATGGCATCCAGCTGACCGGATGCGGTGCCCGTGAGGGTTCCGTTTTCCCCGAAGGCGATCTTCACCAGGCCATCGTTGTTGTAGATGCCCTTGATCAGGCTGGATTTGGTTCCAGCGGTGGCATCGGCAACACCAGGGTCTAGCGGGAGGCCAACGGCTTCTGCAGTGGCTTTGTTGGAGGCCACGGCGGAGCCTGTCATGCTGGTGCCGGTGCCAGCAGCCAGGCCCACATTTTCAAAGCCAGCCACTTTCCCCGTATCAGCCAGGGCAGTGCTGGAACCTCCCACGGTTTTTGCGCTGGCATCGGCCGTGTTCTTTGCGCTGCCCACCACAACGGCATTAAGGCCCGTCTGAATGATGTTGGGGGTGTCGGCATTGTTGATGAAGCCGCCGGTGGGGCCGACGTTTTGAGCGGTGGCGGTGCTGTCGCCGGTGGTGTTGTCGGCCTTGGCGGTTAGCCCTCCGGTTTCCGAGCCGGTGAGGGTGCCGTTGGTGCCCACTTGGATCGTGCTGTTGAGCACGCCTGCATTGGCCGTGGTTTCCGCGAGTGCCGAGGCCACACCGCTGACTGTTTTGTCCTCGGCCTTGTTGGTGGATTCGGCCTTGGATTCCATGGTGAGCCCTAGGCCCACCTTGATCTCGGCATCTCTCGTTCCGACGGTTTCAGACCTGTCGATTGCAGCCATAGGATCGTCCGGGGTGAAGGAGTTGGGGAAATGAATCAGGCAACTGGGAGGATGACGGTTCGGTTGGCGACCACCCAACCAGCTGAATTGACGCTAAAAACCGGATTTACGGCCGTATCCCGCCTCTGCAGAAGCTGTGTGGTTTTGCCAAATACAGGAAGGGTGGTGCGCCGGGGGCTGCATCAACGGCCCGTTGCCGCAGTTGGTGCGGGAGGGTCACATAGCCGAGGCGCTCGGCGGCGTCCTGCCCCACGGAGATAACCACAGGAATGGGAACTCGGCCTATGGCTGCGGATAGGCTGAGGGAATGGGAGTGGAGAGGGATGGATTCATGAACTGACGGGTATCGCGGATTGAAGGCTCATATCCATAGCCATAAGTTCCGCCTTCTGTGTCGTTGATGATGCGCGGGGTGACCATGACGACGAGCTCGCGCTTCTGACGATTTCCAGCTGTATTCCTAAAAAATTGTCCGATAAATGGCATGTCTCCAAGAATAGGCCATTTTGTGACTTCTTGAATGTCGCGATCAGATATGACACCTGTGAGAATTAATGTTTGTCCATCTCGGACCCTTGCACTCCCCGTATCGAGGCTGCGGATAGCAAGAACGTCGATCAAACCACATCCACTAACAAGCTCTCTTCGGATACCTGCTGAAATGGCAGGTGAAATCTTAAAAGTCACGAATCCATTGTCGTCAATCTTTGAGACTTTGGCCCCGAAGGTTAAGCCTGCAATCCCAAGAACCGGTTGACATGTATTAGGTGCGCCATTCTGACCTGCCTGAACATTGAAACTTGTAACTACCTGTTCTCCAACAACCACGGCTGATTCGTTGTTCCTTGGCCTGCCAATTGATGAAACAAAATTGTTGGTACTGATGGTTCCAAGGAAGTTGTTCGTTAATCCGCCAGTTTGACCACCGATAGAGCTTGTCTCATCTTCGTCTGAATTTTCGCTGAGTATCAGCGTTGGACTTGCCAAGACCTTCGTCGTGCTTGATTGAATCGTTGCTGTCACGAAATCAAAGAAATTGTTGCGTGGATATGAAAGACCTGGATTTCTGCGAGTCACATCCTTAAATATAACTACATCTGGACTTGGCGTCAATGGAGGGACTTTTCCAACTCCTCCGATAGCGTTGTAGCCAATTGGAAGATCGCTAGATGAGGCAAGCCCAGTTTGTTGGTCAAATTCCAATTCAAAGTTAGGATAACCTCTATTGAATGCAGTATTCGCAGGATCGGCTGATGGGGGAAGGAGTTTTCCAAAAGCTCCAACAAGTCTTCCTCTGTCATTCAGTATGAAATTATTTCCATATCTGAAAGCGAAACTGTTGTCCACCTGGTTCTCATTGCCAAGTGAGACATCGAGAATGCGAATTGACAATGCAACCTGCCTCTGCCTCAGATCAATTTGTTTAAGATATTGCTCCGCGATGGTAATAACTTCTGGATTTCCGGTTAGCGTAATTGTACCTAATCTTGTATCGGTCGTTCCGCTTAGACCCGACAATGGACCAGTTGATGCACCATATTCGTCGATTGAGGTTCTGGTGCTTGACGTTGATGAAATGTCGGAATTGGTCTGACCACCACTTGACACCCCGCCTGTTCCGCCAGAAGCAGAACCAGTGCTGGTGGCATTGCCTTTTGACTGAATTGAAAAACTTGTATTAGGTGTTCGTATCTTTGCACCCAAACTTGCTAAATACTCCGCTGCATTTGCAGGGGATGTCTGATTGAGCCTATAAACCTTTGATGCTACTGATCCGAGATTAAGATTCCATACTGCTTTTCCTACCACAATGGTATTTCCAACAAGTCTGGCTTGCAGGCCCGAACTCGCAAGCAAGATATTAAATGCATTAGCGAATGGCTCGTTCGTAAATGAGGCGTGAATTTTAGGCGCACCGGCTATGGAATTTTTTTGCCCTTTCTCATCGTCAGATGAGTTGGCATCTGTTTTCAATGCAGGCTGTTGATAAACAAATCCGTACCCAGCAGTTCGAGCCAAACTTAGTAAGGCAATATCGGCGCTTACTCCTTTAAACGTAAAAGTAACTGGATTACCTCTAAGGCTTAAGAAATTGGGATTCTTCAACACCATCGTCCCCACCGCCATATCCCCCACCGGCGGTGCGGAGGCCCGTTGCCGCAGGGGGGGCGCAAAGTTGGGATTGGCCACGGCTCCTGGCGCCAGGGTGTTGCGGCGCATCGTTTGAAGCGACGGCATGGCCGGTGCCGCAAAGCTCAACACCACATTGCGGCCATCGGCGCTCACGATCGGGGGGCGCACCGGGTAGCCCGCCACTGGGGTCACCCGCAGGTTGTACACCGTGCCGCCGCCCTCGATGCTGATGCGCGCAAAGCCTGCATCCGGCACCGCCAGCACCTGAGGCCCTCGCAGCAACACCGAGGGTTGGCTGGTGTACAGCCGCCCCAGCCAGCTTCCCCCTCCACTGCTCTGCTCCAGCTGGGGAGCTGTGCCGGTGTTTTCAATCACCACCTCCACCCCGTCTCTCACCCGGCGCACCTTCAGCACCACCGCCACTGGATTGGCCCCCAAAGGCACGGGGCCTGGTGCCGTGGAATAGATCGGCGCTGGGGGGGGGAAAGCCTGCTGGGCGCTAGCCAGGGGCACCAACCCCGTGCCCAGCAGAAGCACTGCAGCGCCGCTTGCCCCGATCTCCACCCTTGCGCGCACGCGAACTTTTTGGACTGGTGGGTATTAAACCACCGGTTTTTAAGGCGCTTTCACTGGGGTCGATCCCGGAGGTGGCTTCTTCTCGGGCAGCACGCCTTTGGCCTTGGTCTTCCTCTTGCTGTCGTCCTTCTTCTCCTTGCCCTCGTAGAACGCCAGCGAGAGCTTCACCTCCACTTCCGGCACCGGCGGCCCCAGCTCCTGCTTGTTCACCGGCGTGCCATCCGCCAAATCGCCCGACACTGCCAGGGCCAAATTGCTCTGCTCCACCAGCACATCCAGCAGCTCCAACCGCCGCAAAAACGCCAGCAGCTGGGGATAGGTGCCCCGGGCCGACAGCAGCACCTCCCGCCGCACCAGCCCCGCCTGCTCGATCGGTTCCGGTGGCGGGGGAGGCAACGGCTTGCCATCCGGGCCCACCTTTGGAGGGGGGGCGCCTGCGGCGACGGGAGGTGCCCCAGGAGTAACGGGCGGTGGCGGCGCGGGGGTGGTGGGTTCATAGAGCTGGAGCCGCACGCCCGTTCGCCGGGCCTCCAGATCCAACGTGGCCAGAAACGTCGCCGGATCTCCAGATCCCGACACCAGTTGGATCAACGTTTGGCGCTGCTGCTCCGCCTTCCTCCGATCCTCCAGGGCCTTCTTCGTTTGCACCTGCAGCAGCAGGGCCTCCTGCTGCTTCTGCTCCAGCTCCCGCAGCCGCTCCTGATCCTTGCCGATCTCCAGCCAGCGCGGCACCGCAAAACTCGCCAGCACCACCGCCGCCATCAGGGCCCCCGCCACGATCGGCGACCAGAACCACAGCCGCCGCAACACCGCTGCCGACAACCCCGCATCCCTCTGCTCCCGCGCCCTCTGCAGATTCGTCATGGCAGCAATCCCCCCCGCTCCAACACCTGCAGCCGCCGCACCATCCCCTCCGCCTTCAGTCCCTCCATCACATTCACCAGCCGGCTGGCATCCAGCGGCGTGAGCTTCGCGGCCAGCTGGAACGTCACCGCGCTCGGCAGCTCCAGCTTGTCGGCCGGATTACCGGTGCTGCCCGGCACCTCCTTCACCTGCACCGCCTTCGGGGCCTCCCGTGTGGCCTTGCCCAGCTTCACCTCCGTGGCCGCCAGCAAGGGCGATTGGCGCAACACCAGCTCCAGCGCATTCACCCGCCCAAACGCCACCGGATCCCGCGCCAACCCCTCCACCTTGATCCCATCGGTGCCTTCCATCTGCACCTTGCTCAACTGCACCCCCTCCGGCACCCGCTGCTGCAGATCCGCCAGCAGGGCCGAACTGCTGCGCACATCGATCAGCCGTTTCACCAGCTGATCATTGCCCTCCTTCACCGCCTTCAAGGCCGCCCGGTGGCCCATCAACTCCTGGCTCAGCTGCTGCACCTGCACCTCGTACGTCTCCAACTCCGCCATCCGCGCCTTCAACATCTGCTGCCAAAGCACCAGCACGCCGCACAACCCCAAGTTCGCTCCCACCACCAATCCGCCCCAGATCAGCCCCCGCCGCAGCAGCACCGGCCGCTGCACCAGCAGTCCCGAGAGGGGCTCCAGCTCCAGCTCCTCGCGCCGCTCCCGCAGCAGATCCAATGGTGGCGTCACACCGCCCACCGGCAGCACCGCCGCTGCGGCCCCCGCGGTGGGGCTGGTCTTGCCGCCTCGGCCGCCACTGAGGCCAAAGGGCAGCTTCGGGAGCTTCAGCGGCTGGCTCAGCTTCGGCAGCTTCAGGGGCTGATTCAGCGGATCCAGGAAGCCCTTCATGGCGTCGTCTCCGGAATCGCCAGCCCCCGCATCACCAAGGAGCCATAGGGCGCCGTCGACACCCGCACCGCCTCCACCCCCAGGGCCTCCTCCAGCGCCTCCACCCCCTCAATCTGGCCCTCCAGCAGCAGCTCCACCCGCTCCACCGCCCCGAATTTCCGCTGCAGAAACGCCAAACAGCGCGCCACCTCCCCCACCTGCGCCTCCGCCTGCTCCGGCAGCGGCCACTCAAACAATGGCACCCCAGCGCGGATGGCCAGCAGCTGCGGCTCCTGCTCCTTCATCGTGAGCAGCACCACCAACGCCCCCGGCTCCATCTCCACCAGCAGGCCCTCCAGAGCCGAGAGCCGGCAGGTTTGGGGGCAGGCCAGCCGATCCAGATTCGTGCCCGCTTGGTGAAACACCTGGATCCAGCCCTCCACCACCTCCCGCCGGGTGGTGGCCAGAAGATGCTTGCTTCCCCCGCCCGGCAGGGGCCGCAGATCCATCGCCGCCTCCTCCAGCCCGTAGGGCAGCCCCAGATCCGGCGCCAGCTCCCGCAACGCTGCCACCCCGTTGTCCGGCACCTCCTTCTCACCCCAATCAATCACCCGCCAATCCACCGCCACCTGGGGCAACGATGCCATCACATAGGCATCGATCAGCCCATCGCGCACCAGCAGATCCCCGATCAGATCCGCCAGGGGCTCCACCTCAATCGGCATCCCCTGCTTGATCGTCAGCGATGGCAGGGGCACGTTGATCGACACCGGCGCCACCCGCCCATTGCTGTAGGCCTGGCCCACCAGAGCCGCCTCCGACAGCTCCAGCAGCACCTGTTGGGGAAACATCCGGGTCTTCAAGGGCCGGATGCGCTCCTTCAGGTCGTCCAGCAGCTCGGAGACGTCCACCGCCGTTGCAGGCATTAGCTGCAACGTATCGGAGCCTCAGCGCCAGGGCAGGGCGCAGCCGACCGCTTCACTGAGTGTTGCCAGCCCCTGCCGGTCGAGCTGGCTGCTCAACCCCTCCAGGATCTGGGGCACCAGGGGCGGCCCTCCGTAGATCCACCCCGTGTAGAGCTGCACCAGCGACGCCCCCGCCGCGATCCGCTCCCAGGCTGCCTCCGCTGAATCGATTCCCCCCACCCCAATCAATGGCAGAGCCGGCCCTGCCGTGGCCCGCAACCGCCGCAACACCGCCAGCGCCCGATCCCGCAAAGGGCGGCCGCTCAATCCCCCTTCCTCCTCCGCCAAGGTGCGGCCGGTCTGGGCCAGCACCCGCCCCTCCAATCCAAGCCGATCCCGGCTGGTGTTCACCGCGATCACCCCCGCCAACCCCTCCTCGTAGGCCAGGCGGGCGATGGAATCAATCGCGTCGTCCTCCAGGTCTGGGGCGATCTTTACCAGCAACGGCGGGCAGGCCGGCAGCCGCCGCAGCCGCTCCACCAGCCGCCTCAGCTGCCCCTCCTCCTGCAGATCCCGCAGCCCAGGCGTGTTGGGTGAACTCACATTCACCACCGCGTAATCCGCCAGCTCGGCCAGTTCCGCCAGGCTCGTGGCGTAGTCGTCCGCCGCCCGCTCCAGGGGCGTGATCCTAGATTTCCCCAGGTTGATCCCCAGCACCGCCGGCCGCTGCCCCGGCGGCGCCAGCTGCTGCCGCTCCAGGGTGCGGCGCATCGCCACCGCCCCCTGGTTGTTGAAGCCCATCCGGTTGAGCGCGGCCCGCTCCGCCGCCAGCCGGAACAGCCGGGGGCGCGGGTTGCCCGGCTGCCCCTGGCTCGTCACCGTGCCCAGCTCCGCAAAGCCGAAGCCAAACACATGCCAGATCGCGGCCGCCACCCCGTCCTTATCAAAGCCCGCCGCCAACCCCAGGGGATTGGCAAAGCGGCAACCAAACAATGTCTGCTCCAGCCGCACATCGCGGTGCTGCAGCTCCGCCGTCACCCCCCCCAGCAGCTGGGCCACCCCCGGCCACTGTCGCCGCAGGGCCACCTGCTCGAGTGTGGCCAGCGACACCCGGCTCAACACCTCTGCATCCAGGCCCTCGTCCTGCTTTAGCAGGGGACCCAACAGCCGCTGATAGATCGCCCCGGTGGCCCCTGCGCTGCGCTCCATCGGCCTATCCTCCCTCGCCGCGCCGCAGCCGCCAGCGCCCCTCGCCCGCCGGCTCCACCAGCCAGTCGCGCCAGCGCCAGGGCTCCTGCCGCCCCTCCAGCTGGGCCAACTGGTTCAAGGGCTTCTCCACCAGGCCGGCCAGCTCCACCGCCGTGAGGCCATAGCCCCCCGCCGCCAGCCGATCCGCCAGCTCCAGCCGGCTCAGCAGTTGCACCAGCGCCTTCGGAGCCGGATCCGCCAGGTTGCTTTCTTGCGAGGCTGTTGGGGCTTCCGCAGCCGGGGCGGGGCTGGTGGCTTTCGAGGCGGGCGCGGCCGGTGCTGGCCTGGCCAGGGTGGGGCTGCCCCCCCGGGAGTACGCCACCGCGATGGCATCGCAGCGGTCGTTTTCCGGATGGCCGCTATGGCCACGCACATGCTGCAACCCCACGCCCGGAACCCGAGCCCCATCCAGCTCCTCCCACAGATCACGATTCAGCACCGCCCCCCCCGAGGCCGTGCGCCAGCCCTTTCGCTTCCACCCCCCGATCCACTTCTGCAACCCATCCACCAGATACTTGCTGTCGGTGAGAATCACCAGATCGGGATGGCGCGGCAGATCCTGCAGTTCCCGCATCAGCTCCAACGCCGCCGTGAGCTCCATCCGGTTGTTGGTGGTGGCGGGCGCATAGCCCCCCATCTCCTTCACTGCCCCATCCTCAAACTTCAGAAGGGCGCCCCAGCCCCCCGGCCCCGGGTTGCCACTGCAGGCCCCGTCACAGGCCGCCACCACCACCCGCGAATGCTTTGCCATGGCTCCTCATGAAATTGGTCGGTGGGGGTCTTGTCAAACCTTTTGCATTGGATTTAATGGGCAGTCTCTCCGCCTCCGCGGGGCCATCGCCTTTCCACCATGCAGCGACCCTACCTGGCCCTCGCCGCCCTTGCCCTGGTGGCTGGGTTGGCTCCCACCCCGGCTCTCCTGCCACGGGTGGGAGCGGAAGCCCTCTTCTCCAGCGCGCCGGTGGAGCCCTCTAGCTTCGCCGTGCTCGCCCGGCCCGTGGCCAACGACGACTGGACCCTAGTGGTGCTCGAGCAATTGCGCGCTCGTCCCTTCTGCTGGACGCCCCGCCCCGATGGCCTGGTCGATCCCACCCTCAACCGTTTCAACTTCACGGGCATCTGCGGCCGCTTCATCGACAGCAACGGCTTTTCCGTACGCATCCAGGACAACGACCTCGGCCACACCTACCGCATGCGCCTGCAGCAAAAAGGCAACGAAGTGCAACTCCTGGCCGCCTCCCCCAGCCAAGCCGCCGAACTCCTCGTTGGCCGGGGCACCGTACCGCGCCGGGACCGGGATCTCTTCGTGGCGCTCCAGCTCGAACCCGGCTGGACGCTCCGACGCCGGGTGTTCGGTGACCGCAGCCTCAGCCACATCTATTTCTCCAATGCCGATTCTCTCGACAACTTGATCGCTGCCGCCAGCGGTCGCACCCCCGAGGCCCAGCCCCTGGTGCAGGCGCCGCCTCCCCTGAGCAACCGGCGCTCCACCCGCGCCACGGCGATGGTGCCCGCCGATTCCCGCCAGCGCTTCCGCTCACCCATGGCTCCAGCGGCAGCCCCTGCGCCCGTCGAGATGGTCCGCTCCAGCGAGCCCGAAATCACCAGCCCTGTGCCTGGGCCTGGTGTAGTGAGCCTTCAGGTGATCCCCTACCAGGGGCGCATCGACCCCCAGACCAGCGCCCTGCCCACAGCAGATCCAGCCATCGACCCCATCGCCCGGGCCCAGGACCTGTAGTCGGTTGGACAGCTGGCCGGTGGCCTTGTGACAGCTGATGATCAATGGATATATTTTGCAGGTGTGAGGAGTGCTGAGCGAACAACTGGGGTCGAAACGAGGACAGACTCCTGGTGAAGCGTTCAGAACCCAGAACCCTGCAATCTGCAGGGTTTTTTTTTGGGTTTCCTACCTCCAGTTGCCGGAAGTCTGCTCCGCCAAATAAAACGGCCCCCGAAGGAGCCGTTGGATGTTCGACAGCTGCGGCAGGGATCACTTGATGGTGACTTTGCCGCCCGCTTCTTCGATGGTTTTCTTGAGGGCTTCGGCCTCTTCCTTCTTGATGCCTTCCTTCACCGCTTTCGGAGCGGCTTCCACCAAAGCCTTGGCTTCGCCCAGGCCCAGGCCGGTGGCTTCCCGCACGGCCTTCAGCACCTTGATCTTGGCGGCGGCGTCGAAGCTGTCGAGGATCAGATCGAATTCGGTCTGCTCTTCTACCGCTTCGGCGGCGGCACCACCAGCGGCAGGAGCGGCCATCACCACCCCGGCGGAGGCGGCAGCCGATACGCCAAAGGCTTCTTCAATCTGCTTCACCAGCTCGGAGGCTTCCAGCAGGGAGAGGGTTTTCAGTTGGTCGAGGATTTTGTCAGTGGTTGCGGTCATGGTTTGAAATCAGCAACAGATCAGGAATGGAACAGCGGATCGGGCGGGCGGCTCGGCAGGCCAGCAGGGGCGGCTTAGGAGGCCGAACCCTCGCCATCGGCGTGCTGCTTGAGCGCCCGGGCCAGGCCGGAAGGCACCTCGTTGATACCCACCGCCAGCTTGGTGGCCACGGCATTGATCGCACCGGCGATCTGGGCCATGAGCACTTCCTTGGTGGGGAGGTCGCCAATCGCCTTGATGTCGGCTTCCGAGAGCAACTTGCCTTCAAACAGGCCGCCCTTGGTTTCCGATTTCTTCGTTTCCTTCTGGAAGGCCTGCAGAGCTTTCACAGCCCCGCCGACATCTCCCTTCACGAGCACGAAGGCGTTGGTGCCCTCGAGGAGGGATTCGAGGTTGGCCCAGGCGCTGTCTCCTTCGATCGCCAGGCGCATCAAGGTGTTTTTGGTCACCTTGCACACGCCATTGCTCGCCGCCAGACGGGATCGGAGATCCTTCATCTCACGGATGGAGAGGCCCTGGTAATCCAGAACCAGCGCCATTTCGGCCTCGCCGAGAAGCTCTTTGAGCTCTCCGACGATCTGTTGCTTGTTCTCCAGTGTGCGGCCCATGGTTTGGTGGATCGGTAGGTGGAACAAGCCGGGTACGCGGCCCGAAACGCCGTCCCCAAAGAAAATCTTCGGGGAGGCGCGAGGCCGCGGCTTGCTCCACTCCCAAAACCACTCCCAATGGAGCCCTTCAGGGTGATTTCAAACGCGTGAACCTCGGCAGGATTTACAGCGAAACGCTCACCTGCTGTCTGGGGTGGGCGCGTGCCCTTTCATCTTTAAATTTATCATCCAGGGGGCCAGGAGCTCCTTCCAGCGCCGGTAGCCCGCCGCCGTCAGATGGATCCCGTCTTCCGTGTAGGCCTTCGCCAGGAGTCCGTTCGGGGCCATTCCCGGGTTGAGGTCGAGGAAGGCTCCCCTCGGCGTCTGAGCGGCCAGCCGTCGATTCAGCTCCGCCACGGCATCCTGCACGGCTTCCGTGCAGCCGTTCATTGGCGTCGGGCGGCACCGGAGGGTAGAGAGTACCATCACCCGGGGCAGGGGGAAGGCGCCTTGAAGAAGCCGCTGGCGGATCTCCCCGATCTGCGCCGCCACCTGCTCTACGGGCACCCCGGAGCGGAGGTCGTTGATGCCAACCATCACAAGGTAAAGGTCTGCCCGGGTGGCTTTCACTTGCTCCAGCCTGGTCAGCACATCACTGGCCATGTCGCCTGGCACCCCTTGGTTGCTGACCACAAGATGGGGATAAGCCGCCTGCCAGGGGCCGGCGGCCGTGATCGAATCCCCCACAAAAGTGAGGCGCTGGCGCTGAACGCAGCCTGCCACCAGCAACAGGCCGGCGAGGGAGGCGGCGACCTCAGCCCTCCTTTTTAATGTCCTGAAGGGCGCTGACATCCACTTCCACCGATGGCCCCATGGTGGAGGTGACATACAAGCTGCGCCAATAGCGCCCCTTGGCGCCGCTGGGTTTGTTGCGGTCGATCGTTTCCTGCAGGGCCTTGAGGTTGTCGAGCAGGTTGTCGGCACTGAAGCTGGCTTTGCCAAAGCGCACGTGCACGATGCCGGATCGATCCGCCCGGAATTCCAACTTGCCCGCCTTGAACTCGTTGATCGCCCCCACCAGATCGGTGGTCACCGTGCCGGCCTTGGGGTTGGGCATCAAACCCCGGGGACCAAGCACCCGGCCGAGCTTCGCCACCTTCGGCATCATGTCTGGGGTGGCGATCAGGAGGTCGAACTCCATCGCGCCGCCGGCGATCTGTTCCACCAGCTCTTCATCGCCCGCCAGGTCGGCTCCGGCCGCCTTAGCCTCAGCCACCTTCTCGCCCCGGGCGATCACCGCGATGCGGATGGTTTGGCCCGTGCCATGGGGCAACGCCACCGTGGTGCGCAATTGCTGGTCGGTGTATTTGGGATCGATGCCCAGGCGGGCATGGGCTTCGACCGTTTCATCGAATTTCGCCGTGGCGTTGGCCTTCACCAGCTCCAGCGCCTCCGCAGGCGCATAGGACCGGTCTTCAACCTTTTCAACCAGGGCAGTGAAGCGTTTGGAGGGTTTGCTCATGGGAGGAAGGGGTGCGAACGACCCATGTGGGTCTCCCCCGGTAGGTGGACAGAACGAACGACGGGTCAGTCGTTCACGGCGACGCCCATGTTGCGGGCGGTGCCTTCGATGATGCGCATGGCCGACTCCACGCTGGTGCAGTTGAGGTCGGGCAGCTTGGTTT
>JBBARZ010000024.1:0-24856 GCA_040399505.1 Cyanobium sp.
GAGCGGCTGATCGTCGGCGGGGAGGAAGGCGAGCAGCTCCCACGCCCCCCGCCAGGCCGGATGTGGTGGCGGAAACCGATGGGGCCTGCGGTGCTTGGATCGGGCGGATCTGGATCAGCTGGAAGCCACCAATCCGGCAGCCGCGCTGGGGCTTTTGCGCATACTGGCCCTGGATCTCGGCGCGAAAGTCACCCTCTGTGCCCAACAGCTCACCCTGGTGGAGCACCTTTAAGGCCGAGGCCCTCTGCCATGGGGGAAACTGGAGGTCATGACGGCCACCCTTACCCATCCCCCTGCCACCGGGCCCGCCCCCGGGCAGGGCAGCTATTGGATCACCACCTTTGGCTGCCAGATGAACAAGGCAGATTCCGAGCGCATGGCCGGCATCCTGGAGGCCATGGGCTACCGGGAAGCCCAGGCGGAACTGGAGGCGGATCTGGTGCTGTACAACACCTGCACGATCCGCGACAACGCGGAACAGAAGGTTTACAGCTATCTGGGCCGCCAGGCCCAACGCAAGCGCGTCAATCCAAACCTCACCCTGGTCGTGGCCGGTTGTGTGGCCCAACAGGAGGGGGAGGCCCTGCTGCGGCGGGTGCCCGAGCTGGATCTGGTGATGGGCCCCCAACACGCCAACCGCCTGGAGGTGCTGCTCAACCAGGTGCAGCAGGGTCAGCAGGTGGTGGCCACCGATGAGCACCACATCCTTGAAGACATCACCACCGCGAGGCGCGACAGCACGATCTGTGGCTGGGTGAATGTGATCTACGGCTGCAACGAGCGCTGCACCTACTGCGTGGTGCCCTCGGTGCGGGGCAAGGAGCAATCGCGCCTGCCGGAGGCGATCAAGCTGGAGATGGAGGGGCTGGCCGCCCGGGGGTTCAAGGAGATCACCCTGCTGGGCCAGAACATCGACGCCTACGGCCGGGATCTGCCGGGCATCACCCCCGAAGGCCGCCGCCAGCACACCCTCACCGATCTGCTGGAGCAGGTGCACGATGTGGAAGGGATCGAGCGGATTCGCTTCGCCACCAGCCATCCCCGCTACTTCACCGAGCGCCTGATCGACGCTTGCGCTGCCCTGCCCAAGGTGTGCGAGCACTTCCACATCCCCTTCCAGAGCGGCGACGACGCCGTGCTGAAGGCGATGGCCCGGGGCTACACGGTGGATCGCTATCGCCGGATCATCGAACGCATCCGCTCCCGCATGCCCGATGCGGCCATCAGCGCCGATGTGATCGTGGCCTTCCCCGGTGAAACCGACGCCCAGTTCCGGCGCACCCTCGATCTGATCGAGGAGATCGGCTTCGACCAGGTGAACACGGCGGCCTATTCCCCCCGCCCCAACACCCCGGCCGCCGACTGGCCCGGCCAGCTGCCGGAAGCGGAGAAGGTGGAGCGGCTGCGGGAGCTCAATGCCCTGGTGGAGCGCAAGGCGAAGGAGCGCAGCGCCCGCTACGGCGGGCGGATCGAGGAGATCCTGGTGGAGGGCTCCAATCCAAAGGATCCCAGCCAGGTGATGGGGCGCACGCGCACCAACCGGCTCACCTTTTTCCCCGCCAACGATGGGCGTGGCGGCAGCTACCGCCCAGGCGATCTGGTGCAGGTGCGGATCGCCACGGTGCGGGCCTTCTCCCTCGGTGGTGAACCCCAAACCGCCCAGGCCACCTAGAGTTTCACCGCATCACCTTGCCGTCTTCATGCCAGAGCTGCTCCACCCGCACCAGGAGCTCATGGTGATGCCGGACGATGGGGCCCAGGCCGTGGTGGCCCTGATTGATCAAGCCCGCACCCAGTTGCTGCTCAAGCAATTCAAGCTTCAGTCGGAGGGGGTGATGGAGGCCCTGCGGCGCGCCCAAGAGCGGGGGGTAGAGGTGCGGGTAATGCTCAACCCCCACACTTCCGGCGGGGAACGCTGGAATGATGAACCTTTCGCCCGTCTTCAGGGCTGGGGAATCCACACCGCCTGGACCAATGAGTCCTTCCCGGTGACCCATGAGAAATCCATGCTGGTGGATCAGGAAGCCGCCCTGATCTCCACCTTCAATCTGGCGGATAAATATTTCACGGAAACCCGCGATTACGGCGTGGTGAGCCGGAATCCGGCTGTGGTGGCCCAGGTGGCGGCGGGCTTCGAGGCCGATTGGCACCGCACGTTCTTCGTTCCCGAACTTCACGTGGGGCTGGTGTGGAGCAGCGCCCACAGCCGGGGCCAGATGGCCCGCCTCATCGATGCTGCCCAGAGCACCCTCTGGATTCAACATCCCAAATTTGTGGATGCGGTGATCCTCGAGCGCATCCTCTCCGCCCGGGAGAGGGGTGTAAAAGTGCGGGTGCTCTGCGGGGGCAAGCACGGCATCAGCAACTGGGACGTCTACGACACCTTCGCCTCCCTGCGGGTGATGCAACGGTTCGGTGTGAAGGTGCGGCGCCAGAAGCACCTCAAGTTGCACGCCAAGTTGATCCTCATCGATGGCACCTATGCCCAGACCGGCTCAATGAACATCGATCGCAGTGCATTCGATCTGCGCCGGGAACTGGGCATCGAGAGCGATGCACCCGAAGTGGTGGAGCGGTTGAAAACCACCTTCGAAGCGGATTGGAAAGCTGCTTCGAAATACGCCGCCCCTGATCCCCTCGATCCCACTTTCCATGAGAAGGGCGAGCTTCCCCCAGATCCCCACTTCGTGCATGACTGAGCCCCTGGAGCCCCTCGCCCCGGCTCCAACCCATCGCCAGCTCTTCACTGGCCTGTTGCAAGTGGCCCTGTCCTCCTTTGGCGGGGGCCTTTCGGTCTGGAGTCAGCGCATCATCGTGGAGCAGCGCCGCTGGATGAGCAACGATGCGTTCCTCACCGGCCTCACCGTGGCCCGCCTGCTCCCCGGCCCCAATCAGATCAATCTGGCGGTGTACGTGGGCGCCACCTTCGGGGGGCTTCGCGGCGCCCTCGCCGCCCTGGCGGGCATGCTCCTGGTGCCCTTCAGCCTGTTGATGGGGATCGGGCTGCTGTATTTCCATCTGCATGGCCTGCCCCTGGTGGATCGGGTGCTGGCCGGGATGGTGGCCGTGGCTGCCGGGCTGGCCCTTTCCATGGGATTCAAGATCCTGCCCACCTATCGGGCCGATCCGGTGGCCCTGGCTCTGGCTGCAGCCGTGTTCGTGGCCATGCAGGTGTTCCAGGTGCGGCTGGTGCCCTTGCTGCTGGTGGTTTCCCCCCTGGCCATGGCTTGGTATTGGCCTCGAAAGGAGAAGGAGAACAAGCCGTGATGACCTCCTTGGGGTGGGTTCTGCTCACCACTGCCTCCACGGCCGCCGGTTCCTGCGAGCCCACCCGGCTCACGGATCTGGGCCAATTGCTGAAGGTGATGGGTACGTTTCTCGGGCTGTCGCTCTTCTCCATCGGCGGGGGCAACACCTTGCTCACGGAGTACCACCACCTGAGCGTGGAGCAATTCTGCTGGCTCACCACCGCCCAGTTCAACGACCTCTATGCCCTAGCGGAGGCGGCCCCGGGTCCCAGTTCCATGCTGGTGGGCCTGCTTGGGATGGGGGCAGCCTGGCGTGAGGGTGCGCTCTGGGCCGTGCTCACGGGTGTGGCGGCCGAGGTGGCCATCCTCCTGCCCTCCACCCTGCTGGTGGTGGTGGTGTGCCTGGGCTGGAGCCGCTTCCGCCACTCCCCTTGGCGGCTGGCCTTTGAGCGCGCCATGGGGCCCATCACCCTGGGGGTGCTCTTTGCGGTGGGAGTGAAGATCCTCCGCCTGTCCGACACCAATCCCACCGGCATCGTGGTGTCCCTTCTGGTGTGCGCCCTGGTGCTCACCACCCGCCTTTCGCCCCTCTGGATGATGGCCGTGGCGGGGCTGCTGGGGGGCGTGGGACTCATCCATCGCTGAGCCACTTGGGGCCCCTTCCCAGCACTGATACCGTTTGGCGTCTGCCATCCGCCTGACCCATGCCTGCTGCGCCCCCTCCCACCCGCGTCGGCCTGGTGTTTGGAGGGGCATCAGGGGAACACGACGTGTCGATCCGCTCTGCAGCGACGGTGCTCGGCGGCCTGCGGAGCGGCGCCAATGGGGAGCGCTATGACGTGCGCTGTTTCTACATTGATCGCTCGGGCCGCTGGTGGCCCCAGGCCGTGGCGGAAGCGGTGCTGGCCCATGACAGCCCACCGCCCGAGGATCAGACCCTTCGCCCCGGCTTCCAAGGGTTCCCGGTCGGAGCCCTGGATGTGGAGGTGTGGTTCCCGGTGCTGCATGGCCCCAACGGGGAGGATGGCACCATCCAGGGGTTGTTCACCCTGATGCAGGTCCCCTTCGTGGGATCGGGGGTGCTGGGTTCGGCCATGGGGATGGACAAACAGGCCATGAAGGCCGCCTTTGCGGCCGCTGGCCTCCCCCAGGTGCCCTACCTGTGCCTGTCGCGCAGCGATCTGCACCCCCCCGCCGGCGACGAGCTCCCCTTGGCCCTGCTGGAGCGCATCGAAGCCACCCTGGGCTATCCCTGCTTCGTCAAGCCTGCCAATCTGGGATCCTCCGTGGGGATCAGCAAGGCCACCGACCGCTCCTCTCTCTGGGAGGGACTCCAAAGCGCCGCGGCCCTGGATCCCCGGCTGGTGGTGGAGAAGGGCGTGGTGGCCAGAGAGCTCGAATGCGCCGTGCTCGGTCCCCCCGATAGGTTGGAGGCCTCCGTGCTGGGGGAGATCCGCTTCGATGCGGATTGGTATGACTATGAGGCCAAATACAGCGAAGGGCGCAGCCACACCCTGATCCCTGCTCCTGTGGCGGACGCGGTGCAGGAGAGGGCCCGCGCCATGGCCGTAGAGGCCTGCCAGGCGGTGGGGGCTTCCGGCCTCTCGCGGGTGGATTTTTTCTATAGCGAATCAGAAAACGCCCTCTGGCTCAACGAGATCAATACCTTGCCCGGTTTCACCAGTCAAAGCATGTATCCCATGCTTTGGGCCGCCACTGGCCGCCCCTTGAACGACCTGCTCCACCGATTGCTCCAGGACGCGAGAGAATCCGCGATGTTTCCGCTGATGAGCCGATAACCCCATGGGTCAAGGACTCCTTTGGTTACCCCTGTTGCTGGTGTTCGTGCTGCTCACGGGCCTGGGTTGGCTGGAGCGCAGACGGCAGCGCCTCTTTCGCGAGTGGGCCGCCGGGGCCGAGCTGGCCAAGCTGGATGCCGCCGGTGCGGCCCGGCTGGTGAATGGGGTTCTGAGCTGGGCCACCTTTGAGGCCGGAACGTTCCGTGAACTGGATTCCTTTGAGATCAAACAGTTGGAACTCACCGAGCTGATGTCACTCCGCTCAGGTGATGCTCCCCTCACCGATGAGAGCCAGGGGGCCTGCAGGCTGCGCTTGGTGGGCGGTGGCCAGCAGAAGGATCTGCCCTTCAGTGAAGCCGAGCGCGCCCGACGCTGGATGGATGAACTGATGGCCCGCTCCCGTTGTGAGCTGTGAAGCGACGGTCTTCCCCTTCGGCGAGGGCCACTCTCCCCGGGGTGGAGCGTCGTCGTGAGTTGCGCCGGCAAAGGCAGAGGGAGAGGCTGCGGGATGGTTGGCGCGTGCTGGTCTATGCAGGCCTGGCGTCTGGCCTGGGATTGGTCCTGCTGCGCGAGGGGTGGACCCTCCAGGGCCCCAACCAGGTGGAAGTGAGTGGCAGCCGCGTTGTGAGCCGCCAGCAGGTGATTGAAGCCGCGAAATTGAAATTTCCCCAGCCCCTGCTCACCCTCCAGCCCCGTCTGCTGAGAAACAACCTGGCCGATACCCTTCCAGTGGAACAGGTGCGGGTGACCCGCCTGATGCTGCCCCCCCGGCTGCGGGTGGAGCTGGTGGATCGACAGGCGGTCGCCCGGGCCCAGCGCCGCACACCGAAGGGGCTAGAGACCGGCTTTGTGGATCGCACGGGCCGGTGGATCCATGCTGATCCCCGCACCCGCATGCGGCTGGGGGGGGAGGCGTCGATTCGCGTGGTGGGTTGGAACGAGCGCCACCTCCCCGTGCTGGCCAAGGTGCTCGAAGCCCGGGAGCAGATCGGTCCAGGATTAAAAGAAATCCGGTTCGAACCGGATGGATCCCTTTGGATCACCACCAGCGACCTGGGCCCCCTGCGCCTGGGACCCGCAGATTCCAAGCTGGGACGACGCCTGCAGGTGTTGAGTCACCTCAACCGCACCCTTCCAGCGCGCCTGGCCGGAAAACGGCCGACGAGCATTGATCTCACCGATCCGGAGCAGCCGGAACTCAACCTTCCATCACCGACCTCGACCACGGCCAAAGACCCCGCCAGCCGTCGTCTGAAACCCCCTCGCAGGCCCTACCCCTAGTGCTCTGCCAGCCAATCCACACAAGGAATTGCCTCCCAACCCATTTCGGGAGAAGGTACTGACCCCCGCAACAGACGGGCTACCTCTCCTGAAGACATAATGCAACCATCCAGCAATGGCGCCCTTCCTTCAGAGGTTTCTGCTCCCCCATCGCCTCCAGCGATGATGGCCTCCAGAGGTAGGTCCTTGCTACGCGAGCTCCGTCCACCGTCCCCGCAATCGCCTTTCCAGATGAGCCAGAGCACCCCTTCCCCTAACGGAATTATCCCAAGCCAAACGGCTCGCATTGAGGTGATCGGCGTCGGGGGGGGAGGCAGCAACGCAGTGAATCGCATGATTGCGGCGGAGATGCAGGGCATTGGCTTCTGGGTTCTGAATACCGATGCCCAGGCCCTGCTTCAATCAGCAGCACCCCAACGGATCCAGCTGGGCCAGGCCCTCACCAGTGGCCTGGGGGCGGGAGGCAACCCCCTGATCGGCCAGAAAGCAGCAGAGGAATCCCGCGCCGAACTCCAACGCTCTGTGGAAGGGGCCGACATGGTGTTTATCGCGGCTGGGATGGGCGGCGGCACCGGCACCGGCGCGGCGCCGATCCTGGCGGAGGTGGCCAAGGATTGCGGCGCGCTCACCGTGGGCATCGTGACCAAACCCTTTGGATTTGAGGGCCGGAAGCGCCAGCGTCAGGCCGAGGAGGGCATCGCCCAGCTGGCGGAGCACGTGGATACCTTGATCGTGATTCCCAACGACCGGCTTCGCGATGCCATCGCCGGAGCACCCCTGCAGGAAGCCTTCCGAGCAGCCGACGACGTGCTCCGCATGGCGGTGAAGGGCATCACGGAAATCATCACCCGGGCTGGCCTGGTGAATGTGGACTTCGCCGATGTGCGATCGGTTATGGCGGATGCGGGCACGGCGCTGCTGGGCATCGGCGTTGGCTCGGGCCGCTCCCGCGCTAGCGAAGCGGCCCAAGCCGCCATGAGCAGCCCCCTGCTCGAATCGGCCCGAATCGACGGTGCCAAGGGTTGCATCATCAACATCTCGGGCGGCAGGGACATGACCCTGGAGGACATGACCACCGCTTCAGAGGTGATCTACGACGTGGTAGATCCGGACGCCAACATCATTGTGGGGGCCGTGGTGGATGACCAGCTGGAAGGCGAAATTCACGTGACCGTAATTGCCACGGGCTTTGAAAGCGGAGGCGCTTACCGTGTGGAGAGGGTGACCTCAGCCTTCTCCTCTTCCCTCGACGAAGCCAACATTCCGGAGCGAGGAGCGAAGATCCCTCCGTTCCTCGTTAGCAGGCAGGGTCGCCTCGACGCAGAGGGGTGACCCGGAGACCACGCCTGCCAAGAGCATCCCGTATGGCTGCTACCTTCCGGTCCTGACCAGGTTTGGGCGTCTTGGCCGCGTAGATCCGGGCCAAGTCAATCTTACCCCGCGGCCCCATAGGCTTGGGGGTCTCCCCCCGGTTCCCCTTGCCCCAACGCCCCGGCGATCTTCTCCTTCGTAAGCAGGCTGGGTTGCCCATCACCATCCTCACGGCCTGGGATGCCCTCTCGGCGGCCATCGTGAGCGAAGCGGGGGCTGACGCCGTGCTAGTGGGCGATTCCCTGGCCATGACGGCCCTGGGCCATCCCACTACCTTGCCGGTGACCCTGGATGAAATGCTCCATCACTGCCGGGCGGTGGGCCGGGGGCTCCGCCGAGTGGGTGGGGAAGCCCCCCTCATGATCTGTGATCTTCCCTTCCTCAGCTATCAATGCGGCTTGGATGAGGCCGTGGCCGCTGCAGGACGGGTGTTGAAGGAAAGCCCTGCGGCCGCCGTGAAGATGGAAGGTGCGGAGCCAGAAATCCTCCAAGCCGCGGATCGAATGGTGCGGATGGGGATTCCGGTGATGGGCCATCTGGGCCTTACGCCCCAATCGGTCCACCGCCTGGGCCTGCGGCGGCAGGCCACCGATCCCCGCTCCCAGGAGCGTTTGCAGCAGCAGGCTCTGGCCCTGGAGGCCCGGGGGTGTTTCGCCCTCGTGGTGGAACACATCCCCGATCGCTTGGCCACAGAGCTCTGCGGGCGGCTCGCCATTCCCGTGATCGGCATCGGAGCCGGCGAGCGCTGTGATGGGCAGGTGCGGGTGACCGCCGATCTGCTGGGATTCACGGATCGCCAACCGCCGTTTTCCCCCCCCCTGCTCGATGGTCGGGGAGTGGCGGTGGAGGCACTGCGGGGATGGATCCGTCAGCAGGGCACCCCTGCCCGGCCCGTTGCCCCATCCACCACACCAGAAAGTCCCGCAACACCGAATTGCTGACGGCCAGGCCCTCCGGATCGGAGAGGCGCCAGCGGGGCCCTTCGATGCGCAGTCGGCCGTTCTCCAACCAGGGTCTCAGGTGAGACTGCAGAGCGCTCAGGGCGGCGGCTCCCAAGCCCTCGTCCCCCAGCAGCTCCGCCATGTTCACACCCTCCCGCCGCCGGAGCCCCACGATCACCCGTTCATCGAAGGGGAAGGGGGTGGGGGGCTCGCTGTCGAAGGGGATCCGTTCCTCCAGCCACTGCCCATAGCCCTCCCGGGTGCGGGGCTTGGCCACCCGCCGGCCGAAGGGGGCCTCCGTCGCCCCCATGCCGAAGCCCCACCAGGGGGCCCCACTCCAATACACCCTGTTGTGGCGACTCGTATGGCTCGGCAACGCGTAGCTGGAAATCTCGTAGCGGCCGTAGCCGGCTCGGCGCAAACGTTCGGCGGTGAGCTCCATCAGATCAGCGGCCAGGTCGTCCTCCGGCAGCTCGAGCTGTCCCTGCTGCAGCCGCCTGGCGAAGACGGTGCCCGGTTCAATGCTCAGGTCGTAGATGGACAGATGGGGGGGGGCCAGCGCCAGGGCCTGTTCGAGTTGGAGCCGCCAGTGGGCAAGGGCCTCCTGGGGGGAACACACCTTTGGTCCGCCCGGCAAAGAGGGCAGCCCCTGGATCAGATCCAGGCTCCAGCTGGGCAGGAGCCCCTGCCGTCGGGCCTGCTGCAGCCAGGCCGCGGCCTCCAGCAGGTGGGTCCGGCGATGGTGGCGCCCTATTCCCTCCAGCACGGCATCATCAAAGCTCTGTCCCCCCAGGCTCACCCTGTTGATGCCCGCAGCCAGCACCGCCTGCAGACGGGCCTGATCGAAGGTAGCCGGATCCATCTCCAGGGTGATCTCCGCTCCCGGGGCCAGGCCGAAACGACGCCTAAGAGCCTCCAGAAGCCCCGCCACCTGAAGAGGAGTGAGCAGGGAGGGCGTGCCGCCTCCGAAATACACCGTCGAGAGGGGCGGTCCATCGGCACTGGCGGCGATCTCACGGCACAGCATCTCCAAATAGCTTGCAATGGCTGGATTGCGGCTGCCATCGGCCCGATCGCCCAGGGGAACAACGGGAAAATCGCAATAAAAACAGCGCCTCAAACAGAAGGGGATGTGCACATAGGCGGCGCGGGGTGGGGGAAGCGTCACGAGCGGTTACCCCTTCCTGGCAAATCGACGAGGATCAGGCATGCTTCGGGGCTGATGCAATGGGCGGCCGCGCACAGTCGCCATGGTGAACGTCCTCATCCTGCTGCTGTTCCTCCTCTCCGGAGCCGCCACCGGTTGGCTCGGGGTGGATCTGCTGCCGGAGCGCCTGCTGATGCAGGTCTCCAATCTGGAGGGTCTGCGCTCGGTGCTTGGGGGATTTGGCGCCTTCTTCGGCCTGCTGGCGGGATTTTTCTTCCAACAGCTCCGGCGACGCCTGATGCAGCAGGTGCGCAGCATGCCCACGGATCTGCTCATCAGCCGGGCGGTGGGCCTGATCCTGGGGCTGCTGGTGGCCAACCTGCTCCTGGCCCCGATCCTGCTGCTGCCCCTCCCTTGGGAAGTGGTTCTGGTGAAGCCCCTGGCGGCCGTGCTGAGCAATGTGTTCTTCGGGGTGCTCGGCTACAACCTGGCCGAGGTGCACGGGCGCACCCTCCTGCGCCTGTTCAACCCCTCAAGCACCGAAGCCCTGCTGGTGGCCGAGGGTGTCCTCCAGCCCGCCTCGGCGAAGATCCTCGACACGAGCGTGATCATCGACGGGCGTATCGAAGGACTCCTGGCCTCCGGACTGCTGGAGGGGCAGGTGATCGTGGCCCAGGCCGTGATCGATGAACTGCAGGCCCTGGCCGATTCGAGCAATGCGGAGAAACGGGGCAAGGGCAGGCGGGGCCTCAAGTTGCTGGGGAGTTTGCGCGATACCTATGGCCGGCGGATGGTGATCAACAGCACCCGCTACGAGGGCAAGGGGGCAGACGACAAGTTGCTGAAACTCACCGCCGATACCGGCGGCACCCTGCTCACAGCCGATTTCAACCTGGCCCAGGTGGCAGCGCTCCAGGAGCAACGCGTGGTGAATCTCAGCGAACTGGTGATTGCCCTGCGGCCCGAAGTGCAGCCGGGCGACTCCCTCCAGCTAAAGATCGTGCGAGAGGGCAAGGAAGCCGATCAAGGGGTGGGCTATCTGGAGGACGGCACCATGGTGGTGGTGGAGGAAGCGCGTAAGCGCATCGGCGAGCGCCTGCTGGTCACCGTGACCGGTGCCCTGCAGACCCCCACGGGCCGCATGGTGTTTGCCCGGCAGGAGAAGGGCCGGAATGCGGCTGAGGGGGTGGGGGTGAAAGGAGGGGGAAAACCCGTCGCCTCGGCTGAGCAACCCCCAGCAAGCCCCGGCTAGGGTGCTTTGGTGCTGCGAGTGTTTTGCGGATGTCGGTGTCAGCCCCTTACTACGGTGATTCCGGGGTGCTGCGCACCCCCCCACCCGATCTGCCTTCCCTGCTGCTGAAGGAACGGATCGTTTACCTGGGGTTGCCCCTCTTCTCCTCCGACGACGCGAAACGTCAGATGGGGATTGACGTGACCGAGCTGATCATTGCCCAGTTGCTGTATCTGGAATTCGACAATCCAGATAAACCCATTTATTTCTATATCAATTCCACTGGCACCAGCTGGTATTCCGGCGATGCGATCGGCTTCGAAACGGAGGCCTTTGCCATCTGCGACACCCTCCGCTACGTAAAGCCCCCGGTGCACACCATCTGCATCGGCCAGGCCATGGGCACAGCGGCCATGATCCTCAGCGCCGGCAATAAGGGCCAGCGCGCAGCCCTCCCCCACGCTTCCATCGTGCTGCACCAGCCCCGCTCCGGTGCAAGGGGCCAGGCCAGTGATCTGCAGATCCGGGCCAAGGAGGTGCTCCATAACAAGCACACCATGCTGGAAATCCTGGCCCAGAACACGGGCAAGGCCGTGGAACAGCTGGCGAAGGATTCCGATCGCATGACCTACCTCACGGCTGATCAGGCCATGGAGTACGGCCTCATCGATCGGGTGCTCACCAGTCGCAAGCAGCTGCCCGTGCCCGAAGCCGTGGTGGCCGCCGGCATCGGTTAGGTCGACCCAGACGCCCCTACTTCCCCAACCCTTTTCCTCAAACCCATGCCCATCGGCACTCCGAGCGTCCCCTACCGTCTCCCCGGCAGCCAATACGAACGCTGGGTCGACATCTACACCCGGCTGGGTGTGGAGCGCATTCTCTTTCTGGGGCAGGAAGTGAGCGACGCCGTGGCCAACAGCCTGGTCGCCCAGATGCTCTATCTGGATTCGGACGATAATTCCAAGCCGATTTATCTCTACATCAACTCTCCTGGCGGCTCCGTCACGGCCGGCCTGGCGATTTTCGACACGATGCAATATGTGAAGTCGGATGTGGTCACCATCTGCGTGGGCCTCGCCGCCAGCATGGGAGCCTTCTTGCTGGCGGCCGGCACCAAGGGCAAGCGGCTGGCCCTGCCTCACAGCCGCATCATGATCCACCAGCCCCTGGGGGGCACCAGCCAGCGGCAGGCCAGCGACATTGAAATTGAAGCCAGGGAAATCCTGCGCATCAAAGACATGCTGAACCAATCCATGGCTGACATGACCGGCCAACCCCTCGACAAGATCACCAAGGACACCGACCGCGACTACTTCCTCAGTGCCGCTGAAGCGGTGGAGTATGGCCTGATTGATCGGGTGGTCGCCCATCCCAGCGAGGCCTGAGCAGGGCGCCGAACCCGCGGCCGACCGTAGCCAGGGCGGCCCAGCTCGAGGGCTCCACGGCGCTTTCGTAAAGTTCCCTCTTGCTCAGCCCGAACAGACGCCCTGATGGCCCAGCTCTATTACGACACCGACGCCGACCTGAGCCTGCTGGCCGGCAAGACGGTGGCCATCATCGGCTATGGCTCCCAGGGCCATGCCCATGCCCTCAATCTCAAGGACAGTGGCATCCATGTGGTTGTGGGCCTCTATGAAGGCAGCCGCTCCGCCGAGAAGGCCCGCGCCGATGGCCTGGAGGTGCTCAGCGTGGCTGATGCGGCTGCCAAGGCCGACTGGATCATGGTGTTGCTGCCCGATGAATTCCAGAAAGCCGTTTACGACTCTGAGATCGCCCCCCACCTCAGCGCCGGAAAGGTGCTGAGTTTCGCCCACGGCTTCAACATCCGCTTCGGCCTGATCCAGCCCCCCCCGGATGTGGATGTGGTGATGATCGCCCCCAAGGGCCCCGGCCACACCGTGCGCTGGGAGTATCAGAACGGCATGGGGGTGCCCGCCCTGTTTGCCGTTCAGCAGGATGCCAGTGGCAACGCCCGCGCCCTGGCTATGGCCTATGCCAAGGCCATCGGTGGCACCCGCGCCGGGATTTTGGAAACCAACTTCAAGGAGGAAGCCGAAACTGACCTCTTTGGTGAGCAGGCGGTGCTCTGCGGCGGCCTCAGTGAGCTAGTGAAGGCAGGTTTTGAAACGCTTGTAGAGGCGGGCTACCAGCCCGAACTGGCCTATTTCGAGTGTCTTCACGAAGTCAAGCTGATTGTGGATCTGATGGTGCGCGGCGGGCTCACCGCCATGCGGGATTCCATCTCCAACACGGCGGAATACGGCGATTACGTCAGTGGGCCCCGCTTGATTACGGCGGAAACAAAGGCGGAAATGAAGCGCATCCTCAGCGACATTCAGGATGGAACCTTTGCCCGCAACTTCGTTGCCGAGTGTGAGGCAGGCAAGCCCGAGATGACCCGCATCCGGGAGCGGGACAGCCAGCACCCAATTGAGGAGGTGGGCAAGGGCCTACGTGCCATGTTCAGCTGGCTCAAGGCCAGCTGAACGGGGGCGGCGGGAACGGCTGAGCGTGCTCCATCCGGTCCTGTTCGTGGTGTTGGCCTGTCTGCTGGATCGTCTGGTGGGCGACCCTCGCCGTTGCTTGCATCCGGTGCAGGTGATGGGATGGGCCATCCAGCGCCTGCGCAGCCTCAGTGAGGCTTGGGCGGGCGACATCCCCTGGAAGCTGAGGCTGGCGGGCGGGGGGATCACCTTGCTGGTGGTGGCGGGGTCGGGGTTCACGGGCTGGCTTCTCGAGCAAGGGGCCCGGGAGAGGCCCCTGCTGGGCACCCCCCTGGTGGTCATAGCTCTTGCCAGTGCTCTGGCGGGACGCAGCCTGGAGCAGGCCGTGCGACACGTGCTCTCTGCCCTGCCGGATTTGGCCGAGGCCCGCCCCCGCTTAGGGTGGATTGTGGGCAGGGAGGTGCAAGACCTGCCAGAAGGGGGGATTCTGCGAGCCGCAGCGGAAACCACGGCTGAAAATGCCGTGGATGGGCTCTTTGCCCCCCTGTTCTGGATGCTGGTGGGGGCAGCCTTGGTAGCCCACTGGCCCTGGGCCCCTGGCCCCCTCACCCTGGCCTGGATCTTCAAGGCCAGCAGCACCCTCGATTCCATGCTCGGCTATCGGCAGGGCCGGTTGCGCTGGCTCGGCACCGCTGGCGCACGGCTCGATGACGGGCTCACCTGGCTCCCCGCCCGCCTGGTGGCTCTCACCCTGCCAGTCATCAGTGCTCCTGCCCCCTGCTGGATTCGGCAGTTTCAGGTGGCGTTGCGGGAAGGGGCTAGCGATCCATCTCCCAACGCAGGCGTCTCCCAGGCGGCCTATGCCAACGCCGTGGGGGTGCAGCTTGGGGGGAGGAACCGCTATACCGATGGCTGGCGCGATAAACCTTTGCTGGGTTTGGGCTTCCAGCCCCCAGATCAGGCTGCCGTGGAGCGCATGCTGAGCCTCACTCGGGCTCTGGAGGGGGGTTGGGTGTTGATCGGCCTAGGGGTAGCTGCGCTCTAGTAGGCGCCGCGGTCGCGAGGGTTAAGCACCACCATGATGGTTTTGAGCACGATCCGAAAATCCATGGCGAAGTTGCGGGAGCGGGAGTAGCGGAGATCCAGGCGCACCCGCTGGCGATAGCTGAGATTGTTGCGGCCCGACACCTGCCAGAGGCCGGTCATCCCTGGGCGAACGGCCAGGACTTCATTCATGTGGTGGCCATAGCGGGAAAGTTCAGCCCGCACGATGGGGCGAGGGCCAACCACGCTCATGTCACCCCTCAAAACATTCAGGAATTGGGGAAGCTCATCCAGGCTGGAGCGGCGAAGAAATTTACCGATTTGGGTGATGCGGGGATCATTCTTGAGTTTGTGGTCCTTGGCAAATTCCTCCTTGAGTGTCGGAGAGGAAGAAAGGAGGGAGTGGAGAATTTTGTCCGAATTTTTTCTCATGGTGCGGAACTTCACGCAGCCGAAGGTTTTGTAGTCGCGTCCTATTCGGGGCTGCACGTAAAAAATTGGACCCCGAGAAGATGCTTTCACCACTAGGGCGAGGGCAAGGAAAACCGGCGCGCCGAGAGTGAGCACAGAGAGAGAAAAAACTATATCGCCGGTGCGCTTGACGAATCTGGATCGCTTGGATTGAAGATCAATAAGATCGGCGGGAGCCAGCAAGCCCGGCCGCAAAGCAATGACATTTCCAGGCTGAACTGGTGATGCAGATCCTGCACTGAGCACCATATTTCACCCGGATTAACACACCTGAAAATAACGGAGTTAGTCCAAAAGATCCCACTCCAAGAGGCCACTCATGCCAGAGGCACAGGCAGGGGCAGGGGGAACCGTTGGTGGTTTTGTCGCCGTTGATGCGCTTCCCAGAGCCGTTGCAATGCGTCCGTCATGCGCCTGTGGAAACGGGAGGGGGCGAAGGTTTCCGCCCAGCGCCGTTGCCCTTCCGCTGGCAGCTGTTGCCAGAGCGCCTCGTTATGAAACCGCTCCAGAGCTGCCGCCAAGCACTCCACGCTTTGTTCACTCACCCAGAGGCCCGTGGGATGGGGGCTCTGGTGGTCAAGGGGGCGCACGCTGTCGCAGAACCCCCCGGCTCCATAGGCAATCACGGGAGCCCCAGCGGCCATGGCTTCCACCGGGGCAATCCCGAAATCCTCTAGCCCCACATTCACGTAAGCCCGGCACCGTTCCAGCCAATCGGTGGCCTCGCTGTTTGAGCAGCGCCCCAGAAAGCTGACGGTGGGCCCCGCCATGGCCTCTAGTCGTTTACGCTCTGGCCCATCTCCAATCACCACCAGGGGCAAGCGGGTGCGATTGCAGGCCTGCACCACCAGATCCACCCGTTTATTAGGCACCAGGCGGCAGAGGCTGAGATAAAAGTCGTCCCGCGGGCGGTTCCAGCGGAACCGCTCCACCTCCACCGGTGGATGCACCACCTTGGCCTGCCGCCCCCAATAGCGGCGGATACGGCTGGCCGTGAAGCGTGAATTGGCGATGAAGGCCGTGGGCCGCTGGGCGCTTAGCACATCCCACTGCCGGAGCTTGTGCAGCTGGAGGCGCACCAGGGGGCCCAGGGGCCCCTGCGCCAGCTTGGAGCTGGCGAGATAGGGATGCATCTGGTCCCAGGCGTAGCGCACCGGGGTGTGCACGTAGCTCACATGGAGCTGTTCCGGACTGGTGAGCACGCCTTTGGCCACCAGATGGCTGCTGCTCACCACCAGTGGATAGGCCCCCAGGTCGAGCTGCTCAATGGCCAGGGGAAGCAGAGGCAGATATTGCTGCACATGGCTCACCCCCCAGGGGAGGTGCTGGATGAAGGAGGTGTGCACCTGGCGCCCCGCCAACCAGCTCTTGGGCCGCTGGCTTTCCCCATCCACCAGGGCGAAAAGCTCTGGCCGTGTCTCTCCGGAGCTGAGGAGCCCATCCAGTTCCCGGGCCACCAGCTCCGATCCCCCCACGGACCGTGGGGTGAACCATTCGTGCACCAGGGCGATGGCTGGGCTTGTCACGAAAACTCTCAGGCGATTGCCCTTCAAGGGGGAGATGCCGAAGCTAGGCGAGTTGCTGTTGGAGCCAAATCCGCCGATGGCGATCCGCGAGCTTTTGGAAGATGCCCTGAAGGAGCCCAATATCGGCATCACCCCATGCTTTCGCTGGCATGCCACCCCCGTGGGAATCGCTGCCCTGTGGTGCGAGGGCCAGCCCCCAGCCTCCCCGCCGTTTGATGCGGCCCTGAAAGAGGGCCTGCAGGTGGGGTTGGATCTGAGCAGGGAGGAGCGGGAGTTTCACCAAGTGAAATCCGGGCTGGTGCTCCTGTTCCACTCCTGACGCCTCTCACCTGGCCCCCTGTGATCCCTAGGGTTCCGGGCCATGGAGCCTGTCCACGTCGTTCTGTTCAAGCGGGATCTGCGGGTGCACGACCACCGTCCCCTGCGGGAGGCCGCCCGCTGCGGAACCGTGCTTCCCCTCTATGTGGTGGAGCCGGACCTCTGGGCCCAGAGCGATGCCTCCGCCCGCCAGTGGGCCTTCTGCGCCGAAGCCCTGGCCGACCTCCAGGCGGATCTAGCCCGCCTCGGTGCCCCCCTGATGCTGCGGGTGGGGGAGGTGATCGACGTGCTGGCCCTGCTCCAGAGCCAGGTGTCGATCGAAGCCCTCTGGAGCCATGAGGAAACGGGCAACGGCTGGACCTACAGCCGGGACAAGGCCCTGGCCCGCTGGTGCCGCACGCAGGGGATCCCCTGGCACGAGTGTCCCCAGAACGGGGTGGTGCGGGCCCTGGGGAGCCGGAATGGCTGGGCGCGGCGATGGGAGGAGCGCATGGAACAACGCCCCCTGGAGCCCCCCGCCACCTTGAGGGGGGTGCCCGCAGCCACCCTGGCGCCTTGGCCCGCCGGGGGCCTGCCCACGGCGGAGGCATTGGCCCTGCCGCCCGATCCCTGCCCGGGCCGCCAGCCCGGGGGCCGCCGGGCCGGCCTGGCGCTGCTGGAGAGTTTTCTGGCAGAGCGGGGCCAGGGGTACGTGAAGGGCCTCTCGAGCCCGATCACGGCGGGGGTGAGTTGCTCCCGGCTCTCCCCCCACCTGGCCTTCGGCACCCTCTCGCTGCGGGAGATCGTGCATGCCAGTCGCCGCAGGCGGGGGCCCAGGGCCTTCGAAGAACGGCTCCACTGGCACTGCCACTTCATGCAGAAGCTCGAGAGCGAGCCGGAGCTGGAATTCCGGGAGGCCCATCCCGCCTATGTCGGTCTGCGCACCACCGATCCGGCTCGGCTGGCCGCCTGGAGCGAGGGGCGCACGGGCCTGCCCTTTGTGGATGCCTGCCAGCGGGCCCTGAACGCCGAGGGCTGGATCAACTTCCGCATGCGCGCCCTGCTGATGGCCGTGGCCAGCTACCACCTCTGGATCCACTGGCGCGACAGCGGCCTGGTGCTCGCCCGCCGCTTCGTGGACTATGAGCCGGGAATCCACTGGATGCAGTGCCAGATGCAGGCCGGCACCACGGGCATCAACACGGTTCGCCTCTACAACCCGGTAAAGCAAGGCCTGGATCACGACCCCACAGGCACCTACGTGCGCCGCTGGGTGCCGGAGCTGGCGCGGGTGCCCCTGGCCCACCTCCACACCCCCTGGACCATGACCGTTGCCGAGCAGGAGGCCGCTGGTTGCGTGCTCGGTGTGCACTATCCCGCCCCGATCGTGGATCACCAGCAGGCGGCCCGGGAAGCCCGGGATCGGGTATGGGCGGTGCGCCGGGGGGCAGGCTTCCGGGAGCGGGCTGATGCCATTCAGGAGCGCCATGGGTCACGCCGCTCTGGGCTGGCCACGCCCCGCTCTGGCGTCAGCCGCCGCTCCCGTCGGCAGGAAAGCCCGGGGCAGCTGGCGCTGTTTGAGGGTTGCGGCTAACGGCCCGCCGCTGTGCTGGGGCGAAGTCGCGATAGATCATCGAGGCTCTTCCCTCACGCTGACGGCACATAGAGTCCCCTCCAGCTCTTGTCTCCCCCGAATGCGAACGCTTGCCCTGGCCAACGGCGATGTCATGCCGGCCATGGGCCTCGGCACCTGGCGGGCGGAACCAAGCGCAGTGGCCACAGCCGTGCGCCAGGCTCTGGAGATGGGCTATCGCCACATCGATGCGGCCGCCATTTATGGCAATGAGGCGGAGATCGGTAAGGCCCTGGAGCAGGCCTTCGCGGATGGGGTGGTGCGCCGGGAGGATCTGTGGATCACCTCCAAGCTCTGGAGCGACTGCCACGCCCCGGAGGATGTGGGCCCCGCCCTGGAGCGCACCTTGGGGGATCTGCGGCTCACCCATCTGGATCTCTATCTGATGCATTGGCCCGTGGTGTTGCGCGCCGGGGTGCAGTTTCCCGAGCAGGCGGAGGATTTGGTGGCCTTGGAGGAGCTGCCCCTGGCCCGCACCTGGGCCGCTATGGAGGAGCTGCAACACGCCGGGCTCTGCCGTCACATCGGCGTCTCTAACTTCAGTCAGGCCAAGCTGCAAGGCCTGCTGGATGGGGCCCGGCTAGCTCCAGCGATGAACCAGGTGGAGCGCCACCCCTACCTGCAGCAGCCCGCCCTGCTGGCCTACTGCCGGGAGAAGGGCATCATCCTCACGGCCTACTCCCCCCTTGGCGCCGGGAGGACAGACAAACCATCCCCCGTGCTTGCCGATCCCCTGATCGCCTCCCTGGCCGCCGAGCGGGGAGTCACCCCGGCCCAGGTGCTCCTGGCCTGGGGGCTGGCCTGCGGCACGGTGGTGATCCCCAAGGCCCTGGGGCGCGAGCACCTCGCCGCCAATCTGGCCGCCCAGGATCTGGAGCTGGATGGGGAGGCCATGGCCCAACTGGCGGCCCTGGATCGGGGCGAACGCTTTGTGGACGGCAGTTTCTGGTTCATGCCCGGCAGCCCTTACACCGCGGCGAACCTCTGGGATGGCCCTCCCACCTAAACCATGATCAGGCCGAACCTCTGCCAGGTCCAGGGGGCTGCACAATGGCTCCTTATCTGTGCGTTCCCCATCCGTGCTGGAGATCAGCCCTCACCAGGTCGAGGTTACCGAAACCCTGCTCCAGGTCGGTTGCTTCCTGGTGATTTTCATGGCAGCCCGCACCCTCGCCGAACTGACCGTTCGCTTCCAGCTTCCCACAATCCTCGGTGAGCTTGTGGCGGGCGTGCTGGTGGGCGCTTCAGGACTCCATCTGATTGTGCCGCCGGATGTGCAGGCCCAGCTCAGCGATGGAGCGGCAGCACTGGTGGGATCGCTGGCGGGAATCGGCCCGGAGGCCGTGCGGGAGATCTACCGAGACACGTTTCCAAATCTGGAGGCGATTTCTGAGATCGGGCTCTTTGCCCTGCTATTTCTGACGGGCTTGGAAAGCGAGTTGGATGAGCTGGTGGCCGTGGGCGGGCAAGCCACCACCGTGGCCGTGACCGGCGTGGTGTTGCCCTTTCTTATGGGCACGGCCGGCCTCTTCACCCTCTTCCATGTGCCCCTGATTCCAGCGGTGTTTGCTGGGGCGGCGATGACGGCCACTTCCATCGGCATCACGGCGAGCGTATTTGGAGAGCTGGGCTGGTTCAAGCGGCGCGAGGGTCAGATCGTGATCGGGGCTGCCGTGCTGGACGACATCCTCGGCATCGTGATCCTGGCGGTGGTGGTGGCCATCGTGGGCGGCGGCGCCTTCAGCTTGGCCCCTATCGTGAAGTTGTGCCTGGTGGCGATCGCCTTTGTGGCGGTATCGCTGGTGCTCAGCCGCACCGCGGCGCCCCTTTTCGATTGGGTGGTGGATCACCTGAGGGCCCCGGGCGACGTGGCCGTCGCCAGCTTCCTGGTGCTCACCCTGTGCTGCTTCATGGCCCAGGCGATTGGCCTGGAAGCGGCCCTGGGGGCCTTCGCCGCAGGGCTCATTCTCAGCGCGTCCAAGCACAGCGAAGACATTGACCGGGCGGTTAAACCCCTGGTATCCCTATTTGCCACGGTGTTTTTCGTGCTCATTGGCACGGGGATGGACCTCTCCGTGCTGAACCCCTTCAATCCCGCCAACCGGGAGGGGCTGATCATGGCTACCTTCCTGCTGGCGGTGGCGATCGCCGGCAAGGTGGCCGCTGGCTGGAGCTACCTGAGCAAGGAGCCCACCAGCCGCTTGGTGGTGGGGCTGGGGATGATGCCTCGCGGTGAGGTGGGGTTGATCTTTCTGGGTCTGGGCAGCCAGGCCGGCATCCTCACGCCCGCGCTCAAGGCGGCTATTCTGCTGATGGTGATCGGCACCACCTTCCTGGCTCCGGTTCTGCTGCGGCTGGTGATCGGCAACCAGATCACGGGTGCGGCGACCCCCGAAGCGGGCTGATTCCAAAGGCCTTCAGAACCCCCACAGCCGCCACCGGCTTCGGCCGTGGCTGCCATCGCAGAGGGGGTAGCGGCGGGAGCGGCCGCAACGGCAAAGAAGCACGGTGGTGGGCTCCGTGAGCTTGAGTTCGTAGCCGATTCGGCCCGTGCCCAGGTGGGCCCCATCACAGAACCAGCCGTGACGGGAGCGGCCGCAGCTGCAGAGGACATGCACCCCGGCGGGCAGTTCGAGGGGTTCGGGCGTTGAATCGGGGGTGGCGGAATCCATGCGAGGGTTGTGGTTGATGCAGGTGATGCGGATGTGCGCCTGGCTGGCTCCGTTCCTGGCCCTCACAATGGTCGCCCTGGCTCCAGCAGGGGCCCAGCTCTCCCCGAACTGCGAGCGCAATGGCCGGCGCGACTATTGCGCAGTGAGCCCCATGAACGGCATCCCGGACCAGGTGTCTCAGGCGATCATCACCTTTGCGGATCACTCGGTGTATGAGGTAATGCGCAACGAAGCGTCCTGCAAGAACATCACCGACAAGATCCGAACCTGCCACGCCAAGATTGTCATTCGCCCAGGGCAGTCGGTGCCGGCGTACTACAGGGGAACCTACTACGAAGGAGGCTATAAAAATGAATACGTGGGCAAGGGGATTCACCTCACCTATTTCTATCTGGACTAGCTGGCCGTCTGGGCTTCGACGGTGGTGAGGGTTCCCGCGCTTTCATCCCAGAGGATGTAGGAAAAACAGGAAGGAATATCGCTGAGGCGCAGCCGTTTCACCCCAGTGAGCAGATGGGCATTACGCCGATGGGCCTCCTGAAGGCGGTAGTTGGGGATGGCTTCGCAGAGGTGATGGATGGAATGGCAGCCGATGTCGGCGGAAAACCAGTTCAGGAGGGGGGGGAGCTGCAGATCGCTGGTGCCTTCCATCACGCCCTGCATGGCATTCCACTGGGCGGTGGATTCCGCGTAGGAGCCAGGGAAATTGTGCTGGATGAAGAAGATGCAGATGAAGACGGCAGCGCTGAAGGCCATCACCGGGGTGTAGATCAGCCAGAAGGTGCCTGCCCCCAGCCACCAGCCCATGGCGATCCAGGTGGCCACGACGGCGATGTTGTTGAGCAGGAGATCACGAAACTCTTCCGGGCTATGCCACCAGGTGGTTTGGTGGCTGGCCAGGATCTGGCGCCAGGGGGTACCTGGTGCCTTCCGAAGGGTGGCGAGGGCATGGGGCACCAGGCCCACCAGGCCAACCAGAAGCTCAATGCGGGGTTTGATCACCAGATAGAAAAATCCCCCTGGGATCAACATCAGGGGGTGACGCAGCCTGCGATAGAGGGCCTGTTTGCTGGTGTCGAAGTTGTTGTAGGAAGCAGCGCTCACCAGAGCTGAAGGCCCTTTGTAGCGCTCCCAGTTGCCGTTATGGCGATGGTGAAAGGCATGGCCCCGCGACCAGGGCAGCTGGGGAATGCCCGCCACTATCCCCAGAAGAAAGCCCACCCAACGGTTGGTGGTGCGCTGGCGAAACAGGGAATAGTGGCCGCAATCGTGCATCAAGGAGAAGCAGCGGGCCATGAACAGCACCATCAGGCCGATCACCGGCAGCAGCAAGGGCCAGAGGCCCTGTCTCAGGCAGGTCACGGCCAGCCACCAGAGGAGGCCGTAGGGCACCAGGGTGTTCACCACCTGCCAGGTTGCCCGCCGGTTGCAGCTGGTCATGAAGGGTTTGAGTTCGAAATCACTTTTTCGAACAACCTTCGGTGCCGGTGCAGTCGTCATGGAGGGGGCGTGCGCCGGCGCAGCAGATGGGCAGAGCCTAGTGGGCTTTCGGCGCGTCAGAAGGCCGCCCCCCTGTCCTGGACCCTCGCGGCTTCAGTCGTGCATGTTCTTGATCACTTCAACGTTGCCCTGGCCATCGGTGTTGCAATAGCCATCGGGATCCTTTCCGGCCACGTGGTGCACGCGGAAGTTGTAAGACAGTCCGCCACTCTTGATGTCGGCCAGGGTGGTTTCGCCGGCATCGATGCTGGCCCGCAGCGAAGCTCCAAGGGAGATCTCCACATCTGCCATCGACTTGGCATTGAATTTCGCGGCCACAGCGTTCTTGCAGTTGCGGCCCCAGGCGCCGATGCGGGCTTCGATTTTGTCTTCGTCGCTGCTCTGGGCGTGGGCGGGAAGACCCAGGCTGATGCTGCCGCTGGAGGCGGCGAGGAGAGTGGCGGCGAACAGGGCGATGGGGCGCATGGTGAGGGGCTGACTACGGATGGCTGAACAGGCTGGCTGCAGACCTGAGCGCGAAGACCGGGCTTGCAACCAGTCGAAAGGTACTAGGAGGCCCCAGTTCGGGCCAGAAACAGAAGCGAGATCATGAACGAATGTATTCAACTTGCGTTTCCCCGACATTGACAGATCGAGGACAGTGACGAATCGAGCGATGCCGGAACTTGCGGGCAGCACAACCCCGGGCGCTTCCCTGTCGGCATCCTCGGACAACTTGCGTTCTGACGACATTTACCAGCTGTGCGCCAGGGGCAAATGATAAATTGAATTCAATTAAATTACCACTTAAAAATGAAGCTTTTCACGCTAACTCAATCAAAAAACTATTCCCAACCCTTTCACGTATTTCGCACCTTGCTTGCGGGATTGTCTCTGGCAGCCGCCCCTGTCTCTGCAGCAACGTTCGATGTCACCCAAGTCCCTTGGGGTGATGCCACAACCGCAAACTCCTTAGCCTGGGCCATTCATCAAGCCAATATCACGCCCGGTTTCGACACGATCAGACTGTTCAACGACGTGAGCGTTGATGCAGCTACCGTTTATGAACCAGCAACTGGGTTTCTTACAGAAATGACCGATACCTCGGGGCTCAGGATCCAAGGCAACGGCCACTCCTTGGCAGGGAATCCCGGTTTTCTAACAATTAACGGAAATTATATTGGCAAGGACATACCATCACGGAACTTTAATCTGAACGCTGGAGATCAGCTTCTTGCACCTGGCTATTCGTTCGCGAGGATTGCTGATAACGTCCTCGACGTTTCAATTGATGGCATGGTTTTTGATGGCTTGAATGCTGTTCTAGACATTGGCAGGAATTCGCTTGTTTCAATTACCAATTCCACCTTCCAAAAATTAGTTCCCTTTGGCTTTCACGCGCGATCAGCAATCGCTGCTGCGGCCGGTTCCACTGTCAACTTGACAGAAGTTGTCATGAATAAACTCAGTCCTTTCCCACGTTCTACATTCGGATCCGAATACATTTGGGAGATTCCGGCAATTTATGGCAGCAATGCCACGCTTAATGCCTTCAAAACTGTTTTTGATCTGTATGGGACCTCGCAAGTTTCAGGTGCAGTGAGCTGGGCAGGAGGGATTGCCAATATTGTTTCATCTACCATAACCGGTCCAAGCCTTTCCATCTCAGGTGGGGTTCTTAATCTCGTCAACAGCGTTGTAAGGCCAGGTGGGGATACAACATATGCTCGCATCCAAGCTTTTTCCGGCGGCGTGGCCAATGTCATTGCCTCAACGCTTCAATTTGATGCAATTAACTCAACAATTCCAAATTCCCGACTTTGCGCCAGTCTCAGTCCTTATCCGTGCAATGGCGCTCCGTTGCAAGCTTTCTCCAACGGAGCGATTCACCTTCAGTCGAGTGCTGTTTCTGTTTTGAATGAAGCCTTTCCCGGAATTCAGTTTCCCTATTCTGATTCGTACGACCCGCAAACGGGCGCGTCCATTGCTGGTGTTCTCACCGCCGATCAATACTCCTACGTCCAGCCTGTCACCAATCAGAATGCTGCCAATTTAGAGATTCTCTTTCAGCAGCCCAGCCTGATCACGGCAGGTGTTGCCTACACGCTCGACCCGAACAGCAATCCTCCCTTTGACGCCTATTTTGATCTTCCCGGCGGTGCCTCACCCAACCCATCCGGTCCTCTCATTGGCGTGGTCCCCAATGCCGATGCTCTTAACCAACTCATCAATCCGATTGATGGCAGCGTGATCAGCACCGACGTGTACGGCA
>JBBARZ010000025.1:0-24474 GCA_040399505.1 Cyanobium sp.
GAGCGGGTCAGAGAAGGGTCGAGATGACGATACTGACCTCCCCTGACCCCAAGGCCACGACGTCACGATTCGTCGTCCGCCGCCGGCCGGCACCGTGGCAGCATCCGCAGGCCCCTGAGTGTTGCTGGTGTCTTCCTCCGCGTCTGCCGACTCCCCGTCCTTTGTCCTGGAGTTGCCGGATCCGGAGCAGGACGACATCAGCGCCATGGAATTCGAGGCCCGCCTGGAGGAGGCCTGGGCGGTGTGCGACCGGTTTGACCTGCAGACAGAGATCTGGAGGGGGCGCATTCTGAGGGCCGTGCGCGACCGGGAAAAACGTGGGGGCGAGGGCCGAGGACAGGGCTTTCTCCAATGGCTGAGGGAACACGAAATCAGCAAAACCCGGGCCTACACCCTCATCCAGCTGGCTGAATCGGCAGACAACTTGCTTGGAGAGGGGCTCCTCGATGACGAGAGTGTTAACAGGTTTTCCAAGCGGGCCTTTCTGGAAACGGCCCAGGCCGGCCCTGAGGTGCAGCAGCTGGTCAGTGAGGCTGCCCAGGCCGGCCAGCAGATCACCCGCCAGCAGGTGCGACGCCTCAGCGATGAGGTGGTCGCGGCCACCAGCCCCCTGCTCCCGGAGGAAATCCGCCAGCGCACCGCGGATAATCTGCTTCCCCCCCGAGCCGTGGCTCCCCTGGTGCGGGAGCTGGCCAAACTACCCGACGATCAGCAGGAGTCGCTGCGGCAGGAGCTGAGGGAGGAGCCCGAACTGGATCGGGTGAAGGAGGTGACCCTCACGGCCCGGTGGCTGCAGAAGGCCGCCGATGCGGGCCTGGCCGTTCGGGCCCTGCAGCAAGAAGACCTGGATTTTGAAAAGGCCATGCTCGAGGCCCAGCGCCTGGATGCGCTTGGCCTCCTGGCCGATGCGGTTGGGCAGGCTCGCCAACTGGAGAGGGCCGTGCTCCAGCTCCACACCAGCTGGCGCCGGCTCGGGATGCTTCAGGAGCGGCTCTGGTTGGAGAGCGGCAGCAGCACCCCCCACCTGCGCACCCTGTTGCAAGCCCTGCAAACCCTCAGCGGCAGCACCCTGCGGGTGTCGCTCGGGGAGTTGGCCGGGGGCAAACGGGTGCGCCTGCAGCTGGTGGAGGAGGGTGCCGACCAGCTGGAGGCCCCGCCCTTGCCCACCGGTGGGGGAAGCTAAGGTCTGAGGGCACTACGCATGGTGTGAGTTGCCGGAGGACCCCCTCCTCTCGTCCTTGCAGCGGCACTTCGGGTGGTCGGCCTTCCGCGATGGCCAAAGGCCGGTGGTGGAAGCCTTGCTGGAGGGTCGCGACTGCCTCGCCGTCCTTCCCACGGGGGCGGGAAAGTCGCTCTGCTATCAGCTTCCGGCTTTGGTGAGAGAAGGGCTCACCGTCGTGGTGTCGCCCCTTGTGGCCCTGATGCAGGATCAGGTGCGGCAGCTGCAGAAGCGGGGCATTCCTGCCGCTTGTCTCCATCGGGGCCTGCCCTTCGATGAGCAGCGGTCGCTCAGGCGTGCCTTGGAGGAGCGACGCCTTCGCCTCTTGTATCTGGCCCCGGAACGGCTGGAGGTGGAGAGTGCCCGCCAGCTGCTGGAGGATTGCGTGGAATCTGGAGCCCTGGTGGCTCTCGCCGTCGATGAGGCCCATTGCATCAGTGCCTGGGGCCACGACTTCCGCCCCCACTACCGCCGGCTCGGCCACCTGCGGGCCCTCTTCCCCGGGGTGCCCCTGGTGGCCCTTTCGGCTACGGCTCCGCCCCAGGTGAGGGCGGACATCATTCGCCTGTTGGGGCTTCGCCAGCCCCTGGTCCAGGTGCGCTCGGCCCGTCGGCTGAACCTTGTTTATTCCATGCGGCGGCGTTCAGCCCAGCCCTTGGGCGAGGTGCTTGAGGCCATCGCCCGATCCCGCGGGGCTGTGCTGATCTATGCCCGTACCCGGCGCTCCGTGGAGGAGTGGACGGGGCGCTTGCAGGGGGCGGGCGTGGAGGCGATCGCTTATCACGCTGGAATGGATGCACCGCGCCGGCAGGAGGCGCTTGAACATTTCCAAACCCATCCCAGGCCGGTGCTGGTGGCCACGGTGGCCTTCGGCATGGGCGTTGATCGGGGGGACGTGGGCTTGGTGCTGCACCTCCACCTGCCCGCGAGTGCAGAGGGTTATTTGCAGGAATCGGGCCGGGCTGGGAGGGACGGCCAGCCTGCCAATTGTTTGCTGCTCTTCACCCCTGCCGATCGGGAGCGTCTTGGATGGGCCATCCGATCGGGGGGAGCCGGTGCACCGGAGGGGGCCGATCCAGAAGGCCAGCGCCTGGAAGTGGCCCAGCGGCAGTTGCGGCGCATGGAAGCCATCGCTGAAGGAGATGCCTGCAGAGAGCAGGCCCTGCTGCGGGCTGTTGGGGAGGTGGTGGAACCCTGCGGACGGTGTGATGGCTGCAGGAGTTCCAACATCAGCCAAGATTGGTCGCCCAAGGCGGTTGTTTTGCTTCGTGCCCTTCAGGAGAAAGGGGGACAGACCCTGAAAAGCCTGGTGGACCGGCTGGCCGAAAAAAAGGGGGTGGAGGCCGAGGTTTGGAGCTGGCTGAGCCGCAGACTCGTGCAGGAGGACCTGATCGGCGAGAGCGATGACGGCTTTCAGCGGCAATGGATCAAGAGCTCAGGGCTCCATTTCCTCCGCTCCCCCTGGCCCCTGCACTGGCAGGAACCCGAGCGGACGGATTCAGCCGCCGCGGCGTGAACAAAAATCGTTCACCAGCTTGGTTTCCCCCGCAGAGACGGGGTCATTCCATGTGCCCCATTGGCCAGCAGCGTTGGTGGCGTTGATCTTTCGGGCACCGCAGTTGATGGAGGTGTAAAGAGCCTCGCCCTTGGCATTGAGCGTGGCGGCCACCATGCTGCCGCCCATGGGTTGCCAGCTTGTCCAGTCCACTTGCAAGGGGCCGTACGCCCTCCAATCGCTCTTGCCTGAGGCCGCTGCCTGTACGGGCGTGGTGGCAGGGCGGGGTGCCAAGGCCACGGTTGCGGCAGCAGGCTTGGGTTGGGCCACAGCTGTTGGACGTGGCTGGAACTGGGGCTGAACGGCCGTGGTCTGGGGCTGGGGCTTGGGTTTGGTGGCCGCAGGCTGGGCGCTGGGGCGAACTGGAGGGTTTCCCTTCAGCTTGAGGGTGCTACCGACATGCACGTTATTGGGATCGCTGATCGCGTTGAGGGCCACCAGCTGGCTCATGGGCAGGCCATAGCCCCTGGCGATGGCGGACAGGCTTTCGCCCTTGCGCACCACATGCTCACTGGCCCCAGGGGTGTAGTTGAAGCTGTTCGATTTTCTAGTTGTGCTGCCTGCTGCGCCCTTGAGTTTCAGCACCTGGCCCACCTGCACATGGTTGGGGTCACTCAGGCTGTTGAGGGCCATCAGGGTGCTCACCGGCACCCCATGGCGATCGGCGATGCTGGAAAGGGTTTCCCCTCTCCCCACAGTCACCGTGGTGACTCCGCCTTTGGTCGAGGCCCCTCGGCTGCTGCTGATTCCTTTGGGCAGCTTGAGCTGGGTTCCTGCTTCCAGGTGGTTGGGGTTTTTGATTTGATTGATCTCGATCAACCGTTGCACGCTCACGCCTAGGCGATCGGCGATTTCTGAGAGGGTTTCCCCAGGTTGCACCTGCACGGCTCCTGCCATGGAAGGCAGTGGAAGGACCAGGACGAGGGCCAGGGCAGCAGGGGCACAGCGCATGGAACTTGGTCATTCATCGAGCTCGGCGCACGTTAAGGAGCCTTTCCTTTGCCATCCAGTCCCCTGGTGCAGATTTGGGTCAAATAGGCCGATCAAGACCCCAGCAACCGTTTGAGGATGGGGAGTTTGTTGGCGTAGGGCGGGTAACGAAAGGGCAGATCGGGCCAGAAGCCTCGCTCCAGAGTGCTCCGCTGATGGGAAAAGGTGAGAAAGCCGGTGTGGCCGTGGTAGGCCCCCATGCCGCTCTCCCCCACGCCCCCGAAGGGCAGCTGGGGGGCCGCCACCTGGAGCACCACGTCGTTGAAGGCCAGGCTGCCGGAGCTGGTGCGGGATCGCAGGTGCTCCCGGTCCTCGGGCCGCTGGCCGAAAAGGTAGAGGGCGAGGGGTTTGGGCCCTGCCTGCACCTGCCGGATGGCCCCCCCCAGATCGGGCACGGTGACGATGGGCAGAAGGGGACCAAACAGCTCCTCCTGCATCAGGGGATCCTGCTCGGGGTCGTCCACCTTGAGCAGGGTGGGTTCAATCCGGCGTTGCCCCCGATCGGATCGGCCCCCAAGCAGCAGCTGCCCCCGCGTCTGTGCTCCCTTGAGCAGATCCGCCAGACGGTCGAAGTGGGGAAGACTCACCAGTTGGGCCAGATCCGGGCTGGTGAGGGGGTCGGGGCCATAGAGCCGGCTGATCTCGGTGGCCATGGCCGCCACGAGGGGGGCTCGCACCTCGGGCACCACCAAAAGATGGTCGGGGGCCACACAGGTTTGGCCCGCATTGAGCCCCTTGCCCCACACCAGCCGGCGCGCCGTGGTGGCCAGGGGCGCATCGGCGAGCACGATGGCCGGACTCTTCCCCCCCAGCTCCAGGGTGACGGGGGTGAGGTGCGGGGCGGCGGCGGCCATGATCAGCCGGGCCACCCGGGCTCCGCCCGTGAAGAAGATGTGGTCGAAGCGGTGCTCCAGCAGCTGGGCGGCCACCTGGCCGTCCCCCAGCACCACCTGCACGGTGCTGGCCGGGAAGGCCGCCTGGAGCAGGCGCGCGATCAGGTTGGCGGTGTGGGGGGCTAGCTCCGAGGGCTTGATCACCGCCGTGTTGCCCGCCGCCAGGGCGCTCACCAGGGGCTGGAGGCAGAGCTGGAACGGATAGTTCCAGGGCCCCACAATCAGCACGCACCCCAGGGGCTCGGGGCGCACCTGGGCCCGGGCGGGCCAACTCCAGAGGGGAAGCCGGATGGCTTGCCCGCCCATCCAGCGTTTGAGGTGGCGTCGGGTGTGGCGGAGCTCCTCTTGCACCCCGGCCCATTCCACATAGGCCTCCAGCGGGGGCTTCCCCAGATCCTTGGCCAGGGCCTCCAGCAGGGCTGATTCCGCGCCTGCCAACAGGCCCTGGAGCCTGTTGAGCTGTTCCACCCGCCAGTGGAGCGGGCGCGTGGAGCCCTCCAGCACGGGCTGGCGCATGGCCTCCACCGAGGGGGAGAGTAGGGACTGGGTGGCGTTCATGGGCAGCTCTGTTGGGCCACCAGAAGCCTCAGCGCATTGAGCTCCGGCTCATTGGGCCCCTCGTGGGCAAAGAGGAGGGCAGTGGCGAGGGGGCGGTCGCCCTTGGCCAAAAGGCCGTCGATGGCCCCAAGCCAGGCCTGGGGCCGCCCCATGAGGGATTGGATCAGCCCATCGCCTTCCCGCAAACGTCCTGGGGCCGCCCCCACCAGCTTGATGGTGGCGAAGTGCTCGGCGATGGCGCCGACCGGTCGCAGTCGCACCGTGAAGGACTGCCTGGGTTTTAGAGGCGGCAGGGGCCAGGCCAAGGGGCCCTCCAGGGCCTCCCCCACCAGGGATCGCCAGGTCCAGAGAGCGGTGGAGCCCCGCTCGATACGCAGCTCGGCGAGAGGCTCACGAACAAACAAGGTGGGACGACTGAGGGGAGTCTGGGCTTGAGGGACTGCCGTGGGAGGGGAGGTGGGTGCGGCCTCGAGCGAGGGGGCCAACACGCATACGTCTGGCGCCGCCCTGGCGGCTAATGGCGGGGCTGAACCCGCCAGAGAAGCAAAAACGAGCCCTGCCGAGAGAAGGGCTGATTTAGTAGCAATCGCCACAGTCGAGCCCTGGGACAGCTTCATAGGTTCCTTCTGCAGATTCCCATGCGGGTCTGCAGAGACCCATTCGCTGGGAGTTGCGCCTGATGGGTTGGGAAAGGCTTGTGTGTTGCGCCCCGGTGAGCGATCCCCTCGAAGGGCCCTCCGGCTTGGAGGCGGCGGGGGTGCTGCCATCGGAGGTGGTGCGTGTGCCGTTGCGAGCCATTCTGTACCTTCAGCCCATGGCGGAAAACGGAGCAGATGACCGCCCGAAGCCCAGGGGCCATGCCCTGCCCCATGGCCACGTGAGCTACCGCCAGTGAGGCATGGCGCCATGTTTATTTGTGGAAGCCCTTGACGAGACTTGAACTCGTGACCTCTCCCTTACCAAGGGAGTGCTCTACCGCTGAGCTACAAGGGCATGTGGAAAGGTGGGCCGGGTTGGATTTGAACCAACGTAGGCAGAGCCAGCGGATTTACAGTCCGCCCCCATTAACCACTCGGGCACCGACCCGAACCACACGACCTCAACTTACCAGCCGCCCGTCCCGTGCGTTCCCCCGTTGGCCCTCTCCCTACGATCGTTTCGGAGGCTGCCCGATCCGCTGGTGTACAACGTTCTTCTGCTCAACGGCCCCAATCTCAATCTTCTGGGCCAGAGGGAGCCGGGCCTCTACGGCGGCCAGACCCTAGAGGCCATCGAGGAAACGCTTCGCCTGCAGGCCCAAGGGCTTGGGGTGGAGCTGGCCTGTTTCCAGAGCAACCATGAAGGGGCCCTTGTGGATCGGATCCATGCGGCCCGAGGGCAAGCCGATGGGCTGTTGATCAATGCCGGTGCCTTCACTCACACCTCCATCGCGCTCAGGGATGCTCTGCTGGGGGTGGCGATTCCTTATGTAGAGCTCCATCTGAGCAACGTGCACGCCCGCGAGCCCTTTCGCCACCAGTCCTATCTGGCGGATCGGGCCATCGGGGTGGTGGCCGGGTTCGGGCCCGCAAGTTACACCCTTGCCCTGGAGGGTTTGGTGGGGCACTTGCGGGCCCAGGATCCATGACGACCACCACCGCCACCTCCCGCATCCGCTGGTTGGCGGCCCCCACATCCTCGGCCTGGCTGGAGCAGGCCCTGGCCCACCCTGAGTTGGTGCTGATCGACCATGCTCACTGCGAGAGGAAAGCGGCGGGGGTGGCCCTGCAGCTGATGTTTCGCTATCCCGCAGACTCTGCTCTCGCACATGTGCTCAGCCCCCTGGCTCGGGAGGAGCTGGAGCATTTCGAGCGGGTGCAGGCCCTGCTGAGCCGCCGGGGCATCTCCCTGCAGCCCCTCAAGGCGCCCCCCTACGGCGGGGCTCTCCAGGTCCATGTGCGGCGGCACGAGCCCGAGCGTCGACTGGACAGCCTGCTGGTGGCAGGGCTGATCGAGGCCCGCAGCCATGAGCGCATGGGGTTGCTGGCCCTCCATAGCCCCGATCCCGAGTTGCGGCAGCTGTATGGCGACCTGCTCGGCAGCGAAGCCCGCCATTTCGGCCTCTACTGGCTGCTGGCGGAGCAGGCGGCTACTAAGGACAGGCTGGGCGAGCGGCTGACCCAATTGGCGGAGGTGGAAGCCGAGATCCTGAGCAGCCTCCATCCCGAGCCGCGCATGCACAGCTAGGTTCTGAACGGCTAGGCCTGACGAACAGACGCCTCAACTTTGAGTTAAAATTTTAATGATCGATTAGCGGTTGCGGTCCCCTTGCAGTCCTTCCAGCCCATCGCTGCATGGAGTTCTCTGCTGGTTCCCTTTCTTGCTGGGATTTGGATCGCGTTCCACGCCCCAGGGCTTGCGGCTCCCTTGGCTCACAAGGGAAGCGTCATTGTTAGTGGGGAATACGATCCCCACTGGTCGTTTTTCACGATCACCCCAACCTTCACCCGCACGACCGGTGTGGGGCCAGCTCTGCACTGGTTGGTGCCTCAAGCCCATCACCAGGGGGGCAAGAAACAAACGTCCCATCAGGTCAACCCCACCCCCGTCCACCAAGATGGGCAGCACCCTGAGCAGGGGCCAACCTCCTCAGCGGAGAGGCCCAGCCAAGGTGGCCAGGAACTCTGGAGCCTGGTGTCGCTCACCCAGCGACTGCACCGCTGGAACGGCGTCCACCATCAAGCCAATCTTTGGGCTGGAGCAGGCGTTGGCGTTCTCACCATCTTCCATGAGGACGGCAGCCGCTCCGACAATCGCCTGGGCTGGTCGCCATGGGCCCAGGCGGACTGGGAGACGCGGCGGCTCTATCTGGGGGCCTCCGCCCGCTGGTTCCAGGCGGCCGACATTGGCCGGCTGATGACCTCTGCTCGGGCCGGAGTGGCCCTCAGCACCGCTGATTACAACCGCTGGCAGCCCTGGCTGATGGTGGAAGCCCGCACCATGGAGGGCATGGAGCAGGGAGTTGAAATCACTCCCCTGCTCCGAGTAATCCATCGCCGGATCCTCGCAGAGGCTGGGGTGAGCACCGGTGGGGCGGCGCGCTTCAACCTGACTTACACCTTCTGACACCCCCACCCTTTCCATGACCCTTCCCCGACGTTTTCTTCCCCTTTGGGCCTTTGGGTTGGCTGCCTTCACCCAGGCTGCTGCCTGGGCTGGCCCCACCCTCTACAGAATCACAGTGAGCGGGATGGTGTGCTCCTTTTGTGCCCAGGGAATCGAGAAGCGCGTTCAGGCCATCCCCGGCACCGAATCGGTGCGCATTGATCTTTCCAAAGGCTTGGTGGAAGTGACCGCTCGTCCCGGTGCCACCATCGATGCCGACTCCCTGAAGCGGGCCATTCGGGACGCGGGGTACGACGTCCGCCGGGTGGATGGGCCGCTGAGCTCCAACGCTCCGGCCGCCAACGCCACGGTGAACCCCAACTGATGGACCGCCCCCGTTCCGGCGATGGGGGCAGAGCCCTGGCGCAGGGCCGCCGGTTGCGCACGATCCAGCTGCTCAGCCTGCTCTTCACTTCCGGCACTCTGGTGTGCTGTGTGCTGCCCGCCATCTTGGTGCTCATCGGCGCTGGATCAGTGATGGCCAGCCTGGTGAGCGTCGTTCCTGCTCTTGTGGTGCTCTCCCAGCACAAAGCCCTGGTCTTCACCCTGGCGGGGATGGGTTTGCTGTTGGCAGGGCTGTCCCTATGGCGACAGGCCACCCGGGGCTCCTGTCCCAGCGATCCTGAGCGGCGCCGGGCCTGCATCCAGTTGCAACGTCAGGCCCGCCTGCTGTTCGGGATCTCCCTGCTGGGGTATGCGTTGGCTCTGGTGGTCACCTTCCTCTTGCCCCTCCTGGCCTGATTAGAACTCTGCCTTGTGGAGCTTCAGAACGAATCCAGCAAGGGATAGCGCTCAGCAAGAGCATCGCCGGTGAACTGGGCCACCCACCCTTGGGGATTGTCGAAAAAGCGGATGGCGGTGAAGAGAGGAGTCGGCCCCATGTCGAACCAGTGGCGGGTGCCTGCTGGAACGCTGATCCAATCGTCCGCCTGGCAGAGCACCTGCACCACCTCATCGCCGATGTGCAGGCAGAAGAGGCCCTGGCCTTCTACAAAAAAGCGCACCTCATCTTCGCTGTGCGTGTGCTCCGCCAGGAACTTCTGGCGCAAGACCTCCCGATCGGGGTGGTTGGGGGTGAGACGGATGGCATCCACTGTGGGATAGGGCCCACTGGCTTGGACGGCGGCGATCTCCTCGGCATAGGCGGCAAGGATGTCTGCCTGTTCAGCGCTCTCGCCCAACTCCATTCGGGCGGGCCAGCGCTGGAAGCCGATGCCCCGGCTCGCAAGCTCCGCCGTGATCACCTCCGGATCGTTGGAGGAGAGGCTGGGCAGGGGATGGCTCCCTTGGTCGGGAAAGATCTGCAGATGACTCATCGGATCGACCCTATAGCCCAGCCAGCTTAGAAAGCCCTTGATGGCGATACGTCTTTGACCCAGGCCCCTCCAGAGCTCCCCTCCCCCGAGCCTGCCCCTGCAGGGGTGACCCTGGTGGGGGTGGGGCCGGGCGATCCCGACCTGCTTACTGTGGCGGGGGTTCGGGCCATTCGGGCTGCGGCCGTGGTGGCCTACCCGGTAGCCCAGGAGGGGGGAGATGGCATGGCGGCCCGCATTGCGGCCCCTTGGATCGGTCCGGATCAGCGGCGGCTGCACCTGGTGCTGCCGATGGTGGAGGAAGCCCAGCCCCGGCGCCTGGCCTGGCGTGATGCCGCCGAGGCCCTGGCCGCCGAAGTGGCCGCTGGCCAGGCCGTGGCCCTGCTCTGTGAGGGGGATGCCTCCCTCTATGCATCAGGCTCCTACGTGCTGCTGGCCCTGGCGGCCCGCCATCCCACCGTGCCGCTGAAGGTGGTGCCGGGCATCACGTCCCTAGCGGCGGCGGCTGCCGCCGCTTGCGGGCCCCTTGGCCCCTGGCCCCTGGCCTTGCAGCAGGAGCCTCTTCTGATCCGCCCCACCCCCGAAACGCCGGAGGCCCTCGATCAGCTCATTGCCGCCCACCTGGAGGGGGTGGTGGTGTTGCTCAAGCTTGGTCGGCGCTGGCCCTGGGTGCGCCAGCACCTGGCGGCCCAGGGATTGCTCGATCACGCGCTCCTGGCCCAGCGGGTGGGCTGGCCCGACCAGCGGCTGGGGCCCGCGGCCGCCGTTCCAGCGGAGGCCCAGCCCTACTTCTCCCTGCTCCTGATCCGCCGCAGCTGGCCCTCCGTGTTGCCCTAGCCAAGGCCCGCCACCCGGCTTCGGGCCTCCGCCAGCAGGGCCTGGGCTTTTGCGGGGGTGGCTGCGGCCATCAGGGCGTGGCGTAGCTGGGGGCCTCCATCAAAGCCGCTGCAGGTCCAGGCCAGGTGCTTGCGGGCGATCAAGAGGCCATGGTTGCCATGGCGTGCCAGCAGGCTCTCCAGTTGGTGCTGGGCCAGGGCCAGCCGCTCGGCGGGGCCTGGGGTGGGGGGTATGGGTTGGCCCGCCAGGGCCGCGGCGATCTGGCCCACCAGCCAAGGTGCCCCCATGGTGCCCCGACCCACCATCACTCCATCGGCACCGGTGATGGCCAGGCAGCGGAAGGCCTCGGCCGGGTTGTGGATGTCGCCGTTGGCCACCAGGGGAATGGTGAGGGACCGTTTCACCGCGGCGATGGCCAGCCAGTCGGCCTGGCCGCGGAAACCCTGCTCCCGGGTGCGTCCATGGAGGGTGACCAGCTGGGCGCCGGCCGCCTCAAGTCGCTGGCACCAGGCCACAGCAGCCATGGCGGAATCGGCTGTTGTGCCATCGGTGGGCACGGGGTGGCACCAGCCCAGCCGCGTCTTCACCGTCACCGGAATGGCCACGGCAGCGGCCACCGTTTCCACGATGCGGGCCGCCAGATCCGGATCGCGAATGAGGCTGCTGCCCCCGCCCTTGCGGGCGATCTTCTTCACCGGGCAGCCCATGTTGATGTCGATCAGGAAGGCGCCTGCGGCCTCGGCCCGTCGGGCGGCTTCCGCCATGGCCGCTGGACGGTGATCCAGCAACTGCACGCCGATGGGGCCGCTCTCCTCCGCCAGCTCCTCAACCTTCCGCCGGCCGTGGCCGAGCTCCAGGCTGGTGGCGTTCACCATCTCGGTAAAGAGCAGGGCCTCCGGTGCCCAGCGCCGCACCAGCCCCCGGAACACCTGGTCGCTCACACCTGCCAGGGGCGATTGCAGCACCCGGCAGCACAGCTGCCTGGGGGTGCCGTTGCCAGCGAGGGCAAGAGGTGGGGAGAGGGTGGCCATCATGGTGAGCCGATTCTCCGATGCCACCTCTATGCGCGACGCCCCAGCTCCCGCTCCCCCGGCCTACCCGCTCAGCCGTGCCCTCCTAGAGGCCGTGCTGGGTGATCGCATCAGCGACCGCTTCGTGTGTGAGCTGGTGTGGGAGCGGCTGGGCTACCAACCGCTCCCGGGTGATGGGTCTGGGCCCACTCTCTGGTTGGCGGGGGCAGAAACCCCTGCCCCATGGGCAGAGGCCTTCCCCCAGGCGCCTGAGGTGATCGCCCAGCGGCCCGCCAGTGTGGCTCTCACCCGCTCCGTGCCGTCACCGCATAAGCAGTTGCTGAAGCAGCAGCTGGGTTTTGCTGGCTACCGCATCGGGGAGCTCTATCCGCGCCGCACCCGCCGGGCCACCGCAGTGAACTGGCTGCTGGCCCAGCTGGCGGAGCAGGGCGAAACCCTCTCGGACACCGGACCCCTCCCACCCCTCCTGGAGCCTCCCGCGGATCCCCGCTGCGGCCACCCCGGAGACCTGCCGGTGGGGTAGGGGCGCTGGCCTCAGAGATGGCCGGTGAGGAGCCAGCGACGGCGCTGAAGGGGGTGACGCAAGGGACCGGGCCAGGTGCAGCGGGGCAGTTCGTGGAAGGGCGTCGACCGGGTGATGGGCCGGGCGTCCACAGTGGCCACTTGGTCGTAGTGCTCCTGGCAGATCGCCGCGTCGTTGGGGCCGTGGCTGTTGAAGGGATAGGAATAGGCCCGAGGCCGCTGACCCAGAATCGCTTCGAGGTCGTGCTGGGAACGGATCAGCTCGGTGCGGAAGGTCTGTTCGTCGATGCCGCTGCGGGGGTAGTGGTGGTGGCCATGGCTTCCGATCTCATGGGGGCCGCCCTGCAGGGTGCGCAACTGATCGGCGGTGGGGTAGAGCGTCTGCGCCAGCTCCTGAAGCTCCCTGGCGCTGTGGGTGCGCTCGCTCACCTGCTCTAGCAATCCTTCCACCTCCCCCACCGGTTGCTCGTCCCGCAGATGGGCCACAAGGGCATCGCCCCCATACGGCTGGCTGGCGGGCAGGCGGGCGTGGGCTAGCTCGTGCAGTACGGCCGCCCGCTGGGGATCAAAGCTGTGGAAATAGAGGGTGTGCTCCCAGATCAAGGTGCTGGCACCCACCAAAGCACTCGATTGAAAGATCACGCCAGGGATCTGGAGGGCGTCGAGCACCTCTAAGCCAGTGGTGTAGTTACAGCTCAGACCATCATCGAAGCAGACGATCACCCCAAAGCGATCGGGGCCAGGAAATTGGCCGCGGCGCAGATCGGCGAAGGTGAGAAACTCCGCCCCCCTGGCCTGGAGAAAAGCCAGCTCTCCCTTCAGTTCCTGGGGGGGGATCGGCGGCACGCCGTAGCGATCGAGGAAGGGAATCCGGCCGGGCGTATCCACCCGGTGATAAAGCAAGCAGAGGATTTGGCCCTTCAGGCGTTGGCGCCAGAGGGCGCCCGTGCCGGGCACAAAGAGCAGATCCATCCCTCGATTGACCACCCGTCGCAGCAGCGCCATCAGACCCGACTCTCCTGGGCCCCTACGCTCTCCTCAGCGCTTCCGATCAGCCGGAGTCCGGCGTCCCGAGCCGCCTTGTGGGCTAGGTAGTCGCGGAGCATTCCCTGCTTGAGCAGCCGATTGGCCTGGAGCCGCTGCCAGGGTTCGTAGTGATAGCCGGTGCGCTGCAAGAACAGCTTGCCTTGCTCCCACTGGCGCACCCTTAGGGCCCGGCCTTCCACCAGATCCCTGGCGCCCTCCAGGAGCAGGTTGATGCCTACATCAAAACTGCGCACATCGATGGTTTCGAAGTTGTCGTCCGGCTCCATCGGCACCTGGGCCGAGCGAATGATGTCGCCGCTGTCGATTCCTGGATCGATGTGATGCACTGTCACCCCCACCAGCTCCGGATGACCCTCCAGCACCATGTAGAGGTTGCAGTTGGCGCCCCGGGAATAGGGAGAGAGACCGGTGTGCAGGTTCAAGATTCCATGGCGGATCTGGGGCCGCAGGGAGAGGATCGGTTCGCGCAGGAGCTGAGTGCCGTTGACGAGAATCAACTCCGGAGCCAGGTCCCGCAGATACTCCACCGTTTCTGCCCCGTTGATGGCCGAGGTGTGGTGCACCGGCACGTCCATCGGCAAGGCGGGTTCAGAGCCCTCTGGCCGGAACAGGCGATCCTCCAGCTCCCGGCCGCGGCGCTGATAGGGCCGCAGAGCCAGGCGCGACCAGGCCTGGCGCAGCACGGCCCTGGGATCCCGATAGCGGCGCAAGCGATCCCACCGCCGAGCCGCAGAGGCCTGGGGCGGATGCTGCACCACCACGCCCACCAGATGAAAGTGGCTTCGGGCTCGTTGCACCAGCGTGCGCTGGTAGAGGCCATCGCAGCACAGGACGACCGCTCGCACCGGAAGAGACTCAGGGTCTGCCCCCTTGCCTGGAAGGGGGGAGCCGGAGGGCGGCGAAGGCTCAGAAAGGCCGAAATCCATGGCCAACACTTAACAGCAGTGCAAACGCTCCAGCTTTGGGCTTGGCCAATTTGCTGGTTGCCCCTGGACACCGTTCCTTGCAGATGGGGGCCGCACGGTAGGGTCACTTCAGCACCAGTCGGGTGGGTTTACAACGTGGCTCTTCCGGTGGTGGCCATCCTCGGGCGCCCCAACGTGGGGAAGTCGACCTTTGTCAACAGGCTCTGCCGCAGCCGGGAGGCCATCGTGCACGACGAGCCTGGTGTCACTCGGGATCGCACCTATCAGGAGGCTTTCTGGGGCGACCACCACTTCAAGGTGGTGGATACGGGGGGGCTGGTGTTTGCTGACGACAGTGAATTCCTGCCGGAGATCCGGGAGCAGGCCAAACTCGCCCTGGAGGAAGCCGCCGCCGCGATCCTGGTGGTGGATGGACAGCAGGGCCTCACCGCTGCCGATGAAAGCATCGCGGAGTGGCTTCGCTTCCAGAAGGTGCCCGTGCTGGTGGCCGTGAACAAGTGCGAGTCGCCCCAGCAAGGCCTGGCCATGGCCTCCGAGTTCTGGACCCTGGGACTGGGGGAGCCTTATGCCATCTCTGCTATCCATGGTGCTGGCACGGGCGAGCTGCTGGATCAACTGGTGACCCTGCTCCCCCCGGCCCCGGAGGAAGAGGGGGAGGAACCCATCCAGCTGGCCATCGTGGGCCGGCCGAACGTCGGCAAGTCGAGCCTCCTTAACGCAATCTGCGGTGAGCAGAGAGCCATTGTGAGCCCCATCCGGGGCACCACCCGCGACACGATCGACACCACCCTGGAGCGGGATGGGCGCATCTGGAAGCTTCTCGATACGGCGGGCATCCGGCGCCGCAGCAGCGTGGAGTACGGCCCTGAGTTCTTTGGCATCAACCGCAGCTTCAAGGCCATTGATCGCAGCGACATCTGCGTGCTGGTGATCGACGCCCTTGATGGAGTTACCGAGCAGGATCAACGGCTGGCCGGCCGCATCGAGGATGCGGGACGGGCTTGCGTGGTGGTGGTGAATAAATGGGATGCGGTGGAGAAGGACAGCCACACCCTCACCCAGATGGAACGGGAGCTTCGCAATCGGCTCTATTTCCTGGATTGGGCCCCCATGCTCTTCACCTCCGCCCTTACGGGCCAGCGGGTACAGGGCATTTTCCCCCTGGCCGCCGCTGCGGTGGAGCAGCACCAGCGCCGGGTGAGCACCTCGGTGGTGAATGAGGTGCTTCAGGAAGCGCTCCAGTGGCGCTCGCCGCCCGCTACCCGAGGCGGGCGCCAGGGGCGGCTCTACTACGGAACCCAGGTGGCTTCCAGACCTCCCAGCTTCACCCTGTTCGTGAATGAGCCCAAGCTCTTCGGCGACACCTATCGCCGCTATGTGGAGCGCCAGATCCGAGAGGGGCTGGGGTTTGAGGGCACGCCGATCCGGCTCTTCTGGAGAGGCAAGCAGCAGCGCGATGCTGAGCGGGATCAAGTGCGCCAAGGGATTGATCGCCGCTGATGGACTGGCTGCGCCAGATTCCCCTCGGGCAATACGTGGATGCCGCAGGCCTGGAGGGCACCAGCTGGCTCCACCGCCTCGACCCCAGGTTAAAGCTGGCCTGGACCCTGGCGTTTCTTGTCACCCCAGTGCTGGCAGGTCCCAGCTGGCGCTTGTCGCTGGTGGGCCTGCTCCTGCTGGTGACCTTGTTCAGCGGGGTGCCGCTGCGCCTCTGGCGGCGGTCCCTGCCGGCCCTGTTGGCCTTCGCGGCCTTGGTGGGCCTGCTTTCCCTTCTCTTGCCGGCTTCGCCCGCTCCCACCGCTGGGCTGCAGAGGCCTCCGGGAGAAATCCTGCTGGCGCCCTCCCAGGGGCAAGCTCCTGTGGATCGGAGTGGTGTGCCCTGGGAGATCGGCCGCTGGGGGCCGGTGGCCTTGGGGCCCCTCTCCCTAGAGCCCGTGGTGGTGACGCGGAAATCGGCCGAGCTGGGCCTCAATGCCTCCACCCTGCTTTTCACCGTGGTGCACACTGCCAACCTGCTGCTGCTCACCACCTCACCCGAGGCACTGGTGTGGGCGATCAACTGGTGGCTCAGGCCCCTCACCTGGCTGGGCTGGCCAATGGACAGGCTGGGCTTCATCCTGCTGTTGTCGCTGCGGTTCCTACCGCTAGTGCAGGAGGAGTTGCAAAATCTGTTGCGGGCTCTGGCCACCCGGGCGGTGAACCTCAAATCCCTGGGATGGAAAACGGGCCTGGGCCTGGTGTTGGCCGTAGGAGAACGCCTTCTGGCTAACGTTTTGCTGCGATCCGAGCAGGGAGCGGAAGCCCTGATGGCCCGCGGCGGGCATTGGCTGCCTCCCGACCGCCTGTATCACCCCAAGGCCAGTGGCCTCCTGTCAACGCTGGTGGGGTCGGCAGCATTGCTGCTGTTGCTGATCCTGCGCTGGAGGGCAGGCCTCTCCTGAAAACAGGTCTGTGGATGGGGCCCCTTGCGCCCTGTGATCTTTAATGGGTCAAGTTCGTTGTGACTCGTGAGCGCAGAGCGGTATCTCAGCCATCCCACATTTGGGATGCTCTATCGGGTCGCTCCAGCTGGGGAGAACAGGGATCTCTTCGCAACGCTCTATGCCCAGCGGATTTTCTTTCTTGTCACGCTTCAGGCCAAAGGAGCCACATTTGAAGTGATTCCATTGACGGACGCCCGCCATTTTGCAGAGCAAAACTTGGCCCGTGCCCGTCGGGAAGGCCAACAGGAGCTGGGTCGTTGGCGGCAACTGTTTGATCAAACTTTTCTCTGAGATCCATGGGCACCGGCCCCACGATGGCCGAGCGTTTTGCCGCCGTGCGCGGCAGTCTGCCCCCCTCGTGTCGGCTGCTGGCCGTGAGCAAAGGGCAGTCCGTGGAGGCGATCCGGGAGGCCGTTGGCCTCGGCCAGCAGAGCTTTGGCGAGAGTCGGCTGCAGGAGGCACAGGCCAAGCAGCTGGCCCTGAGCGATCTTCCCCCTCTCGACTGGCACTTCATCGGTCGCCTACAGGCCAACAAAGTGCGGGGGGTGCTCCGCCACTTCGGCACCATTCACTCTCTCGACAGCTTTCCGCTGGCGGAGCGCATGCAGCGCATTGCCCAGGAAGAGCGGGTGGCGCCAGTGGTGTTTGCCCAGGTGAAGCTGCGGCCTGATCCAGGGAAAACGGGCTTTGATCCCGCCTCGCTTCGCGAGCTCTGGCCCCTTCTGGCCGGATTGGCCCCCTTGCGGCTTCAAGGCCTGATGACCCTGGCGCCCCAGGGGTTGGAACCCGCCGAGCGGTTGGACCTGTTTCGGGAGTGTGCTCTTCTGGCAAAGGAATTGGCTCTTCCTGAATGTTCCATGGGGATGAGTGGCGATTGGCAGGAGGCCGTAAAGGCAGGTGCCACCTGGGTTCGGGTGGGCTCGGGGCTCTTTGGTGCACGTCCCACCCCTGGGGGCTAATGTGTCCAGATCCCTGGACGACCACACCACTGGTGGTTGCAAGCGGACCTGTGGGACGCTATTCAGGTTCAAGCTCACTCCGCCGAGGCTCGATTCGTGTCGTTGTTTTCCCGTCTCCGTGCTGTCGTTTCTGGTGACGACTATCTCGATGGCGATTACGACGATGAGCTCGATTACGACGCTGGTGAAGGCTTCGACTCTGCTCCCACGGCAGGGCGCAGCTCTTCGGCTCTCGCCATCAGCCCGGATTTCGCTGTCCCCAGCGATGATCCCTTCGCGGGTACCAATGTCATCGGTCTGCCTGGCCTCACCAACGCAGTGGCAGAGGTGATGCTGATGGAGCCCCGTAGCTTTGATGAAATGCCACGGGCCATTCAGGGTCTGCGGGAACGGAAGACCGTGATCCTCAACCTCACCATGATGGAACCAGATCAGGCCCAACGGGCCGTTGATTTCGTGGCTGGAGGCACCTACGCCATCGATGGCCATCAAGAGCGCGTGGGGGAGAGCATTTTCTTGTTTGCTCCGAGCTGTGTGACCGTCACCGCCCCAAGCCTCGAAGAGGTTGCTTCCCCTCGGGTCGGTAACACCCAGCGCTCCGCTACTTCCGATCACCAGGATGCAGCCCCCAGTCCCGACTGGGGTCGTTCCGATCTTCTCGGTTGACCCTCCAAGCCCCCATTCCTCCTCAAGCTTTCGGGGTGATCGGTTTGGGGACAATGGCCCAAGCCCTTCTTGAGCCATGGCTCGAGGAGGGCCTGGTTTGGCCAGGAAGTGTGCGGGCGGTGGTGGCTTCAGAAGCCTCTAAGAGCCGCTGGGCCCACGCCACCCTTGCGGGTCATGCGCTCCAGGTGGATACGGATCCAGCCCTTGCCTGGAGGGCTCCTGTGGTGCTTTTGGCGGTGAAGCCCCAGCAGCTGGATGCAGTGGCGATCCAGGCTGCCTCCATAGCCCCGGAGCCTTCCTCCGCCAGCCCTCCTTTATTGCTGTCCTTGTTGGCGGGGGTGCGGCTGGAAAGGCTCCAGCATCTTTTCCCCAACCGCACCTGCGTTCGGGCTGTGGTCAATACCCCGGCCCTCGTGCGCTGCGGCCTCACGGCCTTGGCCTGGGGGCAGGAGCCGCTCTCCGGCCAGCGGGCCTGGGTGGAACAACTTTTTTCCCGCATTGGTGGGGTTTGGATCCTGCCCGAGAGCCAGTTGGACGCTTTTCTGGCCCTCACCTCTTCAGGGCCAGCCTTTGTGGCTCTGGTGGCGGAGGGATTGGCGGATGGGGCTGTCGCCGCTGGCCTGCCCCGATCGCTGGCCCAGACCTTGTCTCTGCGCACCCTCGCTGGAACGGCCGCGTTGCTGGAGCAGAGGGATCTTCATCCCGGTCAGCTCAAGGACATGGTGAGCAGCCCGGCTGGCACCACGATCGCCGGGCTGCGTCAGCTGGAGCGGGCCGGGTTGCGTTCCGCCCTGCTGGAAGCAGTGCTTGCCGCTGCCCAGCGGAGCAGGGATCTGGCCTAGGGGGCTTTGGCGCTGCCCAGCCGGGGTTCGGTTCCCTCCAGGATCCTCGCCAGGTTGGCTCGATGGCGCCAGAGCACCAGGAGGGTGGTGATCAAAGCCAAGGCAAGGTAAGCAGGGCGGAAGCCCCCGTGCTGGGGAAACCAGCCGAGCATCAGCAGGGGAAGGGCCACGGCGGCCACCATGCTGGAGAGCGACACCATTCGGCTCACACTCAGAACTGCCAGGAAGACGCCAAAGCAGGCGAGCCCCACGGGCCAGGCTAGGCCCAGCAACATGCCCAGTCCTGTGGCGACGGCCTTGCCTCCCCGCCAGCCCAACCACATGGGCCAGATATGGCCGGCCAGGGCCGCCAGGCCAGCTCCCACAACCCAGGCATCCAGCGCCGTGCCGCCCCAGGAGCCCGCCAGCAGCGCTTTGGCCAAAAGAACGGCCGCGGTGCCCTTCCCCACATCCAGGAGAAACACCCCCAGGGCAGGCCCTTTGCCCACCACCCGCAACACATTGGTGGCTCCTGTGGAGCCAGACCCCTCCTGGCGGATGTCGATGCCCTTCAGCAGGCGAGCAGCTCCATATCCAAACGGGATGGAGCCGAGCAAATAGCCCAGAAGCAGCAGCGCGAGGGGCAGGAGCATCGAGGTCGAAGGGTCAGTAGAGGTCATCCTCAGCAGTGAGTTCCATGGGGGTGCCAGCGAAGGCCAACCAGAGGGGGAATTGCAGCACGGAAATGTCGATAGCCCGTTCTGCCGCATCAATCACGATGAACGGCAGCTCGTTTTGTTCCTCTAGGCGGTCAGCCCGCTCAACCAAGGCTTCGGGTCGCTCGAAGAGCACGATGCCGCTGTTGGGCCCAAAATCCTCCCGGCTTAACCCCAGGCCATCCTGTAGCCCCCGTCGCCACTCGCCCAGCCGTTCCGGTTGGCTGGCCATCACCAGGGTTTGGAAGCGATCTCCGTAGAGATCTCCGAGGATGGTGATGGCGGCGGAGGCCACCACCACATTGCGCAGGCGGGTGCCCCGGCTGGGCTGGGCTCCCCGGCCGCCCTGCCGCAGGAACCAGTCTTCGAGTAGCCCGGCCCCTTCCTGGTCCAGGGTGCGACGCAGGCGCCAGGGATCGGCGGAGAAGTCTGGCTGGCCCTGAAAGCTGGCCAACCAGGCCCGGATCACCTCCTCGTCCTGGCTGAAGAGGCCTGCCGCCGCGGGGGGCTCCTGGGGTGCGGCGGCCTCTGCTGCCCGTTGCTGATCCAGGGTGGAGGGCTGCACCAGCAGGGGTTGACTCAGCAGCTGGGCTTGCTCAGCGGAGGCGGCCAGGTCCTGGAGGGCACCCACCAGAAAATCCTGGAATCCCCGCACCTGCTTGGCGATCTGCTCCGACTGGCCGCTGAAGGTACGGTTCATGTCCGCATTGAGCTGGCTCTTGCGCTCCTCCAGGGCAGTGATCTCGGCCTCCAGGCTGGCCCTCTTCTGCTGCAGCTCATGGAGCGCAAGGGCAATCAGCTGTTGGATCTCTTCCCCTGCAGGTTCGGGCGTCTGTGAGTCGGGTGGGCTGGGGGAGGTGTCGTCGGTCATGGCTGGGGGGCGACGGTTAGGGGCACCCGTTGGTTGAGCTGGGCCTGCAGGGCGGTGGCATCAAAGAGCACGGGCAACAGGTGCACGCTCTTCTGCTCTCGGAAATAGAACAGCACGGGCACGGCGGGCAAGAAGAGGCGCCAGCTGAGCCAGTCGGTGTAAGGGAACCGGCGGATCTCCTTGCCGCTGCGCAGCACCAAGAGGGCTTCGGCGTTGAAGCAGAGCCTCAGCACCGCTGCTTGCACCATCAGGAAGGTGGCGAAAGCCAGCAGGGCCAGCCCCACCCAGGGGGCGCCGCCCCAGCGGGGGGTGCCCGCCAGCACCAGGGCGGCGATCAGGGTCAGCCCCAGGGGCACCCAAAAGCGTGGCGCCAGTGTGACGTCCCCGTCGAGGGCCTGGGCTTCAGTTGGGGAAGACATCACCATGGACGTTTTTGTTGCAGGCATGACTCTGGATTCTGGCGGGTGTCGCCAGCTCTTAGCCCCCAAACAGGATCTGGGTGAGGACCACATCGGCCAGTGCCACACACACCAGAATCATCACTACGGCACCAGTCGTGCTGGTGCCCACTTCCTTTGGGCCCCCCTTGGTGGTGAGTCCCCAGCCGCAGGCGAGCACGGCGATGATCAAGCCGAACACCACGGATTTGAGCAGCATGGAGGGCACGTCGTCGGGCTCCATCCAGGTGCGTACCGAGGTCCAAAAAACGCTCGGGGGAATGCTGTAGAGCAGGGTGCTGCTCATCTGGCCCGACCACAGGGCCATCCAGAAAAACAGCAGGCATTGCACCGGCGACATGATCACCAGGGCCAGCAACCTGGGGACCACCAGGTAGTCCACCGGGTCGGTGCGGAGCATGGTGATGGCGTCGATCTGTTCGGTCACCTTCATCGTGCCGAGCTGGGCGGCATAGGCCGTGGCCACCTTGCCCGTGAGCAGCATCGCCGTGAGGAGGGGCGCAATCTCCCTGGACAGCCCCAGCGACAGCAGCCCCCCCACGGCGGCATTGGCCCCCTGCCGGGACAGCTCGGCGGCCACCTGGATGTTGAACACCGTGCCCGCGGCCAGGCCCGTGATCAGCACGATCAGCACACTGGCCGGGCCGGCCTCCAGGAGCTCGGCCAGCAGATCCCCCGCGTGGATGTGGCCCTTGGCGATGGAGCTCACAGCCTGGGCGCCCAGCATCAGGCTGGTGCCCAGGCGGCTCAGCCAGCGGGGGGGGGGCTTGGGTGCGCGTCGTTTGGGGCTGGGGGTCATGCTGCCAGCTGGGGGTCGCTGCCCCGGGGCCAGTGGCGCATCACCACCAAGCCCAGCACCACGAGCAGAGCGGGAATCAGCCCCATGCAGAGCCGGATGGCCACCAGGGCCGATTCAGGTTGCTGGGTGCCCATCGCCGGCAGGTAGCCGCTCAGCGACATGAGGCTGCCAAAGCCGAACAGCACCAGGCTGATGCAGAGCTTTTGCACGAACACCATGAAGGCGCTGTAGAGGCCCGCGGGTTTTTCTGGATCCACATCGATGGCATCGGGCAGCAACGACCAGGGGATCAGGTAGGCCGTGGAGGCCCCTAGCCCCACCACCAGGATCGCTGCCACCAGAGCCGCTAGGCGGAGTTGGTTGGAGACGGTGGCCAGGGGAGAGAGCGCACCGTTGAGAGGGGAGAGGAGCATGGCCGCCAGGCAACCGATCACCCAAAAGCCCGCGCCCCACGCCAGGGCCCGCAGCCGCCCTTGGCGGTGGCTCACGAAGGTCCAGAGCTGGAGGCCCGCCAGGGTGCTCAGCTGGAAGGGCAGCAGGATCCAGTTGCTCCAGCTTTCGGGCAACCGCATCACCACCGGCAGAAAGATCAGGGCGGCGGTTTGCATCAGCTGGAGGCCACACCAGAGCAGGAGATAGAGCCCCAGCACCCGCAGGAAGCGGCCGTTGTGGCCAATGCGCCCCAGGAGGCGCCGAGTGGAGCCCTGGCTGGAATTGGGCTGCTGGGCCTGGCGGGCGGTGGGGGCGATGCCCCAGCAGCAGGCCAGGGTGCTGGCGCTGATCACGAGGCCCGAAAGCAGACCCAGCTTGGCGTAGCTGGCGGGATTGGCGTGGTCTTTGAGCAGCACGCCCCCCAGCACGATGCCCACCAGCCCGGCGATGATCGAGCCGGTGAAGCGGGCCCGGTTCAGCCGGGTGCGCATGGTAGTGCTGGGGGTGAGTTCCGCCATCAGGGCGGTGTAGGGCAGGTTGACGCAGGTGTAGAGGCTGTTGGCCACCACCGAGATCGCCACGAAATAGGTGAATTTCACCCACTGGCTGCCCGGGGGCATCCACCACATTGCCGCCATGGCTGCCCCCAGGGGGATGGCGCTCCAGAGCATCCAGGGCAGGCGGGGGCCATTGGCATTGCGTGTGCGGTCGCTCAGCCAGCCCACCACGGGGTCGTTGATGGCATCCCAGATGCGGGCCAGCATCAGCACCAGTCCTGCCATCCAGGGGGGAAGCCCGGCTGCGGAGGTATAGAACACAAACAGGTAGAAGCCGATCAGGGAGGCCGCCATGCCGGTGCCTGCATCCCCGAGGCCGTAGGACACCATCAGGCGCCGTTCCCCACCGGGCAGAAGATCTGGACTGTGAGCTTCTGTTGGAGAGGAGGGGGGGAAAAGAGTCAACCGGGCCTGCAGATCACCGCAGGCCATCATGCTTGAGCTTTCAAGGGGTCGCATTTTCCGGGGGCTCTGGCTGGGGAGCCCTTACGGTGGTGGCTATGGGAGAATGCGCCTGGTGCTTGATGCAAGCCCATTTTGCGGGCGTAGTTTAGTGGTAAAACCTCAGCCTTCCAAGCTGATGATGCGGGTTCGATTCCCGCCGCCCGCTTCCTTTTCTCGAGAAGAGTTTCCGGCTCAAAGCCCCTGCTCCGACTGGCATTAGGGGTTCCAGCCTCTGCCAGCGCCTCTCTGGCGTTGCCAGGCCGTGAGATGAAACATTCACCGCAGGTCTCTATGCGCCGCCTGGGCGCTCGCTCTAATCCATCGAAAAAGCCCACAGATCCGTAGACCTGTGGGCTTCTGAAGGGTGGATGGCTGGAGGGTCAGAACAGGCCGAGGGTCAGAGACTTGTCGATGGGCAGGGCTGCACCGATGCCCAAATAGATGGTGAAAAAGGTACCGAACAGGAACACCGCCATGGCAACCGGGCGACGGAAGGGGTTCTGGAACTTGTTGAAGCTCTCGATGAAGGGAACCATCATCAGGCCGAGGGGCACCATGGTTTGCAAGGCGATCCCGAGGAGCTTGTTGGGCACCACCCGAAGGATCTGGAACACGGGATAGAGATACCACTCAGGAAGGATTTCCAAAGGGGTGGCGAATGGATCGGCCTTGTCGCCCAGCATCGCGGGGTCCAGAACAGCCAGACCAACGATGCAGCAGATGGTGCCGAGGATGCAAACAGGGAAGATATAGAGCAGGTCGTTGGGCCAGGCGGGCTCACCGTAGTAGTTGTGCCCCATTCCCTTGGCCAGCTTGGCCCGGAGGGCGGGATCGGTGAGATCAGGCTTTTTGAGGATGTGCATGGCTCTGGAGGGTGAGGGGAAGAGAGCGGTTGGTTGGATTCGGTTTAGAGGGGACCAGAGATGCCCTGCTTCCGGATCATCAGGAAGTGCATGAGCATGAACACCGCCAGCAGCCAGGGCAATACAAACGTATGCAGGCTGTAGAAACGGGTAAGGGTGGACTGTCCCACACTCTCGCCACCGCGGAGCAGCTCAACCATGAAATCGCCCACAACGGGCACGGCGGCGGGAACTCCGGACACGATCTTCACGGCCCAATACCCCACCTGATCCCAGGGGAGGGAGTAGCCGGTGACACCGAAGGACACGGTGATCACGGCCATGGTGACGCCGGTGATCCAGGTGAGTTCACGAGGGCGCTTGAAGCCAC
>JBBARZ010000026.1:0-24026 GCA_040399505.1 Cyanobium sp.
GGCTCCGGCAGCAGCTACTTCGGCCATGAAGAGTGGCGCCCCCTGGCGCCGCCGATGAAGATCCTTGAACACGCCGAGGAGATCCGCCGCCGAGTGCTAAGTGCCCTTGAGGCGGCGGAGCAGTGCCAGGATCCAGCCCGCAGGAAGGTGTTGCAGTCGGCGGTGGTGGTGGGGGGAGGCCCCAGCGGTTGCGAGCTGGCGGGCTCTTTGATGTCTCTGATGAAAGACCTCACCCGAAACCAATACCGCCTGCTCGCGCCTGAAAACTGCCATGTGATTCTGGTGGATCCCGGGGATCGGGTGCTGAGGGCCATGCACCCCGCCCTCTCCAAGGCCACAGGTGAATTCCTGAGCCGTCAGGGCGTGGAGCTGCTGCTTGGCGCGCGGGTGCAAGAGATCGGCCCAGGCCGCTTGCGGGCCACCATCGCCAAACCCGGTCTAGGAGAAGCTGGCGAGGTTGTGGTGGAAGCAGGCACCATCTGCTGGACGGCCGGGGTGCGGGCCTCCCACCTGGGGAAACTGCTGGCGGAGCGTACGGGCTGTGCCGTTGATAGGGGTGGGCGGGTAATCGTGGAGCACGATTTTTCTATTTCCGGCCATCCGGAGATCAGGGTGGTTGGGGATCTGTGCTCCTATTCCCACACCGCTGATGGCCAACCCCTCCCCGGCATGGCGGGCCCTGCTGTGCAGATGGGGGGATGGGTGGGCCTCGACATCCTGGCCCGGCTGCGGGGCGAAGAGCACAAACCCTTCCGATGGTTCGACTTCGGCAGCATGGCTGTGGTAGGTCCCCTCTTTGCGGTGGCCGACCTGCGGGGGTTCCGGGTAGGGGGCTTACCGGGATGGGTTCTCTGGGGCCTATCTCACCTGGCCTTCATGCCCGACAACGAAAATCGCATCAGTCTGCTGGTGAAATGGCTCTGGGTGATCGCCGTGCGCGAGCGAGCCTCCCAGCTGATCACCGGTAAGCCCGATCAGCACATGGGGGTGGAGGTAGGCCTAGAGGCCATCGAATTGTCTCAAGACGCTCAGCCGCAGAAAACACCTCCGGCGGAGAGTGCCGCTGCTGAGCCGGCGAAGGCCGCCTGAGGCATAGCGCGCCCCCTTCGCTCTGGCTGCCGGAATGAGCCTGCTTCCGATGGTTGCGGCTCCAGAGGGTGGGTACCTTCGATGAGCAGGGCTGGGTTCCAGTCTCGATGATGGCCACACTTCTGGAAAGCACCCGCAGGGCATGGCGCGAACTCCATAGCTGGCCTACCCCCCTTCCTCGCGGCCTGCGCCCCGTGAGCCAGGCCCATCCCACAAGAGCGAGCTGGAGAAGTTCGGGGGTGGGCCCTAGTTCGTGGGCGTGTGGGCCTGATTAATGGGGTGCTGGAGGTTTTGACCAGTGGGATCGGCCCAGAGCCTGGCGCGCTGGTGGATCAACAGCACCGACACCATGGCAAGGGCCGCCCCCAGCCACTGCTGCAAGCGGAGCTGCTCGGAGAGGAAGAGCACCCCGCAGAGCACGGCGAACACGGGCGTGAGGAAGGTGAGGGCCGTGAAGCCGGTGAGGTCACCCTCGCTGGCGAAATAGAAGAAGAGGCCATAAGCCAGGGCACTGCCCAGCAGGGAGGCGTAGGCCATCAGGCCCCAGTCCAGCCCGCTCCACTGAGGAAGGAAGGGATGGCTGCCCTGGAGACCCGTGAGCAGGCTGGCCAGCAGGAGGGGCACCCCCCCGATCAGCATGTGCCAGCCGGTGACGGCCACCGGATCGCTCTGGCGGGTGGCGTAGCGGCAGAGCACGGTGCCCACCGCCATGGCGGCCGCCGCCGCGAGCATCCAGGCCTCTCCCCGGGTGAGGGGGGGCGCGGCGCCCAGGGTGGCCGGCCCCTGCAGCATCCAGTGGCGCAGCCAGCCGCCCGGCAGTCCCAGCAGCAGGATGCCCGCCAGGCCCAGCATCAGGCCCACCCAGCCCACCGGGTTGATGGCTTCGCCAAACAGGGCCCGGGCCAGCAGGGCCACGAAGAGCGGCTGGCAATCGATCAGCACCGAGCCCAGGCCGGCGCCGGTTTCGCTGAGACCATGGGCCAAGAATCCCTGAAAAAGGCTGGCGTCGATCAGGGCGAAGAGCAGCACCCAGGGGCGATCGGCCGGAGCCACGGCCAGGGGGCGCTGGAGCAGGGCCGCCGCTCCGAGCACCACCAGGCCGGCGGGCAGGAGTCGAAGGCTCGCCAGGAGGAAGGGATCGCAGCCCGCCAGCAAGGGCTTCATGGCTGCCATGGAGGTGCCCCAAAGCGCGAAGGGGGCCATCATCAGGAGCCAGCGAAGCGGGGCGGGCAGGGGCATGGAAGGATCCTGCCGTGGAGGGGTGGGCACTCTTTTTAGGATCCCCCCTGTTGCCGATCGTGAAGATGCCCTGGCCCTGGCGCCGCAAGACCCGTCGCACTTTGGCGCGCATTGCCATTGAGGGGCCCATCGGGGCCGGCACCCGCACACGGGTGCTGAAGGCCATCCGCCAGGTGGAGGAGCGGGAGTGCCCGGCCCTGCTGCTGCGGATCGACACCCCGGGGGGCACGGTGGGCGATAGCCAGGAAATTCTCGAGGCCCTGCTGCGCCTGCGGAAGAAGGGCTGCCGGGTGGTGGCCAGCTTCGGCAACATCTCCGCCTCCGGGGGCGTGTATGTGGCGATGGGAGCGGAGCGGATCGTCTCCAACCCCGGCACCATCACGGGCTCCATCGGGGTAATCCTGCGGGGCAACGACCTCTCGCGCCTGCTGGATCGGGTGGGGGTGCGCTTCGAAACGGTGAAGAGCGGGCTCTACAAGGACATCCTTTCGCCGGATCGGGCCCTGAGCGGCGAGGAGCGGCAGCTGCTGCAGGAGCTAATTGATTCCAGCTACGGGCAGTTCGTGGCGGCCGTGGCCCAGGGCAGGGGGATGGAGGAAGCCACAGTGCGCACCTTTGCCGATGGCCGGGTGTTTTCCGGCGCCCAGGCCAAGGATCTGGGGCTGGTGGATGCCCTCGGCGATGAGGAAGCGGCCCGGGAGATGGCGGCTGAGCTGGCGGGGTTGCCCTCGAAAACCAAGCCCGTCACCTTCGGCAATCCTCCGCAGCGCTTTGCCGGTGTGTTGCCCGGGCGTTCCATGCTGAGCAGGATGGGGCAACTGATCACCATGGAAGTGGGCTGGAGTGGCCAACCGCTCTGGCTCTATCGCCCCTGATTCACACCCGATGACCATGGCCTCCCCTGTCCTCGTGTTGAGCGCCCTTCGCGGGGCCACCACGGCGAGTGCCAACACCTGCCAGGCCATTGACGAGGCGGTGAGCGAGTTGATCGATGCGCTGGTGGAGGGGAACAATCTGGAGGGGGCCCGGCTGCTCTCGGTGACCTTTTCCGTGACAGCCGATCTGGATGCCTGCTTCCCCGCGGCCGTGGCCCGCCGGCGAGTGGGGTGGGGCAGCGTGGCGTTGCTGGATTGTCAGCAGATGGCGGTGCAAGGAGATCTGCCCCGCTGCATCCGGTTGCTGGCCCATGCCTGGCTGGAGGCTGGGCGAAGCGTGGTGCACCCCTACCTGCGGGAGGCTTCCCGCCTGCGGCCTGATCGGGCTGGCAGCGCTCCAGCCAGCTCCCCCTCCGACCACTAAACCCCAGTGCCGATGGGTGGCCTCCCGAGAATTTGAAAACTCCTGGGCGTATGCCCTTCCTCTCACACAACCTCCTTGACCTCTTTTCTCACGTTGCTGGGCCGCACTTCTATTGGAGCAGGCCTGGCCCTGGCGCCGCTGCTGACCGCTTCCCTTGTGACGCCCCCCTCGAGCCTGGCCCAGGGCACACCTGGCTTGATGGAATTCCGCTGGGACAACAACAAGGACTACCGCAAGCTGTATTACTTCCAGTCCGACACCCAGCGCAGCAAACTTTCTGACTACTACTTGATTCTCAAGCCCAAGGATCGAAAGACGGCGATCCTTAAGCTCACGGTGTCGATGCCGAAAACCTTCGACAGCAAGATTGATCCCAAACGGGTGAAGCTCTGCAAGATGAGTGAGGGCGGCATGTTGAAGCGCACCCGCTGCGAGAAGGAGATTCCGGCCACGGTGGAGGTGAATGCCAAGGCAGGCACCCTGGAGGTGTTCCCCGACACCCCCCTCTCCGATAAGCAGACCGTGGGGGTGTACATGCGGATTTACAACCCCTTCAACATTGGCATGTATCAGTTCAACGCCCTGGCCCAAGCCCCTGGGGATATTCCTGTGTCCAGCTATATCGGCAGCTGGCTGATCCAAATCGACGCCAACAACGGCAATTGATAAGGGCCAGCGACACCGGGCTGGTAAGGTAGATGGCTGAGAAAAACGTGACATGACCAGGCGCACATTGGAGGGCACCAGCCGCAAACGGAAACGGGTTTCCGGTTTCCGTGTACGGATGCGCACCCATACGGGCCGTCGGGTTATCCGGGCTCGCCGCCGCCGCGGTCGGGCCCGCTTGGCTGTTTAAGCCTGATTGATCGGTGTCTTTGCCCCAGCAGCATCGCCTACGGGGCCTAAAAGTTTTTGATCGGATTTATCGCCAGGGGCATCGGTTTCACGGTCGTTTGTTCACTCTGCGGGTGATGGCGGCCGATGCAGCCCAGCTCCCCCCCCGGGATCGGCCCTACCCTCCCAGCCCTTGGCGCTGCGCGGTGGTGGTGAGTTCCAAGGTGAGCAAGCGGTCCGTTCAGCGCAACAGGCTGCGGCGCCTGGTGCACGCTTTCCTGATGGCCCACCCACCCCAAGCCAACGAGCCGTGCTGGCTGGTGTTCAGCCTGAAGCCCGGCAGCGTCGACGCCGAGGAGTCCCTCCTCCTGAAAGAATGTTTGGTGTTGTTGCAAAAGGCAGGGTTGCACGATGGGCACCCAAACTCCCCCGGTGCCGGCGGGAGCCAGCATCCAGGAAGATGTGTTCTATGAAGGAGGTCCCGCTCGCGGCGATCTCATTCTCAACCTGCTGTTTGGCCTCACCCTGATCGGCCTGCCCTTTGCGGTAGCCGCCTTGGTGAGAGCCGTTTGGCTCCGCTTCCGGATCACCAGCCGCCGCATCGAGGTGAATGGGGGCTGGATGGGCCGGGATCGCACCCAGGTGGTTTACAACCAGATCCGGGAGGTGCGCTCCGCCCCCCGGGGCCTAGGGGCCTGGGGCGACATGGTTCTGGTGCTGGAGGATGGCTCCAAGCTGGAAATGCGCTCTGTTCCCCGGTTTCGGGAGGTGGAGGCCTACATCGAAGAGCGGCGCAAGGCTTCCCCGAAGGCCAGCAAGGCGGTGAAGGTGTCCACCGGCTTCGTCAACCCGGAGGCCACGGCCTCCTGACAAAGGCGGTTCTCCGTCTTTCCCCACTTCGCTCCTGGTGGCCTCCATCAGGCACACTGACCCACGGATCCTTGCTCTAGGCCCCATCTGTGATCGGCTACATCTCCGACAACCTGCTGCTGCCCATCCTGGATTTCTTCTATGGATTGGTGCCCAGCTACGGCCTGGCGATCATTGCCCTCACGGTGGTGATCCGTCTGGCCCTGTTCCCCCTGAGCGCTGGATCCATCCGCAGTGCCCGGCGCATGCGGATCGCCCAGCCCGTGATGCAGCAGCGGCAGGCGGAGATCAAAACCAAATATGCGAACAATCCCCAGAAGCAGCAGGAGGAGCTGGGCAAGCTGATGCAGGAGTTCGGCAGCCCCCTGGCGGGGTGTTTACCCCTGTTGGTGCAGATGCCGATCCTTTTTGCGCTTTTCGCCACCCTGCGGGGTTCACCTTTTGCCGATGTGCCCTACACCTTCAATGTGAAGGTTCTGCCCCAAGAGCAGATCGCGGCGGTGGAGGCCAAACCTTTCAACACGCCCAGCCATTCGATCTTCGTGACGGCCACCAAGCATGTGCCCGTCATCGGCACTCTGGAGAAAGGAACCAAGCTGGGTGTGGGCGACAGTGAAACGGTGGCGCTCCATGGCAAGGATGGGGCGAGTTTTGATTCTGTCCTCAACAGCGTGGAGAACGGAGAAAGTTTCCGGCCCACGTGGAGCGTCACCAAGGGTGAGGGCGTGGTGTCGGTGGATCAGAACGGCACCATCTCAGCCCTGAGCCCTGGCGATGCGGTTGTGGAGGGCAAGATTCCCGGCCTGGCGGCCCGCAGCGGCTTCTTGTTCATCAAGGCCCTGGGCCAGGTGGGCTTCGTCACCGACGGTGCGATCAACTGGGATGTTGCGATTCTGGTGGCGGCCTTCGGCGCCACCCTGTTCATCAGTCAGATCCTTTCTGGCATGGGGATGCCCGCCAATCCCCAGCAGTCCACGGCCAACAAGATCACGCCGGTGATGATCACCGCCATGTTTCTGTTCTTCCCCCTGCCGGCAGGGGTGCTGCTCTACATGGTGGTGGCCAACATCTTCCAGGGGCTGCAGACCTTCATCTTGAGCAAGGAAGCCCTGCCGGACAACCTGCAGCAGATCCTGGAGAAGCAGATGGCCTCCCAGCCGGTAGCAGTGGCCGCCTCTGGCGATCGGTTGCCCTTTGAGCCCAATTCGAAAAAGTGAGCCGCCTGCTCCGCCCGGTGCCCCTCGCGGAGTTGCGCACTCTGCCCGAGGGCAAAGAGTGGGAGGTGGATCAACCCATCGCTGGGCTTGAGAGCCTCACCCCCGTCCGGGGCAAGGTGTTGGCGGTTCACCACGGTACGGTTTTGGAGGTGAGCGGCGAGGCCGAAACGATCATCACCCTCTGCTGCGCCCGCTGCCTCCAGCACTACAACCAGGGGTTGCGGGCCAAGGTGCGGGAACTGATCGAATTCCGCGGTGGCCCCCTCACCCCAGAGAACGACCCGTTGGCCCCCCTGGGCAACGACCTGGATGATCGCCTCGATCCGGCGGGCAGCTTTGATCCGGAGCGCTGGCTGTTTGAGCAATTGAGCCTGCAGCTGCCTCTTGTGAACCGTTGCGGGAAGGAGTGTCCAGGTCCCGCAAGCTGGGGCAGTGGGGCGCCCGCGGCCGATCCCCGCTGGGAGGCTCTCAAGGCCCTCAGTCAGCCCCCCGCCTGAGGCAGGGCCATGACGCCTCCTGCGCTGGTGGAGCAGTTGGATCTGTTGATCCGCTCCCGTACCCCCATTCTCTGGATCCGCACCCTGGAGGAAGACCGGGTGGAGAGCCTGCTGAAGCAGGTGGCCCAGCAGCTGGGGGGGCGCACGCTCTGGAGCTGGGATTTCGTAAGTGGGCTGCAGGGGGCGGTGGGCCGGGAGGGGGAGGCGGCCCGCAATCCCATGGGGGCCCTGGAGCTGATGGCGGCCGTGCCCACCGACCAGGGCGCCATGCTGCTGCTCAAGGATTTTCACCGCTTCACGGAGGATGCGGGCATCTGCCGCCGGCTGCGCAACCTGGCCAGCCGCCTGCGGCAGGGGCCCCACACCCTGGTGATTACGGCGCCCCGCTGGGAGCTGCCTGGAGAGCTGCAGGACAGCATCACCACTTTGGAGCTGCCCCTGCCCGATGCGCCGGCCATCGAGCGCCTGCTGGCCTCCATCGCCCAGGCGAGCGGCCATCCCCTGCTGCCGGAATTGCTCGATGAGCTCACGGCCGCCTGCCATGGGCTGAGCGAGCAGCGGGTGCGTCAGCTGGCGGCCCGAGCCCTGGCCCGGCGGGGGCAGCTGGGGCAGGAAGACCTGGCGGAAGTGCTGGAGGAGAAGCGGCTGGCGATCGCCCGCAGCGAGCTGCTGGAGTATTGCCCCACCGAGGCCACCCCGGCGGACATCGGTGGGCTGGAGGCCCTCAAGCACTGGCTGGAGCAGCGGCACCGGGCCTTCAGCGAGGAGGCTCGCCGCTTTGGGCTGCCCTTGCCCCGGGGGGTGCTGCTGCTGGGCCCCCAGGGCACGGGCAAATCGCTCACGGCCCGGGCAATTGCCCACAGCTGGTCGATGCCCTTGCTGCGGCTGGATGTGGGGCGGCTGTTTGCCGGGCTGGTGGGCGCCAGTGAGGCCCGCACCCGGGAGATGATCCAGTGGGTGGAGGCCCTGGCGCCCTGCGTGCTCTGGATCGATGAGATCGACAAGGGCTTTTCCTTTGGCGTGGGCGATGGTCGCAGCGATGGGGGCACGAGCCAGCGGGTGCTGGCGAGCCTGCTCACCTGGATGGCGGAAAAAACAAGCCCGGTGTTTGTTGTGGCCACCGCCAATGCGGTGGAGCGGCTGCCGGCGGAGCTGCTGCGCAAGGGCCGCTTCGATGAGATCTTCCTGCTGGAGCTTCCCGATGCCCAGGAGCGGCGAGCGATTCTCGATCTGCAGCTTCGCCGCCGCCGCCCCCACCACACCCTGCCCCTGGATGTGCTGGTGGATCGCACGGCAGGTTTTTCGGGAGCTGAGCTAGAGCAAACCGTGATCGAGGCCATGCACCTCGCCTTCGGCGACAATCGCGACCTGCAGGAGCCGGACCTGATCGCGGCCGCCAGCCAGGTGGTGCCCCTCTCGCGCACGGCGCGGGAGCAGCTGGAGGCTCTGCGGCAGTGGGCGAGCAGCGGCCGGGCGCGCCCGGCGTCGGATCAGCGGTTGAGCGGGTAAGCAGATCCGCTGCATGTAACGGTTGTGTGAAGAACTTCCACGCTGGGTAACAACCTGGAGCGCAGAGCTGGATCGAACCCAAAACCCTGCATAGCGTCTGCGAAGTTGTCCCAAGAGCCCATGCTCCCCGGCCCCGGTTCCCGTTTTCCCGGTCCTCATTTCCAGGGTGAGCTTGCCACCCAGCTGGCGGTGGCGAGCCTGGGCGCTGGCGTGATCACCAGCCTGGCCGTTGCCCAGGGCCAGAACCCTCTCACCGCCCTGAGCATCACCCTCTTCTCCGCCATTGCTGCCGTGGCCGTCGGCCAGGTGCTGTAGGACTGCCGGTTCAGATCACCACCAGCGTGGCGAGGGATCCAGTCAAGCCGGTGATCTCCATGATCTGATCCCGGGTGTTGTCGTAGCCAGCGAGGCTGTCGTTGACAGCCAGGAAGGTGCGTTGCGTTGCCCCGCTGCCAAAGGTGAAGGCACTGGCGGCGGAGGGGCCGAAGTTGGCCACGCCCCCACTGCTGCCATTGAGCAGGGTGGTGATGGCGGTGCGGGTGAGGGCTGTGGGTTGGCTGCTGAGCGCCCGCACGGTCCTTTGGCTCGTTGCGATGGTGTCGATCCTGTCGGATCCGCTGGTTTGAGCGATCTGTAGGTCGGTGATGCTTTCAAACAGGGGACTGTTGGTGGAGCCACCGATCAGGGCATCGCTGCTGCCCCTGACATCAAAGAGATCGTCGCCCGCGCTGCCCGTCAGTCGATCCAGCCCGGCCCCTCCCCGCAGGGTGTCGTTGCCAGCTCCACCCACAAGCGTGTCGTTGCCGGCGCCACCCTGCAGATCGTCATTGCCCAGTCCCCCATCCAGGCTGTTGGCCCCACCGTTGCCCTGGATCAGGTTGGCGTTGCCATTGCCCACGCCGTTGAGGTTGGTGGTGCCGGTGAGCACCAGGCTGGTGTAGGTACTCGCCAGGGCGGGGGAGGCGGGCACGGAACTGGCGCTGCGCAGGGTGTCAGCGTCCCGGCCAAAGCTGAGCAGGTCGTTCCCGACAACATCCTGCACCGTGCCGGTGGTCTGGTCGCCGGCCGCGTCGATGTACTCCACTCTGACGGTTTCGGAGCTCAGGGGAGCGGCCTGGGCGGTGCTGAGGTTGAGGAGCATCCTTCGGTTCGGGGAGTCGACGCTGAGGCTGCTGACCGTGCGAATGGCCCCATTCACCCGTACGGTTACGGAGTTGAGGGCTGGCGCCGTGGCCTGAATCGCTTCGTTGAAGTTCACCGTCACCTGCCTCCCCTCCACGGTGATGCCCGCGACCACCGGCGGCGTGCCCTCTTGGAACGGCCCGAGGGCCGGTGCCGTCAAGCTGCTCCGGAAGCCCTGGTGGTCGGTGCTGCTGACGACCACGGCCAGGGAGGCGCCCAGGTCGCTGTTGCTAGTGAGGTAATTGCGGGTGGTGGCTCCTGGGATGGCGGTTCCGTTGCGGAGCCACTGCCAGCTGGTCTGTGGGTCGGCCGCATCCCCATCGGGGTCCCCACCGACGCTGCCAGCCTGAAGGCTGACCCCAACCCGCAGGGGCCCGTTCGCGGTGGTGGGTGCCAAGGACCCTGAACCATTGTTGACCGGGGCCACGGTGGCGGGGGCGGACAGCACGCTGGTGAGTAGGCCAGCCCCATCGGTGTAGTTGTGGCGGGTCTGCCAGCTGCCGGCTCCCTGGGGTCCCACCACAACGGTGGAGCCCGTCTGGCCGGTCGGAGTGCCGTTCCGCAGCCATTCCACGGTCCCGAGGGCGCTGATCCCGTCTGGATCCCCCATCACCGAACCCGCCACCAAGGTGGCCCCCTCCTGGAACGCCACGCCCCCCTGGGTGGAGATGGCTGCGGCACTTCCCGGACCCTCCTGGAGATTGGTGATGGCCAGGGCATAGTCGGTGCTGACTGGGAGGGAACCCGCCAGGCTGGAATCGGCCACCTGCACCGTCACCGCCAGGGTGGCTTTCTGTTCGAAATCCAGCGGCGTGCCTGCTTTCAGGACAAGCCCCTGATCCACCACTTGAAACAAGTCGGCATCGGCGCCCAGCAAGCTGATGGTGTTGCTGCCAAGCCCGTCGTCGCTGATCACAATGTCTGCCACCTTGAGGTTTGCGGGCAGGGGGGTGTTCTCCGCCAGGGTGCTGGTCACCCCAGTGAGGCTTACGGCGCTGGGGGGCTGGTTGGTGGGAGGGGGAGGAGGGCTGTTTCGGATCTTGAACGAAGAGAGGATGGTTCCGTCATCGGCCGCCACATAGCTCACCACCAGCTCATCAGGGGTGACATCAATGCGGCTGAAGCCCGGTTCCACCGCCGGGGTGGTGGAGGTGGAGAAGCCAGCGCGGATGTAGGGCTTGTCGGTGAAGAGGCCGCTGCGCAGGGCGGTGCCGCCGGTGCCCACCACCAGCTGCACCAGTCCCGCACCCTTGTCGTAGACACCATCCTCATCTAGCAGAAAGGTGGCTATCCCATTGGTCTGCCCTAGCAGCGGAAACGACTGGTGGTAGGTGTGGGAGTGCCCGGCCAGCATCAAATCCACCTTTGCCGCCCGCAGGCGTGGCACCACCTGCTGGTAGTAGTTGTCGATGGGGCTTTCGGGCTTGTCGGGGGAGCCGGCCACTGGATGGTGAAGCACAGCGATCTTCCATTGGGCGTTGGAGGCGGCCATGTCGGCCTCCAGCCAGGTCAGCTGGGCGTTGAGCCGGGTTGGATTGCTGTAGCTGTTGCTGTCGAAGGTGGCAATGTGCACATTGCCGTAGTCGAATGAGAAAGTGTGCTCCGGACGCTCGCTGGCGGGCGCGGAGGCCACGGAGGTGAGCCCCGCCGCCGGGATGGGGGAACTGAAGCTGGCTTCCGTAGGCCCCCCGTTGTCGGTCATGATGTCGTGGTTGCCGAAGGCCGCGTAGTCGATGCGGCGGGCATTCCAGGCGGTGGCCTCCGGCGCCAGGTTGGGCACGAAGCGGTAGTCGAGTTGGGTGTGGGTGCCGGTGGTGTAGGTGTTGTCGCCCAAAAGCATGGCGAAGGCTAGGGGACTCACCTGGTCGAGGCTGTTGATGCGGGCCTGAACGCTCCGGAACTGCTGGATGGTGCTCGGGTCGGCGGAGTCGCCGTAGGCGATCCAGCTGAAGGGTGCGGTGCTGCCGGCGGGGAGCCGGGTGCGGAAGGGAGAGATGTACTCCTTGAGGAGCACATCCCCCGACCAGTGCTGGACGCGGTAGTCGTAGTCGGTGGCGTACTGCAGCCCCCCCAAGCGGCTGCTGAAGACGATGCGGCCGTCCACCGGCTGGGCCAGCTGCTGGATCGTGCCCCCCGGACTCCAGGCCGTGGTGCCAGCGAGCCGCACATCCACCGTGAAGCTGTCCTGGGAGCCCGTGCCGGCGGGTTTGGTCTGCCAGAGCACCTCCACCTGATCGGTGTCACTGCCGGTGTAGCCCACCAGAGGGGCATTCCCCAGTTGGAGCCGCGGGCTCTGGTAGATGCTGTACTGGGGAGCTGCGGGGAGAGTGATGGAGCGCCTCCAGACGCCGAGGGCCGTGCCATCGGTGGCCTCGAGGGATCCGGCGGGCAGTTCCAGGGTGGTGGTGCCGCCGGGGAGCTGGGGGAGGGTGAAGCGCACGGTGTCCCCATCCACCAGGGTGCTGGCCAGAGCGTCGCTGGCCCCATTGATCAGCAGGTCGGTGGTCTGCAGCGTGGCCCCATTGAGCGGGGCATCGAGATCCACATCCACCTGGAACCGTCGCTGGGTGGCGTTCAGCCGTGCATCGAAGCTGATGTCGCTGCTGTTGAGGGCGGCTTGGTGGATTTCCCCTGCCAGCACGTTGCGACCCACCTGAAGCAAGCCCGCGGGCAGGCTGGTGATGGGCACCGAGGCCTGCACCGGCGTGCTCTCATCGGCCCCAGCCACGGTGGCCGAAGCCAGAGTGTTGAAGGAGGGGTTGGCAGCGAGGTTGTTGCGCAGCACCTCCTTTCCGTTGATGTAGATCGCCACCCCGTCGTCCCGAATCACCGAAAGATCGAGCTGCTCCAGAGCGCTCAGATCGGAGAGGGTGAACTCCCTACGGAAATAGGTGGTGATGAAGAACGCTCCACTGGGGCCGCTGGGCACCACGGTGGTCTCGTCACCGTCGCCATAGCCCAGCTGGCCGGCCCCCGAGGCCCAGGTGCTGGCATCGAAGGCGAGGTCGCGCCAGAGCGTGCCCTGGTTGCTGCCATCGGCCTTGTAGTACCAGGTGGAGCCAAAGGGAAACAGGGTCTGGCTGGTGGACATCCCAACCAGCTGGCTGCTGGTGACCTGAAAACTGGAGGTGGCCTGGATGGCCTGGCTGAGGGCTGAGGCGGCCTGCTGCCGCTCGGCAGGGGTGAAGCGCAGGCTCTGTTCGAATTCCGCATGGAGGAAGCGCCCCCCGAGGGAGCGGCTGAGCTGCCCCTGCACATTGGTGGTGCCCCCCAGGCTGCTAAAGGTGGTGCCCACCAGGCCGTCATTGACGCTGAGGTTGCTGGCGCTGTCGGCGGGCAGGGTGTTGTAGGCATAGCTGAGGTAGCCCAGGGCGGTGAGCGCCTCGTCCAGGGCCAGCACCTCAAGCGAGACGGATCCATCGCCGTTGGAGAGCACCGCATCGGTACCGGCGGGGAAGCTGTGGTTGGCGGCCGCATAACCATGCACCTGCCAGCTGTCGGTGCGGGCCGCAGGGCCCACCCAGCTGGCGTGCACCTGATGGAACACCGAGCCCGTGAGTTGGGCCACATCGGCGCTGCCGGGGCCATTGGCGTTGCGGTGGGCGCCGGCCAGGAGGAAGCCGCGGGCCCCTGAATCCCGGAAGCTGCGGGCACCGAGCTCCTCGCTGTGGAGATCGAAGCGCACGTGGGGCACCTCCACCAGGGCATCCCTCTGGAAGGCGGGTTGGAGGAAGTAGGAGCCCCAGCCGCGTGTTTGTGCCCCGCCTACGAGCCGCTCCCGGGTGCCAAGGAAGCGTCGGCCGCTGAGGCTGTCGGTGTAGCGCACCACCTCGTAGTTGAGGGAGTCGGCCAGGGCCACGGCCAGGGATTCATCATTGGCCTTGAGGGCATCCGCAAGGGCACGGAAGGCGGCCAGCTCGGCTGCGGTGGGGGCCACATAGAGGTTGGAGTCGGCCGTGAAGGAGAGGCCCCGGAGGCGCTCCACCTCGGCCAAAAAATCACCCGTTTCAACCAGGAGGCTGGCCATGGCGGAGAAACCTGGGGGGTTGAACTGTGCTCATTGTTACCCAGTTCGCGGCTGGGCCAGGGCCGCGCATCACTTCGTTGCCCCCGCCTCCAAACCGTCGCAATGACGACAGGCAGATCGGGCATGGGACCTAGTTTGATCCATGGCCATTCCCCGCATCAAGCCGCTGTTTGGATTAGGTCGCTTCCCCAGGCAGTCGTTAGACCAGCTGAGCATCAAGTCGAAGCTGATCTTGATGCTGCTTCTCGCCAGTGGCCTCTCCACGCTGCTCACCGCGTTGTTGGGCTACCGCAGCGGCCAGATCAATCTCACCAACCGGGTGTTCAACCAACTCACAAGCATCCGGGCCTCGAAGGCCTATCAGATTGAGAGTTATTTCCGCAATATTCAGAACCATACCCAAACCCTGAGCGAGGATCTATCGATCGTGGCGGCGGTGCAGCAGTTCGATGCCGCCTTCCAGCAGCTGGAGAAGGCGGCTCCACCTGTTGGGGCGGCCCAGGCCCTCGATGCCTACTACCGCAAAGAATTTCTGCCCCGGCTCAACCGCAGCAACGCAGGCTCACCCAATCTCCAGGCCTATCTGCCCAGCACGTCGGTGGCCAGCACCCTGCAACATGTCTATCTCGCCACCAACCCCCATCCAGTGGGGAAGAAGCAACAGCTGGTGGCCGCCAGCGATGGCAGCGCCTATTCGGAGGTGCATCGCCGCTATCACCCGGTGTTTCGCAACATCGTGGCCAAATTCGGCTACTACGACATGTTTTTGATCAATCCCCAAGGAGAGATCGTGTACACGGTGTTCAAGGAGACGGATTACGCCACCAGCCTGCAAACGGGCCCCTACAGGGACAGCAATCTGGCCCGCCTGGTGAACCAGGTGATCGCCTCCAAGCAGAAGGACTTCACCCAGCTGGAGGATTTCGCCGCCTATGCGCCCTCTTACGGGGCACCGGCCTCCTTCATCGCCGCGCCGATCCACGACGGCTCCCGGTTGGTGGGAGTGCTGGCGTTTCAGATGCCGGTGGATGAGATCAACCGAGTGATGACGGGCAATCGTCAGTGGGAAAAGGATGGGCTGGGGGCATCGGGTGAAACGATCCTGGTGGGGAACGACAACTTGATGCGCTCGGCGTCGCGCTTCTATCTTGAAGATCCGAAGGGCTTTCTGGCCCTGCTGAAGAAGCGGGGGATCAAGGAGGAGGAGATCGCCCTGTTGGGGCAAACCACGATCCTTCACCAGCCGGTGGACACACCCGATGTGACGAAGGCGTTGGCGGGCGAAACGGGCACCCTGCAGGTGAACGACTACAGGAACGTACCGGTGCTGAGCGCCTTCGCCCCTCTGGATATTCAGGGTTTGAAGTGGGTGATCCTGGCCCAGATGGATCTTTCGGAGGCCTACGCGCCGGTGGATGCCTTCCGGCGGCAGATCCTGATCGTGGTGACCCTGCTGATCCTGCTGGTGACCCTGCTGGCGATGGCCCTGGCCCATCTGTTCGTGAAGCCGGTGCAGCAGCTGATCGAGAGCGCCCGCAAGGTGACCTCCGGGGAGCTGACGGGCATTCCCGCTCTGAACTCCAAGGATGAATTCGGCGAGCTGGGGCAATCGTTCAACCGCATGGTGCAGAGCCTGCAAACCCAGACGGAGCTGGTGGATCAGAAGAATCAGGAGAATGAGCGGCTGCTGTTCAGTGTGTTTCCCTCGGCGATCGCGCGGCGGTTGCAGCGGGGGGAAACCCAGATCGCCGAGGAGGTGAGCAATGTGGCTGTGCTCATCGCCGATCTCAAGGGCTTCTCCAAGCTGGTGACGACGCTCAGCGCCTATGAATCGCTCACGATCCTCAACGACCTGGTGGGTTCGTTCGACGATCTCGCGGATCAGTTTGGGCTGGAGAAGGTGAAAACCATCGGCGACAACTACCTGGCGGTGTGCGGCCTCTCTGTGCCCTACCTCGACCACGATAAGCGGGCCCTGGATTTCGCCATCGAGATGCTGAGCATCCTGCGGCGCTTCAACATCGATCGGGGCTATCACCTCAGCGTGCAGATCGGCATCCACTCGGGCGACATCGTGGCCGGCATTGTGGGCAAGAGCCGTGTGGTGTACGACATCTGGGGCGAAACGGTGAAGCGGGCCTATGGGCTGAGCCAGGGCTGTCCCGCTGGGGCTGTGCTGGTGTCGGAGGTGGTGCACCACCGCCTGGAGGATCTCTACACGTTTGAGCCCAGCGCCGCCACGGATGGCGGAACTCAGGCCTGGCGGCTCACGAGCGCCAAGGTGGTGGCATGACCTCCTCGTTGCCGTTCTGGGTGTGGGGGTTGGGGTTGATTGTGGCCTTTCCCCTGGCCACGGTGGTGCTGGGGGAGGTGATCCATCGGCTGCGGCGACGGGGGCTGCCGATTGCGGCCACGGTGCGGCTGGTGCGGGATGTGCTGGTGCCCATGCTGGTGCTGCTGGTGTTTATGCAGCACCTGCTGCAGGTGGATCCGGCCAGCCGGCTGTTCCGCACGGTGGAAACGCTGTTTTGGGTGTGCGTGATCCATGCGGCCCTTTCGCTGTTGAATGTGCTGCTGTTCGAGCAGGCGGAGGCCGACACCTGGCGGGCCCGGGTGCCGAAGCTGCTGATCGATCTGGCCCGGTTGTTTTTGATCCTTTTGGGCACGGCGTTTGTGCTGGCCACGGTGTGGAATGCGGATCTAGCAGGGCTGGTGACGGCTCTGGGGGTGAGCTCAATCGTGATTGGTCTGGCGCTGCAGGACACGCTGGGCAGTGTGATGTCGGGCATTGCCCTGCTGTTCGAGCGGCCTTTTTCCGTGGGCGACTGGCTGGAGGTGAACGGGGTGGTGGGCGAGGTGATCGACATCAACTGGCGGGCGGTGCGGCTGCTCACCTTGGAGCGGGAAATGGTGGTGATCCCCCACAAGCTGATCAGCAGCGAGATGATCCGCAATTTCACCAAGCCAACCCCAAACCACGCCGAGCGGATCCAGATCGGTTTTTCTTATAACGACCCGCCGAACCTTGCCCGCCAGGTGTTGAAAACCACGGCGATTGAAACCAAGGGGATCCTGCTGGATCCGGAGCCGGAGGTGTTCACCCTGGGCTATGCGGATTTTGCGATCACCTATGAGGTGAAGTTCTTCATCCGCGATTATGGCGAGATCGAGCAGATTCGGGAGCGGTTCATGACGCGGGTGTGGTACGCGGCCAAGCGCAACAACCTCTCCATCCCTTTCCCGATCCGCACGGTGTATCACTACCACGGGCCTACCAGCCAGCAGAAGCGACTGGCCACCCATTTTAGCGAGAGCCTGCAGGCGATTCCATCCTTTGTGCCCCTGAACCGGGAGGAGAGCAACCAGGTGGCGGCCGGATCGGGCATCGCCCTGCAGCATTTTGCCGCGGGGGAAAAGGTGATCCGCCAGGGCCGGCTCGACAACGAGCTTTATATCATCGTCACCGGCCAGGCAATGATCTCGGTGCGGCTCGACACGGGCGAGGAGGTAGACATCCTGCCGCTGCGGAGCGGCGAATTCTTCGGCGAAATGAGCCTGTTTTCCGGGGAGCCCAGCACGGTGACGATCGCCGCCAGCCACGACCTGGAGGTGATGAAGATTTCGGCCAACGTGGTGAACCGCATGATCGATCGCCAGCCCAGCTTTGCCCGTGAAATCAGCCAGATCCTGGAAATCCGCCGCCTCGCCATCCAGGATGCCACCCAGGCGCACTTGCAGCAGTCGTGACAAGGCCCATTCCCGGCCGAGCATTAGAATCAACAAACCATCTACCGAACGACCTTTACAATGCCGCTCCTTCTAGCTCTGCTAATCGCCAATGCAGTTCTGCATTTCATTGTCGTGGGACGCTACGGAGCCCGTAATCACAACGAGCCGTTCCTCATCTTCGCTTTTGTGAATGTGGCTCTGGCCCTTGCGGTCTACTTTTCCTTACCCTCTGCGTTGTGGGCCGTGTTGCTCCTGGGGTTGATCGGCATCGTCGGCTTGAGCATCACATTCAACAAGCCTGTCCGCGGCAAAACATTAGACAAGCTGATCTGGTTCTTTGATGCAACCACCATTGTGTGGGCAGCTCGCCTGTTGTTTGCCGCGTAGCTGTGGTGGGCGCCATGCAGGGCAGAAGTTTGATCAAGAAGGGGTTGATCTGGAGCCCAGCAGCCATCCTCCTGCATGCCATCGAGATGGAATCGAATCGCAGCACTGATTTCAGCCTCGACTGCTGCGATCGTTTCGCCTGTTGCCACGCAACCGGGAAGATCAGGCACAAAGGCGGAAAGTTGTTGGCGGCCTTCTCAATCACAACGGCGTATTTCATGATTAATCTCTTAGTGGGTGTTGGGCTTGTTGAGCCCAAGTTGCTTACAACTCCAGCAGCCCCGGTGGCGGGGTCAGACCAATCCAACCCTCCTCCAGATTCACCTCGGGCACGATGGCTTCCACAAAGGGGATCAGCACCCGCCGCTGCCCGTTTGTGAGTTCCACCTCCAGCAGATCATTGCCCCCGTGGATGAGATCCCTCACGGTGCCAATGGGGCTGCCATGGGGCAGCAGCCTCACCTGCAGGCCTTCCAGATCCAGCAGATGGAATTCGCCGGGCTCCAGGACCGGACGCTCCGCCGCACTAGCGAGGAGATCGGAGCCCACCAGGGCCTCTGCTGCCATGCGACTGCTCACCCCCTCCAGACGCACGACATAGAGCTCTTTTCCAGGAAGTTGGCGCCCGGAAAGGAGCTGCACCTCTTGCAGCCTGCCCTGGCGATTGCGCAACCAGCGACCGCCAGGGGCGGTGAACCGCTCCGGGAAATCACTGAGAGGCAGCACCCTCAGTTCCCCCTGAAGTCCCTGGGGGGCCACAAGTCGGCCCACATCAAGAAGAGGGAGTGGATCCGGAGGAGTGCCGTCGGTGGTCATGGCGGGAAGCGATTCCGCTCAGCCTATGGAAGGCCTCGGCAAGATGGCCCCAACGTCCAGCGCCCGATTCGATCCGTGTCTCTTCTTCGTGTGGTGGCTCCTGCCGGCGTGGCGCTGCGCTCCCAGCCGAGCACCACCGGCCAGAGGCTGGCGCTTCTGCCGGAGAGTACGGCCGTGAGCCTGATCCAAACGGTGCAAGGGGATCCCTACGACGCCCTGGGGGGATCCCAACGCAACGATTGGCAGCAGGTGAAGGCGGGCGAGCTGGAGGGATTCGTGGCAGCCCTTTGGCTGGAGCCAGGCGGCCCAGGTGAACAGGAGGAGAGCTCACGGCCCCGGGAGATGCGGGGCGTGTGGATCTGCAGCCACCACCACAGCCAGGTGTGGCAATCCCGCGAGGCTTTGGCGCGCGCCCTCGATGAGCTGGTGGAGTTGGGATGGAACACCATCTTCCCGGCGGTGTGGAATCAAAGTTTCACGGCCTGGCCCAGCGCCGTGATGGAGCGCCATGGCTTGCCGAAGCAGGACCCGGTGCATGCCGCTGCGGGCATCGACCCCCTGCAGCTCGCAGTGGAGCTGGGCAAGGAACGGGGCCTCACCGTGATTCCCTGGCTGGAATATGGCTTTGCCGCCGAGCCGGTGGGGGCCTCGCGGGGGCTCCTGGCAGCCAAGCCCGCCTGGGCGGCCCTGGATCGGCGAGGGCAGGTGGTGGAGGATGGGGGCTTGCGCTGGCTCAACGGGCTCGATCCCGAGGTGCAGGCGTTCCTGGGGGAGCTGGTGCTGGAGGTGGTGGAGCGCTACGGCGTGGATGGGGTGCAAGGAGACGACCACATGGCGATTCCCCGCGCCGGCAGCCACGACCAGGCGACGTTGGAGCGCTATCGGAAGGCCACTGGAAAACGGCCTGCTGCTCGGGATGACGATCCCAGCTGGAGCCGTTTTCGCATCGAGGGCCTGAGTGGCTGGGTGAAGGAGATGGGGGTGCGGATTCACCGGGTGCGGCCGGATCTGCTCTGGTGCCTGTCGCCATGCCCGCTGCCCACGGGGCTCACCCAACTGATGCAGGACAGCACGGGTTGGCTGAACAACGGCAGCGTGGACTTGCTGCTCCCCCAGCTCTACCGCAACAGTGTGGCCGCCTATCGCCTGGTGCTGGAGGGAAATCTGCGGCCCCTTGCAAGGGAACGTCGGCGCCAGGTGGTGGCGGGGCTCACCCTGCGGGCTAATGGCCAAAACCTAGAGGAAGCCACCCTGCTGGAGATGGTGCGCATCAGCCGGGAGGCGGGCCTGGGGGGGGTGGCCCTCTTCCACCACACGCCCCTGATGGGGGGCGATCAGCGCATCGCCCGGGCCCTGCTCAGCCAGCGGGGGTGACCCAGATGGGCGAGCTCCAGGCCCGCTCCTGAACCGTGAAGCTTCCTGACATGCATTGGCAGCAAGGCCTCGTGGAGTTCGGAAGGTGAATTACCATGAGCCTTGTTGCGTAATTCAGCGATGCGCAGCACGATCACCTCTCGCGGCCAGACCGTGGTGCCGGCTGCCATTCGTGAACGGTTCCAGCTGGGGCCCGCCACTCGGCTGGAGTGGATCGTGGAGAGCGATGGCTCGATCCGTGTGGTGCCGGTGGATGCCGATCCGATCAACGCGTTCCGCGGCTCCGGGGCTGGGGGCTCCACCGCCCGGCTGCTTGCCGAACGCCAGGCTGAGCGCGAGCGGGAGGGTTGATGGCCAGCCGCTGGCTGCTTGACACCTCCGCAATGCTGGCTCTGCGCGACAACGAAGCGGGAGCGGAGAGGGTAGCCGCGCTGCTGCGACAGGTGATCAAGGGCCAGGCTCAGGTGCTGGCCTGCTTCATGAGTCGCATGGAGGTGCTCTCTCAAGTCTGGAAACATGAAGACGAACGGCGGGCCCGCCTCGCCGATGCCCAGCTCCAGTCGCTACCGATCCTGTGGGTGCCGACCAGTGCCCCGCTGCTGGAGCGGGCCGCCGGCATCAAGGCCTGCCATCCCCTCTCGGTTGCCGATGCCTGGATCGCGGCCGCCGCCCAGCAGGAAGGAGCGGTGCTGGTGCACAAAGACCCGGCATTTCAGGCGGTCAGCAGCCTCCCCCAGGAATGGCTTGGCTGAGGATTGAGCGGGCTCGCCAAACCCAATGACTGGGCCAGGGCTCAAGTTCTCGTCGCAGCTGGTGGCTGCTGGCAACGGTCAGTTGACTTTTTACTTCATTGCTGATCATGTACGAAATGCTTCTACAGTCAAATGGTGCTTAAAATTACAGATATTCGAGGAGTTTAGAAACGCCAGAGTCCGCCAGGGTCAAAGCATTCTTCTTCAATTCATCCTTTCGAGCTCTAGGACAGGCAATGGATCATGGTGGTTTATGTCAACAGAACACATATTCAAATACGACCGGATCCATCCCGTGTATTTTTCAGGCCTTTTGAATGGAGCAGTAGAGAGCGCATTCAACGTATCGTTGCACGTGTGACTGCTCTGAGTCGTTCTGATGCGGAGCATGAAGCTTCCATCATGTTAGAGCGATTTGAAGGCCGTCATGAAAAGCTGCAGGGTTTTCTGCTCAGCCGCTTCAATAGAGTGAGCGAGCACCTAATCTCCGACCAGCCCCTTAACCATTGTGAAAGGTTGCTGATCGGCGCCTATTTCACCTTAGAGTATTCACTAGAAGCTGCGGCTCTTTTTAATCCATCCATCGTTCCGCATCCGGATCAGTCGGGCCTTGAGCAAGGCAGTTTGCGCTTTTTGCTTAGCCTGCGCGCCACGGGCGAGGGTCATATCTCCTCCATCGTCTTCCGTACTGGTGTGATCAATCAACAAGGGAGCATCGTGGTGGACCTGCCGAGCCCATTTGTGGCTGCTGCAAATGTGCATCCGAATCCCAGTTACGACAAATATCTTTTCGAGCGTAAACTGCTTGAGCTTGGCTTGCTTTCACCGTTTGCCCAGCAGCTCATGGAGCAGCTGCAAGATCATTTCAGCTTTGAACAGCTCTCAGTGGTGGCTAACCAGGCACTGCGTCGAAATCGCCTAAGCAATGGAGACAGCCAGCAAACAGTGGAAAGTGTACTGTCGCTGGCGCGAGCCAATTATGAGATCAGCTTTGATACTGGTGATGACTGCTCTGAGCGGGTGATTTTTCCCACCGCTCCTACGGAAAGGCGAGGAATTGAAGACGCCCGGTTTGTGGCCTTCTGTCATGGTGACGGTGAGACCACGTACTATGCAACCTACAGCGCCTACGATGGTCAACTCGTCTTCCCCCAACTGCTCGAGACTAAGGACTTTAGTCATTTCAAAATCAGCACCCTGAATGGACCTGAGGTAGAGAATAAGGGCATGGCGTTATTCCCACGTAAGGTGGGAAATCAATATGCAATGCTCTCTCGACAGGATGGGGAGAACATCTATCTAATGTTTTCCGATCAGCTGCACTTCTGGTACGAAAAACGTATTCTTATGAGACCTACTTACCCCTGGGAATTCGTTCAGATCGGCAACTGTGGTTCACCGATCGAAACAGAGAGCGGCTGGCTGGTGCTCACCCATGGCGTCGGTCCAATGCGCCGATACACGATTGGCGCAATTCTGCTTGACTTGGAAGATCCCGGGCGAGTGATCGGGCGTCTGAAGGAACCCCTTCTGGAACCCAGCCAAGAGGAACGGGAAGGTTATGTTCCAAATGTGGTTTATAGCTGTGGCTCACTGATCCACGCTGATCAGCTGATTTTACCCTACGCCATGAGTGATCAATCGACTAGTTTTGCCACGGTATCGGTCAAGGAGCTATTGCGTGAATTGAAAGCTGCCCCGCTGGAGAACTCTCCTTGAATAGCATGCCCACGCGCAAGATTGCCATCATTGGCGACTACCTCCCCCGCAAGTGTGGGATAGCTACCTTTGCCCATTCGGTGTACCGAGCGCTGCTGGACGCTGCGGTTGGAAACGATTGTTTCATCGTTGCAGTCAACGACGTACCAGAAGGCTATGCCTACCCTCCTGAAGTTCGCTTTGAAATCGCCGAACAGGATCTCCGCAGCTATCGCCGCGCAGCGGATTTCCTGAATCTGACCGATACGGATGTCGTCTGTGTCCAGCACGAATTTGGCATCTTTGGCGGTCCGGCCGGGAGCCACATCCTCACGCTTCTGCGCAACCTCCAGCTCCCCGTTGTTACCCAGCTCCACACGATCCTTGAGGAGCCGAGCGATGAACAGAAGCGTGTGATGAAGGAACTCACAGCCTTATCGACACGAATTATTGTCATGAGCTCTCGCGGGCGGCGAATTCTGGAAGAGACCTATGAAGTTCCGGTTGATCGTCTAGATGTGATTCCTCACGGCGTGCCGGATATGTCTTTTGTAGATCCAAATTTCTATAAGGATCAGTTTGGTGTTGAGGGCAAACAAGTGCTGCTGACATTTGGTCTGATCTCACCAGCGAAGGGGATCGAGATCGTAATCCAGGCTCTGCCTGAGGTGATCAAGAAGTTTCCCGAGATGGTGTATATCGTTTTAGGAGCCACCCACCCCAACCTGTTACGCGAGCAAGGAGAAACCTATAGGTTGAGCCTGGAGAGGCTAGCGATCGAGCTTGGGGTGAGAAAACAGGTGATCTTTTACAACCGGTTTGTTGGTTTTGAAGAGTTAAAGGATTTTCTGGGAGTCGCAGATATTTATATTACACCCTATCTGAATCCTGATCAGATCACCTCCGGCACGCTGTCCTATGCCTTCGGTTGCGGAAAGGCGGTGATCTCCACTCCCTACTGGCATGCCGAAGAACTTCTCGCCGATGGAAGAGGGGTGCTGGTGCCATTTCGCGACAGTAACGCCATCGCTCAAGCTCTGATCAACTTGCTGATGGATGATGTGCGTCGTCACGCCATGCGCAAGCAGGCCTATTTGCTAGGTCGTGGCATGATCTGGAGCCAGGTGGCTATACTGTATTCTTCTTCTTTTGAGCGAGCCAGGTTAGATCTAGGAAATGAACTTTCCGCGCTTCCGCCCCAAAAGCCCCTGGATTTTGAGCCGCGCGAACTCCCAGCCTTGCGGCTTGAGCACCTGACGAGACTTTCGGATTCAACGGGAATCTACCAACACGCAAAGTACACCCTGCCAAACTTCAAGGAAGGCTATTGCACGGATGACAATGTACGTGCCCTGCAGTTGCTTGTCATGCTCGAAGAGTCAGGAGACATCACTGCGGAAGTGCAGGCGCTGGCCACCCGTTACGCATCCTTTATCAACTATGCCTTCATCCCAGAAACGTCCCGGTTTCACAACTTCATGAGTTTCGAGCGTACCTGGCTCGATGA
>JBBARZ010000027.1:0-23705 GCA_040399505.1 Cyanobium sp.
GGGCATGTAGCTCAGTTGGATAGAGCATCAGATTCCGGTTCTGAGTGTCGGGGGTTCGAGTCCCTCCATGCTCGTCAACCCCCTGCCGGAACAGGGGGCACCATTTCAGTTCAGGGATCCTGTGCCGCTCCAGCGGAATGACCACCGCAGAGCACGAGGCCCATCGCGCGGATCCCGCCAGGGTCGATCACGAAACCCGCCTGCTGCAACGCGGCAAGCGCCTCCACAGGGGCGGAGATTGAGATGCTGCACCCACTGAGCTCACGCCTGAGGCGGTCGAGAGCAGAAAGCACCAGTGCCCGAATCACCATCTCTCGGGCCGGGTCTGAAGGGGCTGTGACGAGATCCCAGAGATTGGCGTTCAGAGCCCGATCGCTGGTGGCTCGCACAAACCCCACCCAAGCCCCCTGAGGGTTTTGCACCACCAAATACCAGATGCTCTGGTGCAGCACCCGGGTCCAGAGGGTTGCACTGCGGGATGTCTCGCCGCAGCTCTCAAAGAGATGGTTAAGAGCCTCCACCTGGAGACTCGGCTGAACCAGGAGCTCGTAACCCTCTTGCAAGGGGTTGGAGGTGGGTGGACCGCGGAAGGGAAGCAGCAAGGATCTGGAGGGTCAGCCGGTGTTGCGCATCCCAGCGGCGATGCCGTTGATGGTCAGCAAAGCACCCCTGAGAAGTTCGCTGCGGCTATAGGTGTGGCCCACGCCCGCTGCGGATCCATCCGTGGAAGCCTCGCTGATGGGGGGTTGGCGATTCTGATCCCGCAACCGCCGGAGCAGGGCCACTTGGAGATACCCCAGGGGGATGATGGTGCGGTTGCGCAGATCCACAGAGAGCTGCAGCGCCGGATCCCCGTCGAGAAGACGGCCATGATGGCTGATCTGAAGGATCAGCTGGTGGGTGAGAGCAAATTCAGCCGCGATGGCCTCAAAGATTCTCTCAAAAGCCTCCCGGTTCTCTTCCCGGCCCAGGTGGGTCACATAGTGCTTGGCAAGGTCCAGATCTACCTTGGAGAGGGTCATCTCCACCTTGGAAATCAACATGCGGAAGAAGGGCCAGCGCTGATAGAGCAACTGCAACAACTCAATTTGATCCGAATCCTGCAGCAGCTCCTCCTGAAGGGCCGTGCCCACGCCGTACCAGCTTGGGAGAAGAAAGCGGCTCTGGGTCCATCCGAACACCCAGGGGATGGCTCTCAGGGCGGAGAGATCCTTGGCCCCACTCTTCCGCCGGGCGGGGCGACTGGAAATCTGAAGTTTGCTGATCTCCTCAATGGGTGTGACCTGCTGAAAAAAGGCGACCAGATCTGGATTGTCATGCACTAGGGCCCGGTAGTGCTCCCTGGATCGGGCCGCCAGGCGCACCATCAGGGCATTCCAGCTCGGCGTGTCGTCAATGCGCGTGCTGACCAGACTGCTCTGAAGAACCGCCGTTGTGACGGTTTCCAAGTTGTAGAGGGCAAGTTCCGGCAAGGAATACTTGGATGCCAAAACTTCCCCCTGCTCCGTAATCTTAATTCGCCCACAGAGGGTGCCACTGGGCTGGGCAAGAATGGCCTGGTAGGCGGGTCCACCGCCACGGCCCACGGATCCTCCCCGACCGTGAAAAATCCGCAGGTTGAAATCACGTTCTGTCGCTAATTGTTGCAGAGCGATCTGAGCACGATGGATTTCCCAGTTGCTGGAGAGGAAACCTGAGTCCTTATTGCTATCAGAATAGCCAAGCATCACTTCCTGCAACGGCACTGGCTGATCTGATCGCAGCAACTCTCTGTAGAAAGGCTCCTGGAAAAGGCGCTCCATCACCGCTGGAGCGCGTTGAAGATCCTCAACTGTTTCAAAAAGAGGGATCACCAACAACCTGGATGTCTTCTCCACCGGATCCACCAAACCCGCCTCTTTTGCGAGCAACAACACTTCCAGGAGATCGGAAACCGTGTGACTCATGGAGATCACATAGGTGCGACAGATGCGCGAGCCGAACTCTTGCTGGAGCCGCTGCAGCATCTGAAAAACTGCAAACGTTTCCGCGGTGGAGGCACTCCATGAAGCGGCCGCTGGCAGAAGGGGGCGTCGGGTTTGCAGTTCGGCCAGGAGCCACTGCACTCTCTCCTCCTCCGCCATATCCCCATAGGGAATAGGAAGTTGCAGATAGCGGGTGAGTTCATCAATCGCATCGCTATGGCGGGTGCTCTCCTGGCGAATATCCAAACTGGCCAGGGAGAAGGCAAAAATGTGCACCTGGGAGAGCAAGGCCGTCAGGCCCTCACAGCCCAGCCCCGTGGCCTGCAAGCTGTTGCGAATCAGCTCAAGATCATTGCGAAACTCTTCTTCCGAAGCGTAATAAAGGTCTTGACCTGTTGAGCTGGGCAGTTCACTGGGAGGGGATTCCCAGCCTGCTTGCGCCAGCAGCTGATTGCGTCTCTCCGAGAGCCGAAGCCGCTCCAGCATGTAGCTGAGCTTCAGCCGATAGGGTTCGAGGCGATAGCGGGCTGCCCTCTCCTCATAGATCTCCGGAAAGCGAAGGTGGTCCATTTCCAGCGATTCCAATAGCGCTGGACTGACCTGACTCCACTGCATCGAGATGCTGAGCTGATCCCGAAGGTCCGTCACGGATTTTACATAACGATCGAGCATGAGTTGGCGCTGATAGCAAGCTGCTCGCCAGGTGATTTCAGGAGTCACTGAAGGATTGCCATCCCGATCTGCGCCAACCCAGGAGCCAAAGGTGCAAAATGCATCTGGCGGTGGCTCCACGTCGGGGTAACTCGACTTCAATGCAGCACGAAGGCGCTGCTGGAGCAGGGGCATGGCCTCGAACAACACCTGCTGGAAGTAATGAAGGGCAAATTCCACTTCATCGAGCACGGATGGCTTGAACTGATGCAATTCATCCGTTCGCCACCAGAGGCGAATCTCCTCCTCAAGTTGTTTGCGGAGAAGTTCCTGATCATCTTTGTTGGTGGATTGCTCAAGCCCATCAATCAAAGACGCCACTTTCCGCTGTTTATGACGCACGGTGTGGCGCACAATCTCTGTGGGATGGGCCGTAAAGACAAGGCGAATATCCAATTCCCTCAGCAGACCCTCCAGCCCACTGGGGGGCACATTGAGGGCACGCAAGCGTTCAAAGAGCTGGCGAAAGGTTTCTGGCTCACTCTGATTGGCCAAAGGAGGCAGAAAGGGGTCCCACTGGCCACCTACCGATGCGTGGCGCAGGCTTTCAATATAAGTATTCTCCTCAATATGCTGCTCAAGAATATTGATTAATTGAAAATACAAAGAGAAAGCCCTTGCCGCAGCAATGCCGTCGGCCAGGTCCATCTCCCTGATCACCTTGTCGATGGCCTCACTGTTCACCCCCGCACTGCTGGGTCTGTTACGACCGGCCTCATCCTGGGGATCAAACCTTCCACAGAGCTCTTTCAAGCGGATCAGTTTCTCCAGCTGGCCTGGGGGGCATTCGCTATGGAGCACAGCAAGCCAAAGCTCTTCCACCAGCTCCAGACGCTCAACAAGCTGGCGTGTGGTGCGCAGGGGGACTTCAGGCCCGGGGCGTTGGGCGGAGGCGGGCTCCCGCATGGGGGGAGTGGCGGAGGCTGCAACCATGATCATCCCAAAGCGTGAGCGTGGTCTGTTGCAAGCCCTGCCCAAAGGGCAGAATCCCTGGCCTCCATGGCCATGGCTTCCGTGGCGATGATGCGGTCGATGGGTTCTCCTGCCCGGTGGCGATCCAACCAGCGCATCGATTCACTCCCCAAGACCAGCACAGCTTTCAGTGGTTCAAGTGTGGCACCAAGATTCAGATTGTCCGCCAGAGGGGCCATGGCCTCGAGCTCTTCGGCCACCCAGTCGCGGGCTAAGCGTCGCTCGCCCGTGCGCCAGTGGCACAACGGGGCGTTCAATCCATGCTGGGCAGCCGCCCTGTCGTTCTGATCCGAGAGGCTGGCCAGCTCTGCCGGGGTGAGGACACTGGCCACCAGGGGATCCAGGCGACCGGGCTCTCCCATCAGCATCAGCAAACGCAGCTCAGCCCAGGCCGTCACCGCCAGCAGGAGCCGGGGATCGCTGATGAGATCGCAGATGCGAAGTTCAATCCGATTCAACGACTCGGGCCGGCTCTCCCCGTTGGGACGCACCGAGGTCCAGAGGTGGCGAACATTCAGCATGCTCCCAAGGGCCAGTTGGTCGTGCATCCAGGCCACATAGTGAGCGTGACTTGTGAAGAGGGGCACCTCGGGGGGCGTGAGGGGAAACTGGAGCCATCGCTGCGACTGGGCCCCGGTGGCCTGGCCATCCAGGAAAGGGGAGCTTGCGCTCAAGGCCAGGAGAAGGGCCCCTTCACAGCGGAGCAATCGCAGGCCAGCAAACAGGGGTTCCATGGCCTCCATCCCGAGGTTGATGTGGACACTGGCTGTCACCACCCGGGTTCCGTAAAGCTGTTCGATATCGCCGTGGTAAGCATTTGCGGGGTTGGAGCGCACAAAGTGGCTGCTGTCTCCCAGGCTGAGGGTGCTGCCGGGCAGGAGGGTGAGATCCCGCTGGGCCAACCAGCTCCGCAGCTGCTGGCGGGGGGCGAGCAGGTAGGCCAGCTGCCGTTGGTAGTCGGCATCGGGAGGTGTGGTGTACTCCAGGTTGCGATTGTCGGGCTCGGTCACGAAACCTTCCAAGACCCGTGCTGCTTCTGCCGCACACCCAACAACCGTGCCATCTCGCCTGCCGGTGAACATCTCCACCTCGAAGCCTTTAGTGAGCAACGGGCCGCTCATAAATCCTGGGGATGGGGCCGCTGCAAGCAAGCCAGTGCCTTGAGCATGCCACGGGCCTTGTTCAGGGTTTCCTGGTATTCCATGTCCGGCTTGGAATCCGCCACGATGCCTGCTCCGGCCTGCACAAGAACACGCCATCCCCCTTCGGGATGGGGCAAGACCACCATGGAGCGGATAGTGATAGCCGTATTCAAAGCTCCATGGAGATCCACGGCCCCATACACCCCGGAATAGGGACCTCGCGCATCGGACTCCAGCGCGTGGATCAGTTGCATGGCACGAATCTTCGGGGCACCGCTCACGGTGCCTGCAGGGAAGCAGGCCATGAGCAGATCCCACACATCCTGGGTGGCTTCCAGCTCCCCCTCCACCTGACTGACGATGTGCATGACGTGGGAGTAGCGCTCAATCATCATCAATTCGGTCACCATCACCGAACCGGGCCGGCAGACTCGGCCCAGATCGTTTCGGCCCAGATCCACCAACATCACATGCTCCGCCCGTTCCTTCGGATCGGCCAGCAGTTCGGCCTCTAGGGCCCCATCTTCAGCAGCGTCCGCTCCCCTGGGGCGGGTGCCGGCAATGGGGCGCAGGGAGGCACGGATGCTCCCGTTGGGCTGGGGATCGGCCTTCACCATCACTTCCGGACTGGAGCCGATGAGAAACCAGTCGCCGAAGTTGAAAAAGGCCATGTAAGGCGATGGATTCACCATCCGCAGGCTGCGGTAGAGATCAAACGGATCCCGTTCCACGAGGGTTTCCAAACGCTGGCTGAGCACTAGCTGAAACACATCGCCTGCAGCGATGTGCTCCCGTCCCCGGTCCACCACCTGTTCGAAGTCGCTCTGGCGCCAATTGCTGCGGGTGTTCAACCCCAGGCTGGGATCCCCATTGCCCGCCTCATGCCAGTCCAACGGGGCGATGCCTGGAGGCAAGGGCTCATGCATACGTGCCTCCAGCTTTGAGATCGTTGCGGCAGCATGGTTCCAGGCCTCATCAGGATCGGCCCCGCTGCTCAGATCGGCGTAGGCCACTGCCGTGATCTGGCGCCTCACCTGGTCAAACACCAGGAGGCTGTCCGCCAGCATCCAGCACCCATCAGGGGGATCGCCAGGCTCGGGGCGATGCACGGGCACCGTGGGTTCGATCCAACGGATCAACTCGTATCCCCAGCAGCCAAACAGCTGACCCACCGGCGGCAGGTGGGGGATCGGGGCCGGCTGAATCGAGACCAGACATTGGCGGAGCAACTGGAAGGGATTACCAGCCAGCTCATCCCGCCTTCCATCCCGCCACTGGCGCACCGCCTGCTCCCCGCGAAAGGTGAGGGTCCAGAGCGGATTGCTGACAACAAAACTCCAGCGACCTAGCTGTTCTCCCCCCTCCACCGACTCCAGAAGCACCCCCTGCCTTCCGACCGCTCCAACCTTCAACCAGGTGGTGAGCGGTGTTTCCAGATCCGCGGGCCAGCACTTCCAGAGCGGAATGAACGTGCACCCCTGCTCCACCTTGGCGAAATAGGCCGTGCGATCGGGGAGAGGAGACATAGGAGGAAGGCAAAAAAAACGGCGGGTGGTTCCCCGCCGCCCTTCATTCACGACGTGGGTGGTCAGGCGTCGTAGGTGGCTCTGCCGGTGAACTTGAGATTGGAGGGGTTAACGTTTTCGCCGATCCGCCTGGGGTTGTGACCCACAATGGGACGCCCTTCATTCACCTTTTCCGGGAATACCCCATCCTTGGGATGGAGGAACTCCACATCTCCGCCGGCATAAATGCGATAGACCTTGTAGTCGTCAATCTTGGGCTTGAATTTCGTGCGGAGTTGGGTGCCAAGGGCAAGGCACTGCTCTTTCCTGGCGAAATACATGATGTTTTCACCCGCATTCATCTCCGCAGCACCACCGGTGGGCAACTCAAAGATCTGGGCGGAGGGGCTGGTCCAGGTGATGGCGTATTTCTCCTCGGTTTCCGCGCTGTTCAGCAGGCCGCCTGTGCTGCCGATGTACTTCGGAAGTTGACCGTTGAGGGTCGTTGCTGGCATGGCTCTGCTGACCGTTTCAGGCGGAAGCTAGCACTGTGCTTTTAGCGAAATGAGGGGCGCGTACGCACTCTTCACACCCCGTCAACAAACGGCCCCCCCACCCGCTCGGCCAGGGGGAAAAACACCGTGAGGCTGGTGCCCCCCCGTTCGGTGAAGCGTCCCCCGAGACGGTGGAACAGCAGCTGGGTGGCTTGCCTGCTGAGGTTCAGGCTTCCCGTGGTGGGGTTCCAGCTGAGCACGGGCCCCACCCGGGCCCCTTCGATCTGGGGCTCCAGGGAAGAGGCTGCTGGGGAGCTTTGGGGAGCATCGCTGCTCAACTGAAGCTTCAGGCGCTGCCCGGCGGGCCGGAGGCGCAGGCGCACATGACTTCCAGCCGGGAGGGAGCGGCTGAACCGATCCATCAGACCGCCCAGCATCGTCTCCAGCCGCACCGGATCACTCAACACGGGCGGCAGATCCTCGGCGATGGACAGGGTGAGCTCCAGGTCGCGCCGGTGCAGCTGCCGCTGCCAGATCCCCTCCAGATGGCGGAGCAACTGACTCAGATCCGTGCGTGCCAGTTCGCTAGCCTTCAGGGGTTGGCCTCGGCCTGGCTGGCGCTGCAACTCGGCCGCCAGAAAGATCAGTCCAAAGCGGTCGATCTGTTCACTGCATTCCCCATCGATCTGCTCCAACCTCTGCCGCACCACAGGGGGCAGATCTGATCGCCGCAACAGGGAGCGGATGAGGGTGCGGATGGTGGCCAGCGGTGTTCGCACCTCATGGGTGAGGGCCTCGAGAAGGGCGAGTTCAGCGGCCACCTCGGAGGAGGTGGCTCCTGAACGGAGGGACACCGAGGGCTCCACGGGCTGGAGGGTCACACTTGGAGCCATGGCCGCCAGGCGTTCCGCCAAGAGGGGCCAAAACCGCAATCCCAGGGCGGGATCGTTGTGGAGCGGGCCGAGGGCCTTGAGAAGCTGCCGCAGTTGGAGGGCTGCCTTGGGATCGTCCTGGCTCAGCCGCTGATCCAGACCCTGGAGCGCCAAGGTGATCAATGCGGCCTCAAAGCGCACCACCAGCCGGCGGGCCTGGGGGGGGCCATCGAGAAACATCACCACCTGCAGTCGGGGGGTGATCAGGACCAACAGGGGGTCGTTCCCATCTTCCTGTCGCAAGGGAAGCCGTTGAAATCGGCCCGCAGGCACCAGGCTTGTGGAGCCTGGCCCAGGCCGTTTCCCCCCCACCACAGGGAGCAGGGGCTGAGAGATCCCTTCCGGCAATCCTTCTGGAATCCAGACCCAGCCAACCAGATGCTCCAGTAGGGCAGGTTCGTAGAGGGCGGGAAGGGGAGCAGCCAGCCACACCCCCTTAATGGGTGCGGACGCCTTGAGCAGCAAATCCTCCTGAAGGGTGGCAAGGGAGGCCCACCAGAGACGGCGCACCGAATCCTCATCGCAGCGACCAGGGGGCACTCCGCTGCTGAGCTGTTGGCTCAGGGTGACGAAGTTCACCGCCAACGCTGACGCGGTCGACTTCGGCGACTCACGGACGCACAGAAGCCGAGACAAAGGAAGTTCACCAGCATGGCAGAACGCCCGTAGCTCAGCCAGGGCAAAGGGATCCCTGTGACCGGACCCAGCCCGATAGTCATGCAGATGTTCACCACCACCTGAAACATCAGCATGGCTCCCACCCCAATCACAAGGAGGGATTCCACGTCGGTGCGGGCATGAAGGGCGATCTGCAGGAGGCGCCAGCAGAGCAGCAGATAGGCGATCACCACAAGGGTGGAGCCGATGAATCCCATCTCCTCTCCTAAGGCACTGAAGATGAAATCGGTGTGCTGTTCGGGGATGAAGCGGAGCTTGGTGAGCTGGCCATGCATGAGGCCCGTTCCCAGGAGGCCTCCGGAGCCAATGCCCACCTTGCTTTGGAGAAGGTGGTAGCCCCCCCCCAGCGCATCTTTGGCGGGGTCGAGAAACAGCACCAGGCGCTCGCGCTGATAAGCCTTCAAGCCGTGATTCCAAAGTTGGGGGGTGATGGCGGCAAAGAACACCTGAACAGCCGTCACCACCGCCAGCCCAATGCGCCTCCAGGGGAGGGATCGCCAGGCCAGCAGAGCCATGAGGGGAATCCAGATCGCCAACCCCCAGGGGACCACTCCCGAGATGATCGCCGTCACAAGGGGGGAGAGGAGCAGAATCAGCCAACCAACAGACATCCCGGCCCAGAAGAGCATCACCAACAGGATGGCTCCGTAGACCAAGGAGGTGCCCAGATCGGGTTGCAGAAACACCAGAGCCCAGGGCACGCTGATCAGGGCAATAGGCCGGATCAGATCTACGGGTCGCTCCACGGGAAACCGAGCCAGCAGACCCGCCAGCAGAAGGATGGCCGCCACCTTGGCAAATTCAGAGGGCTGCACATGGAAGCCGGCGATGTTGATCCAGCGCTGGGCACCGAGAGCGGAGGTGCCCACAAATCTCACCGCCACCAAGCTCAGATTCGTGAGGATGTAAATCGGCCATTGGGCCACCTGGAGCCTGTCCATGGGGAGCCGAGCCGCCAAAAGGGCCAGCACCATGCCCACGGCCGCCGTGATCCAGTGCTGATACCAATCGGCGTAATCAGCTTGGCGCTGCGTGCTGGCGATCAGGATTCCCGCCAGGAAACACAGGATGAGGGGCACCCCCCAGAGCACCCAGTCGATGGAGTCGGCCCTCAACCAACCCGAACGGGAGGAGGTTCGGGCCATACGGCGCTGCTCGGCAAGGGCCACCATCGGCTTACACCGCCGCTCTGATGAGGGAGAGTCGTTCGCAGAGCTGGTCTGCCAAGCCCAGGAACGCCTGAGCCGTGGCCGATTCGCCCTGGGCCAGAACAATCGGACGCCCCTCGTCTCCCCCTTCCCGCACCGGCATCTCCAGTGGGAGCTGGGCCAGGAGAGGAACGGCCGCCTCGTCGGCCAGCAAGGCGCCGCCACCGCTGCCGAAGAGGGCGTAGCGGCGCTCGGGTTGGTCGGGAGGAAGGAACCAGCTCATGTTTTCCACCACGCCGAGCACCGGGATGTCCATCTGCACAAACATCGCCAACCCCCGCCGCGCATCCTGAAGCGACACCTGCTGGGGGGTGGTCACCACGACAACGCCAGCCATGGGAACGGCCTGGGCCAGGCTCAGCTGGGCATCACCAGTACCGGGGGGAAGGTCGACCACAAGCACATCTCGCTCCCCCCAATCCACCTGATAGAGGAACTGTCGGATGATGCCATTCAGCATGGGGCCCCGCCAGATCACGGGCTGGTTCTCTTCAATCAGCAACCCCATCGACACCATCGCCAGACCACAGGTGGGAATCGGCTGCAGCACCTGGTCGGCGCCCTGCCCACGCACCTCGGGCATCTGGCCGGCCACGCCAAGCATGGTGGGCGCATTCGGACCGTAGATATCGGCGTCGAGCAACCCCACTCGCAGCCCCTTCAGGGCCAGGGCACAAGCCAGGTTCACCGCCACCGTGCTCTTCCCTACCCCCCCCTTCCCGCTGCTCACGGCAATCACCTGGCGAACGCCGGGAATGGCCTGGCGAGAGGGCAGCCCCGTTCCGGGCCCAGGGGAAGAACCATGGCCTGCGCCGCCAATGGGACCTGAGGACGGGGGAGGAGCCAGCTCAATTTGCACGTCCTCGATCCCCTCCAACTTCAAAAGGGTTCCCCGGGCCTCCGCCGCGATGCGGTCCCGCTGGCCACCGGCGAAATTGGGCAGGGCCAGGCGGAAGATGGCGCGGGAGCCCTGCACCCGCACGCCGGAGATCCAACCCAGCTCCAGCAAGGGGCGGTCGGTCCCCGCATCCCTCAGGGGTCTGAGGGCGTCCATCGCCTGATGCTCAAGCGCACTGAGGCTGGGATCGGGGCCCGGATCGGTGCTGGATGTAGACATGGGCGGAGTCATCTTCCCCGTCGGTCGGTCGGGATCCTAGGCAGCATCTGGGGTGACAGAGCCTCTCGATGGGTTGTGGATGACCCCATCGGACTGGGAAGGTTGAAAGAGCAGCAGCAACCGTCTTCCATGTCCATCTCCTCCCCTCAAGCGACGCCCCCAGCTGCGTCGAGGAGCCGGGCCAGGGATCTGCTGATGGGTCTTCAGGATTCCATCTGTGCCGGTCTGGAGGCCGTGGATGGGGAGGGTCGCTTCCAGGAGGAGAGCTGGGAGAGGCCTGAGGGAGGAGGGGGCCGCTCCCGGGTAATGAAGGCGGGCCGGGTGTTTGAACAGGGCGGCGTGAACTTCTCGGAGGTGCAGGGAGAGGAGTTGCCTCCATCGATCCTCAACCAGCGCCCCGAGGCCAAGGGCCATCCCTGGTTTGCCATCGGCACCTCCATGGTGTTGCACCCCCGCAGCCCCTGGATCCCCACCGTCCATCTCAACTACCGCTATTTCGAGGCGGGGCCTGTGTGGTGGTTTGGCGGGGGGGCAGACCTCACCCCTTACTACCCCTTTCTGGAGGATGCCAGGCACTTCCATCGCACCCTGAAAGAGGCCTGCGACGCCATTGATCCTTCGTATCACACCGTGTTCAAGCCCTGGTGCGATGAATACTTCTACCTCAAGCACCGGGGTGAGACCCGAGGGGTTGGAGGCATCTTCTACGACTACCAGGATGGGAACGGGGTGCTCTACAAAGGAACCGATTCCCATGGTCCCGCAGCCCAGGCGTCCCGGGCCATTGGTGCCATCCAACAAAACTGGGAGAAGCTGTTTCGCCTCGCCCAGTCCTGTGGAGGCGCCTTCCTGCCAAGCTACGGCCCCATCGTGGAGCGTCGCCAATCGCTCCCCTGGGGCGAGAGGGAGCGCCAATTCCAGCTCTACCGGCGTGGCCGCTATGTGGAGTTCAACCTGGTGTTCGACCGTGGAACCATCTTCGGCCTGCAAACCAATGGCCGCACCGAGTCAATCTTGATGTCCTTGCCGCCGCTGGTGCGCTGGGAATACGCCTATGTTCCAGAGCCAGGAAGCCGGGAGGCCCTGCTCACGGAAGTGTTCACTCGGCCCCAGAACTGGTTGGACGACCCGTCACTGGAGAGCCGCTGCGCACCCTTGCAGGCTGTGAGCTAATCCGGCCCACGCCCTGTGGTGCCGCCACCCGGCCCAAGCCGATCTCAAGGGCCGTCACCACCCGCTCCGCCAGCAGGTTCACGGTCTGCTGGCGGGTGCGGGGGTCCCGCAGGGAGGCTTCCAACCGTCCCTCCAACTTGCCAAGTTCCAGGATGGCCACCCCTCGCTTGGGGCCACCAAGGCGATCGCGGAAGTTCATGGGATAGGCCCCAAACTCCTGCGCCAAGCTTTCATCGATGCGGCTGAAGGGTCGATGCAGGGGGGGGATCAAGCCAGAGCCCACGCCAGCAGGTCCATAGGCATCGAAGTGGATTTCGAAGGCATAACCATCGGCCAGGGCGTGCTGCCGGCCCACGCTCCAGTTGGTGCCGGGGTGATCACCGTCGTGGATGGTGCGTACAGGGGGCTTGTAGAAATCGATGCGCAGCCCCCGGGCTCGACCCAGGGTGGCCACCGCATGGGCCAACACCAGATTCCAATAGTGCTCATCCGTGATGCCCTGCATCATGGGGGCCGCTCCTAGCACCCCCACGGCCTCGCCGCTGGTGCCCGAACCGGAGATCCCTTGGGAATCGGCATGGCCAGCCATCACCAGGATCGGGGTGTTGGGCGAAACGGTTCTCAGGCCGATCCAGTCCTTGCGCATGGCGCTGCGCACGCCTGTAAGGGGATCGGTGGAACCTGGGTTCCGGGCGAGGAGGTTGGCCTCCTGCGGGGCCGCCATCTGGGCATCCAGTGGGGGCTGCCCAAAGACGGCGGTGAGGGTGGCCAGGGTGGTGGCCGATAGAACGGCAGAGAGGCGCATCGGTCTTAGATGGGGGAACGCAGCAGGCGACCATCACTGGCCAGGCCAAGGGAGGGGCCCAAATCTTTCTCCATGGCGATCAGTTCATCGCGGTGGGCCCGCAACCGCAAGGTGCTGCCCCCATCGGGAGCTTCCTCGATCAGCCGCAGCTCAAGGCTTTCGGGGCGAGCGGCCCGGCGCCAGTAGATCCAGCCGGCAAGGGGCCCAAGCAGGGCAAGGGCGAGCACCCACCAGCCCACCCCTGGGAGCAGCTGATGAAGCACCAGGGCGAGGCTGGCCCCCCCCAGGCTGCCCAGAAGGGAAAGAAGCACGGCCAGGGGCAGACTCGCCTGCACCTGGCCCGAAAAGCGGAGCACCTGCCGCAGGGGATCCTGGGAAGAAGGCTTCCAGCCCCTGTTCCCCAACCAGGCCACCATCCCATCCAGGACTTCCAGTGCGGGACGGGGAGACTGGACTTCCACCACGGTTGTGCGGTCTTTGCTGGCCGCCCGGAGGAAGAACACCAGACCGATGGCCATGAGCACGGTCAGCAGGAGGGTGGAACCAAAAGGGGCCATCGAAGCGCCACAGACCAGCGTCAAATTCTCTCCTGAATAGCCCAGGGCCGAGGGGCCTGACGGCCGGCTTGGCAAGGGCCCCACCTCCAACCCGCCATGGCGCAGCATGGACAAGCCGATAAGTGCGGACGAATGACAGGGACTCCTGGACAAGGCCAGCCCAATGGTGGCAGTAAAGGCAACCCACCCCCCAGCCGTTTCGCGGTGTTTGATGGGGATCTGGACGAGGAGTGGCTGGCGCTCTACGCCCTGGCGCCCGCCCTGGCCGTAGATACGGAAGCCATGGGGCTGATGCACGGCCGCGATCGGCTGTGTCTCGTTCAGATCTGCGACGGGGAGGATCGGGTGTGCTGCATCCGCCTGACCCGGGGCCAGCAAGAGGCGCCGAGGCTCAAGAGCCTGTTTGAAAATCCGGCAGTGGAAAAGGTGTTTCACTTCGCCCGCTTCGATGTGGCCGCGTTGGGGGAAAACCTCGGGATTGCCGTGAATCCCATCTTCTGCACCAAGATCGCCAGCAGGCTGGCGCGCACCTACGCCCCACGCCACGGGCTGAAGGAGGTGGTGAATGAGTTGGTGGGGGTGGAGCTCGACAAGCAGGCCCAGAGCTCCGACTGGGGTCGGGTGGAGGAGCTCAGCGAGGCTCAGCTCACCTATGCGGCCGGCGACGTGCGCTGGTTGCTGCCAGCCCGCACTCGGCTGGAGAGCATGCTGCGTCGAGAGGAGCGTTGGGCCCTAGCCCAGCAGTGCTTTGCCTGCATTCCCGTCTTTGCCACCCTGGATCGCCAGCGCTTTGGCTCCGTCTTCGAACATTGAGCCAACAGGGCGCCCGGGCCGGCTCCTAGTCCTCGGTCATGAAATTTTCCTCGCTGCTCAGTGCGCCGAGCTGGGCATCAAGCAGACCCTGGTGATCGATGCCTGACGCCTGAACTTCCGCCAACATCCGTTCGGCCAGGGCGATGCGAGCGGCCGTTTCGCTGAGGCCCTCCTGGGCCGCCCGGATGTCGACCCGGCGCCGGGCCGCGGCAATGCTCACACCCAAGAACCCGGCCAGGCGCCCGCAGGCGGCGTTGTAATCCCGATCAGGAATGACAGGCATCGGTGAGGGTGGCAACAAAAAGCATCATCCCGCGGCGGGGATCATGCTTCCAACAACCGCTCGGCCACCAGGCGGGCCAGGGCCTCGCTCCCACCGGCTGGCCCCATTCGCTGCCGCCCCTTCTGGCCGAGCCCTTCCCTGGCCCTGCTGTCCTGAAGAAGAGCCAGTAGCCAGGATCCCAGCTGCTCCGGCGTTCGGCAGGGTTGCACGGCCCCACCGAGCAGGCGGCTCTGACGGCGGGCAAAGCTCACAGTGAACTGGGGGCCAGCCCCTGGGAGGGAAAGGGCCGGCACGCCCAACCCCACCAGCTGCTCAGTGGCCGTACCGGCCGTAGCCAACCCCACCTCGGCCCAAGGAGCCCAAGCTGAAAAGCATCCCGGCCCCAGCCAGAGCTGGAGCGATCCCCGGATCCAGGCGGCCTCCGCCCCGATATGGGGTGGAGGGGGCATGGACTGGAACGCCTGGGCCAGGAGAAGGGAGGCCAGGGCAGGAGAAACATTCAGGTCGCGGCCGATGGGCACCAGCACCGTGAGGCCTCCCAGGGCTGCGCAGGCGGCAGGATCCGGAAGCGAGGCCAGAAGCCGTTGGAGGTTGCCCAGGGCCTCGGGGAGGCGGCTCCCGGGAAGGAGCATCACCCTGCGGCCGGTCTGCAGGCAGGCGGGGAGCGGCGTCGCCGCGAAGCCATCCATCATCGGGTTGCCGGGGGCTTCGGCCCGAATGTGGTGAGCCCGCAGTCCCCTAGCCGTGATCCCATCGCGCACCGCCACCACTTGGCAACGGCGATGGGCCATCAGGGCCCACTCCCAGGGATCCCACTCGCTCCCTTTCAGACGGTGATAGGCATCGGCCAGGGGGGATTCTCCCCAGCCTGGAGGAGAAGAACTGCGCCAGGTGTAGTCGCTTTTGGGGGTGCCCAGGAAGCCGTAGGGACCTCCCCCCAGCCAGGCCATGGCCAGGGGAAGAAGATCGCCCACGGCAAAGATCGGCTGGCCTCGGGCTGCCCAGAGCCGCACCACCTGCAGCTGCTGCCAGGTGGTGCGGGGCAACCCGGCGGCAAGATCCCGCACCAACCCGCCCAGGCTCTGGTTGCTGAACCCCCCACTGGGCAGGCGGCGGGAGGGGCCGAGCTGCTCAAGCTGGAGTCCCGGTGGGGCGCCGGTGAAGATGGCCCCCTCTCCCACCAAGGCAAGCACGGCAATAGAGATTTTCGGCTGGAGGCGGGCCAAGGCCTCGATCACGCGCAGAGCGATGAGATCCTCCCCATGGCCGTTGCTGAGCACCAGCAGTCGGGAAGGCAGGACATGGCTGATACGATCCATGAAGGGGATTTTGCTCCCCTGCGGCGGCATGGCCAAGTGGTAAGGCAGAGGATTGCAAATCCTTTATCCCCAGTTCGAATCTGGGTGCCGCCTTCAGAAGACCGTTCACCTTCAGGAGAACGGTCAAACGAGGTGGTCAGGCCCTACCTGGCCGTTCCAGGTTTCTTACCGCTGAGTTGACGTAGCCAGAACGCCTGAGCGGCGGTGTGCAGGGCTCCCTGGAGATCACCCACCAAACGCTCCAGGCGCTTCCTTCTGCTCCTCGCTGGAGAGAGGTGGTCGGAGATCACGCCTGCGTGGCAGAGATCCAGCAAAAGGGCTGCCTCCTCTGAGGAGAGGCAAAGCAGGTGCTCGTTGTTGTGGTGGATGACCTTCACCAGGCCTGCAAGCAGCACATCTATGTTGTAGGACGGCGCCGGCCGCGGTGAATGGGGAAATCCGTCATCGGCGAAGTCGTTGGGCGTTCTGGTCCAGGCTCAGGCACTGGCATGGAGACGGGTGGCGATTTCCACCACCATCAGGCCGAAGAGGGCCATGGCAATGAGCAGGGAGCTGGGATGGGTCACGGCGCCTCGCCTGGTTCTGCACAAACCCTAAAGCAAATATAAAGGTCCGTTGCCTTTGCCGGGGAAAGGCCACGAAACTGCATATCCCGCAACAATGGGCTCCATCGAGCCTTGCCAGAAGACCCTCAATAGCCCGAGTCGGCCACGCAGATTCCCTGGCAGCTGATCCCATTGCTGGCCGTACGTCTGCAGTGGGAACACAGCACCGGATCCTGCACGGGAGGTGGCGAGGAAATCTCTGCGGATTCCTCTCCAGAGGGCTTGGGGAAAGCTGCGGCTGAGGTGGCCTCCACGGGAAAGACCAATTACCAAGGACGGAACGGACATGCATCATGGCCCTTCCAGCTCCTGGGTGCCGATGTCCCCCTTCGTGGATCTTCCCTCCATCGGCGTGGGCACCTGGGCCTGGGGCAATCAGTTTCTTTGGGGGTACGACCCCCAGCAGGACAGCCAGATCGAGGCCGCCTTCCAGCGCGCCGTTGCCCTTGGACTCACCTTCTTTGATACGGCGGATTCCTACGGAACCGGGCGCTGGAACGGGCGAAGCGAGGCTCTCTTGGGAGCCTGGTGTGCTGATCTACCAGCCAACACGCGGGAAAGGCTCACGGTGGCCACCAAGCTGGCCCCCTTTCCCTGGCGCCTGGGGCGACGGGGGTTCGACCGCGCTTTGGCCGCCTCCCGGGAGAGGCTGCAAGGAAAGCTGGATCGGGTGCAACTGCACTGGAGTACGGCCCGCTATGCCCCCTGGCAAGAAAGGCCACTCCTCGAAGGGCTGGCCGATCGTCTGCTGACTGGGGACGTAGCGGAACTGGGTGTCTCCAACTTTGGCCCCAGGGGTCTGCGCCAGGTTCATAGCCTGCTGGCGAAGCGCGGCGTGCGCCTCTCCAGCCTGCAAGTTCAGTTCTCGCTGTTGGCGCCCGAAGCCGCCGCTCCAGGGGGGGTGGCGGAAGTGTGCCGCGAGCTGGGGGTGGAGCTCATCGCTTACAGCCCTCTGGCCCTGGGCTGGCTGGCCCCGAGCGAAGGCAAGCCCCGAGCCGTGCCGACCGGCCCCCGCCAACTCCTCTTCAAGCGTCTGGACCGGGGAGCTGCTGCCCTGCAGGAAGGGCTCCTTTACATTGCTGCCGCCAGGGCCACTTCAGCTGCGGCTGTCGCCCTTAACTGGTGCCGCAGCCACGGAGCCATGCCCATCCCGGGCCTCAGGCGCGCCGACCAAGCCGAGCAGACCGCAGCGGCCCTGGGTTGGATGCTCTCTGATGAGGAAGCCCAGGAGCTGGATCGGCTGGCTTTCGCCAACAGGGTGCGCATGCCAACCAATCCCTTTCAAAGCACCTGAACGTTTAGATGTCGGCTGAGATCACCACGGGGAGGGCGGTCACCACCTCAGAAACCTCCGTTTCACTGGAATCGCCCTGCAACCGTCGAACCATTTCGGCCTCATCGCCCGTTCCCTCCAGAGCCCGTTCCGCGGGATCACAGGCCGCAAGAGCTTCCTGCAACAGGGAGTCGAACGTGGATCCTGGGAGCCGATGGCGCGCCAACTGAAGAAAAGCCCGTGCCAGGGATTCCCCAGCGGCAGCACGCAGGGCCGGATTGCTGCGCCGGAGGTCGTGCTCCTGAACGATGGCGTGGAGAAACCGTTCGGTCACATCCCGCTTGGTGGTAGCGCGGATGCGGGTGTCCTGATCGGACTGATTGAGAAACACCTGGGAATCCAGTTCGCCCAGTCGCCTGTTCAGGCTGTCCAGGACGCTTTGGGCTTCCTTGAAGATCTGGGTGAGCTGGCCATCGGAGAGGCGGGGCAGGTCCCCTACATACACCTTGCCGTGATCGCGAAGGGTGAGGAAGGTGGGTCGCTGCCCCGTCTGCCCGCTCTGACGACCTGAGGGATCCCGGGGTTTGGGTCGGGGCTGCTGGGGACGCTGGGGCGGGGTGGGGCCGGCGGAACTACGACGGCGGGTAATACGAGTGGAGGTATTCAACATGGGGGTATGAGCCGATGCATTGACCAAAACAGCGATCGCCAGATCGCATCCTCACCTTAGGAAGAAATGAAACCCTTCATTAGGAGAGCCCGCTCACCTTTGTTGCCCTCCTGGATCTGCCCGATCTCCCAGGCCCGGTGGCCACAGCTCTTGCAAACCTGCACCACCGCATCCACGGTCTGGGGGCTCACCACAAGGCAGAAGCCCACCCCCAGATTGAAGGTGTGCCAAAGATCGGCTTCCGGCACCTCCCCTTCCTCCTGGAGCCAATGGAACAGGGCTGGTCTTTCCCAGCTCCCTGGGTCGAGAACGGCGTTGACGCCTTCGGGCAAACAGCGGGGAAGGTTTTCCGGCAATCCCCCCCCAGTGATGTGGGCCATGCCATGGGGGGCAAGATCGGAGGCCATGAGGGCCTTCACTAGATCGCCATAGAGCGTTGTGGGGGTGAGCAGCTCACTCAGGAGAAGGGGGCCTTCCGCTCCAAGCCTGGTCTCCTCTGTCACCTGCCGGTCCTCCAGGATGCGGCGCACCAGGCTGAAGCCATTGCTGTGCACCCCACTACTGGCCACACCCACCACCCGATCACCCACCTTCACGGCGCGCCCATCAATCAACCGGCTCTCCTCCACCACCCCCACACAGAATCCGGCCAGGTCGTACTGACCTGGGTGGTAAAACCCCGGCATTTCGGCCGTTTCCCCGCCCAGCAGGGCACAGCCACTCAAACGGCATCCATGGGCAATGCCCTCCACCACCTCCGCCAGGGTGTCCGGAGTGAGGCGACCGGTGGCGATGTAGTCCAGAAAGAACAGGGGCTCGGCACCAGAGGTGATCACATCGTTCACGCACATCGCCACCAGGTCGAGGCCAATGCCGTCGTGGCGATTCAGCCGTTGCGCAAGCTCCAGCTTGGTGCCCACCCCATCGGTGCCGGCCACCAGCAAAGGATGCTCCAGGCCACCGGGAAGCCGGCAAAGCCCCGCAAATCCGCCCACCCCACCCAGCACCTCAGGCCTGTGGGTGCCCTGCACACTGCTTCGGATTCTTTCCACAAAGGCCCGACCGGCCTGCACATCCACCCCAGCACTCCGATAGTCCATGGTGCAATCCAGCTGCTTCGATCCTCCAATGGCACAGAACCGGGGCAAGAGGCCTAGCCAAAGAGAGGCCAAATCCCAATTGGCACACAAAAAGATTAGCAGGACTTATCTTTTTTATAAGATCTTTTTATCACCGGGAGCATCAGGAGGGGAGGCTTGAGCCCCGCCAAAACTGGAGGAAAGGTTAAAGATGACAAATTCTGATCTTTCCTGGAGGGGGTTTGGGCGCTGTTATCGCCTGCGCAAAGCCGGTACCTTTGGCCCGTTGTTAACCCCCAGCGAGAAACTCAGCCGATAAGCACTCTCCAGATCCAAGTCGTATTGACTGCTATTTGCGAGATGCCCAGACAATCCTGAGCTTTCAGGAATTGCATTCCGGCCTGTTTCGAATGTCATGCGTTCACTCCATCTCATCGGCTCTGCAGCTCTCCTCATCTCTGCAGCATCTTTGGCCCCGGCTCAAGCCGCATCCTTCTCCTCCCCCACTTCCGGCACCTTCGTGATTCGTGAAGTGGAGTCCCCCTCAACCTGGGACAAGAACTTCATCAAGTTGAATCCTCCTGCCCCTCTGGCACAAGGTCAGCTTCTTGCCTCAGCCCGGAGTGTTCAGGTCGGTCAAGCCAGCTGGTATGGCCCAGGGTTCTACGGAAACCGCACAGCCAGTGGTGAAGTGTTTCGGCCAGGCACCCTCACGGCAGCCCACCGCTACCTCCCTTTCGGCACCCGAGTTCGGGTCACCAATCTCTATAACGGCCGCACCGCCGTCGTTCGCATCAACGACCGCGGCCCCTTCACCGGAGGTCGAGTGATTGATCTGGCCCACGGTGCTGCCCAGGTCCTCGGTGTCACCGCCAGTGGTCTTGCCGACGTAAGGCTCGAAGTGATCGACTGATCTTTGCTCTTGTATCCCCAATCCTCCCGGCCCATGGGCTGGGAGGATTTTTATTGGCGACCCCTTTCCCCTTGCTCCTTCTTCGTTCCCAGAGCGAGCTCGCCAGCTGGCGCCGATCCCTGCCCCAGCGAGGGCTTCACTTCGTGCCCACCATGGGGGCGCTCCATGGTGGGCACGTCCAGTTGATCCAGCGGGCGGCTATGCCCAGGTGGTGGGGCCAGCCCCAGGTGCTGGTCAGCATCTTTGTGAACCCCCTGCAATTCGGAGCAGGGGAGGATTTCCACCACTACCCCCGCAAACTGGAGGAGGACACCGGCCTGGTACAGGACGCTGGGGCCCACGCCGTGTTTGCTCCATCGGCAGAGGAGATGTATCCCAGAGGGGAAGCCGGGATCACCCACGTCGTCCCCCCAGCGTTTCTGCAGACATCTCTCTGCGCGACCCAACGTCCCGGGCACTTTGAGGGGGTGGCCACCGTGGTGACTCGGCTGCTGGGGATGGTTCAGCCTGAGCGGCTCTTCCTCGGAGAAAAAGACTGGCAACAGCTGGTCATCCTGCGTCAGGTGGTGGCCGACCTCGGCTTGCCCGTCGCGATCGAGGGCATGGCCACGGTGCGCCAACAGGATGGCTTGGCCCTCAGCTCCAGAAACAGCTACCTCAATCCAGAAGAGCTAGCTCGGGCATCCGGCCTTTTTGCTGCCCTAGCGAAAGCAGCGGCCCTGGAGCACCACCAGAACGCTCCTTCCACAATCCTCAAGACGCTCGAAGCGGAGCTTCAACGCCTCAACCTGCCCCCCGAGTACGTGGCCCTGGTGGATGCCCATACACTGGGCACTTACGAAACCCACGGGGGCCTGGCACTGCTCGCTGCGGCCGTGCGCTGCGGCCCTGCCCGGCTCATCGATCACCGCTTCCTGATGCCCCGAGCCCCGATTGTTGCCATCGATGGTCCCGCCGGCGCTGGCAAAAGCACAGTCACTCGAGGCCTGGCCAAGCGCCTGGGCCTCACCTTCCTGGATACGGGAGCCATGTACCGGGCTCTCACCTGGTGGGTTCTGCAGCAGGGAGTGGATCCGGCCGATCCAAGGGCTGTGGCGCCTTTATTAGAGGGTTTGGTCCTGGATCTCAGTCCATCGGAGGAGGGGCAGGTGCAGATCAAGGTCAATGGCCACGACGTGAGCACGGCCATCCGCAGCCCGGAGGTGACGGCTGTGGTGTCCACCTTGGCGGCCCATCCCTGTGTCCGGCAGAGCCTGACCACCCTTCAGCAACGCCTGGGGGAGCAGGGGGGGCTGGTGGCAGAAGGGCGAGATACGGGCACCGCCGTGTTTCCCGATGCAGAGTGCAAGATTTTTCTCACCGCCAGCGTTGCCGAACGGGCCCGCAGGCGGGCTAAGGATCTGCAGCAACAGGGATTTGAAGCGCCCGAGCTGGAGGAGCTCGAGCGTCAGATTGCCGAACGGGACAAACAGGATTCCACCCGCCAGGAAGCCCCGCTGCGCCAGGCGCCAGATGCCCTGTTGCTGGTCAGCGATGGCATGGAAATCGAGGCCGTGATCCAGGCCATGGTGGATGCCTTCCGGTCCAAGGTGCCTGAGGAAGCCTGGCCCGGATCAGGCTCCGATCTCAGACAACCCACCCCCACCCAGGCTTGAATCATCACCTGTTGGCCTCAGCTCAGCCAGCAAGCCTTCGCAGGCATCCTCCAGCAGATCAAGCACCTGCTCAAATCCATCGGCGCCTCCGTAGTAGGGGTCGGGCACCTCTGTGAGCCCATGGCGGCGGCAGTAGCGGGTGATGGGCTCAATGGTGGCCCGGGTGGGATGGGAACCCGCAAGCCGTCTCACCGCGGCGAGATTGTCATCATCCATGGTGAGGATGTGATCAAAGGCGGCAAGGTCGGAGCGGGCGATCTGGCGAGCCCGACTCGGCAACAGGATGCCCCTACGGGAAGCGGCCTCAAGCATGCGACGGTCGGCAGTCTTGCCCACATGCCAGTGACCAGTGCCCGCGGAATCCACCACAAATGCTTCGTCCAGCTGCTCTCTGGCAATCAGATGCAGAAAACAGCCCTCGGCCGCCGGCGAGCGACAGATGTTTCCAAGGCACACAAACAGCACCTTGATCGGGGGGGAGGACGTCATGGGCCAGACAATCGGGACAGGGCCAGCCTGGCGCGAAGACACACAACGAGAGCCTCTTCCTGGGCATCGTCCGCCAGGAGATGGAGGGTCGAAACCGCGCGATGGCGTCCCTCCTCCAGCTCCTGGAGGCGAGGGGTGATCCGTTCCATCGCCGTGGCCACCGCGTAACGCACCACCCACTCCCCATCCTGGGCGCCGCTCTCCAGGGCCAACAAGGCCCGTTGCTGAACGGCACGGCGATCCTGGGGCGCCAGGCGATCCACCTGAAGGGTGCCCAGGCCGATGGCCGCCGCCCTACGCACACTGGGGCCCACATCATTGGCCAAGGCCCCCTCCAACAACTCCAGCCCCCGCACATCGCCAATTCCTGCCAGGGCCCTCACCGCCCAGGCTCGAGCGCCGTAGTTCTGGGCATCCAAACCCTCCAGGAGCGGCCCGACGGCCGCAGGGCCGCAGGCAATCAACCCCTCCACGGCCGCCACGGCCGCACCTGGGTTGTTGAACCCCAAAATGCTCACCAAACAGGCAAGAGCCTCCTCGGGAGGAGCCTCCCCTGCGAGTTCCAGGGTTTCCAGTGCCGTAGCCAATGCCAGGGTGGTCTGATACAGCGCCCCGGCCGAATCAGCCTGCTCCACGGCCGCAATCAACGGAGCGAATGGATCAGAGGAGTTCATCCATGGCCTCCAGAAGGGCTTCCGTTGAGGGGTCACCGGAGCCCCGCTCCACCAGGCCCCGTAGGGCAATCAGTTTGAGGCTGTTTTCGGCATGGGTCCGCCGGATCGGATCCAGAGCAACGCGCCAACCCACGGCCCCCAGATCCATCAGGGCAGCGCGGCGCACCTGGAGTTGGGGGTGCTCCAGCAGGCTGAGCAACTGCTCCCCGAAGGCCGGGTCCCCCGTGAGCTGCAGCAACGCCCTGGCCGCCGCACTACGAATCAAGGGCCGCTCATGGTGGAGGAACGGCTGGATGCTCACCAACACCTCCTCCCGCACCACCCCAATGTCGCCGAGAGCTTCGATCAGGGCCTCGCAGGGTTCTTGCAACTTCGGGCTGTCCACTCGGCAGGCCCCCGCTCCCTCCAGCCCGGAAGCCAAGCGTTCACAGAGGGGCAACACGGCCTCCTCGGCCCGGAGCTCCCCCAGAGCCCGGGCCGCCGCCTCCCGCAATCCGTCATCTTCATCCGCCAGAGCTGCCAACAGCTCGGGGACCACACGCCCATCCCCCACCTTTCCAAGGGCCCGCGCGGCATTGCGGGCCACCGCATTGCGTTCCACCCCGGCCCCCACCTCCCGGGGCTGGCGAAGCTGAAGGGCCTCCAGCAGCAGGGGCACGGTATCGGGGTGGGTG
>JBBARZ010000028.1:0-23383 GCA_040399505.1 Cyanobium sp.
AGCCGCGGCCGCTGAACAGGAACATCAGGCTGAAGGCCCAGATGAAGTGGGCACCGAGGAACATCAGGCCATAGGCGCTGGAGCTCGAGCCGTAGCTGTTGATCACCTGTGCGGCCTGGGCCCACAGGAAATCACGAAGCCAGCCATTGATGGTGATGGCGCTCTGGGCGAAGTTGCCGTTGGTGATGTGTGACACCGTTCCATCGGCATTCACCGTTCCCCACACGTCGCTTTGCATCTTCCAACTGAAGTGGAAGATCACGATCGAGAGGGAGTTGTACATCCAGAACAGCCCCAGGAACACATGATCCCAGGCCGAAACCTGGCAGGTGCCGCCACGGCCAGGGCCGTCGCAGGGGAACCGGAAGCCCAGATTCGCCTTGTCGGGAATCAGGCGGGAGCTGCGGGCATACAACACACCCTTCAGCAGGATCAGCACGGTGACGTGGATCGTGAAGGCATGGATGTGGTGCACCATGAAATCGGCCGTTCCCAGGGGGATTGGCGCTGCAGCCACCTTGCCTCCTACAGCCACCACGGAACCGTTGAACACCTCACTCACGCCCGCAAGGGCATTGGGAGCAGTGGTGCCGGCGGCAGCAGCGTGAAGACCCTGCACCCATTGGGCGAACACGGGCTTGAGCTGGATGGCGGTGTCGCTGAACATGTCCTGGGGACGGCCCAGGGCACGCATGGTGTCGTTGTGGATGTAGAGGCCGAAGCTGTGGAAGCCCAGCCAGATGCACACCCAGTTGAGGTGGCTGATCAGGGCATCACGGGCCTTGAGCACCCGATCGAGCACGTTGTCCACATGCTTGGCCGGGTCGTAATCCCTCACCATGGCAATGGCCGCGTGGGCCCCTGCGCCAACGATCAGGAAGCCACCGATCCACATGTGATGGGTGAAGATCGAGAGCTGGGTGGCGTAGGAAACACCGATGTAGGGATAGGGCGGCATCGCATACATGTGGTGCGCCACGATGATCGTGAGCGAACCGAGCATGGCGAGGTTGATGCCGAGCTGGGCGTGCCAGGAGGTGGTGAGAAATTCAAAGAGGCCGTTGTGCCCGTTGGGCGCAGGGAATAGCAGAGGATCCCCCTTCTGGCCCTCAAGGATTTCCTTGATGCTGTGGCCGATGCCCCAGTTTGTGCGGTACATGTGGCCCGCCACGATGAAGAGCACCGCGATCGCCAGATGGTGATGGGCGATGTCCGTCATCCACAGGCTTCCTGTCACGGGGTTTAATCCACCCTTGAAGGTGAGGAAGTCGCTGTAAGCGGCCCAGTTTCCGGTGAAGAAGGCGGAGATGCCGGCTCCAAATCCGGGGAAGAGCTGGGTCAGCAGGTCCTGGTTGAGGAATTCGTGGGGAAGCGGAATGTCTGCAACCGAGGCGATGGTTTTGCCGTTCAACACCAGCGGCTGGCCGGCATCGATGGCGTCCAGGAGCTCCGTGGTGGGCAGGGACACATGCAGGAGGTGGCCTGTCCATGACAGGGAACCAAGCCCAAGCAGACCGGCCAGATGGTGGTTGAGCATCGACTCAACGTTCTGGAACCACTCCAGCTTGGGGGCTGCCTTGTGGTAGTGGAACACCCCTGCATTCAGCATGAGGCCAGCCATGACGAGGGCGCCGATGGCTGTGCACAGCAGCTGATATTCATTGGTGAATCCCCAGGCTCTCCAGACATGGAAGAGACCTGATGTGATCTGAATGCCGTGGAAGCCGGCACCCACATCGCCATTCAAGATTTCCTGGCCAAAAATGGGCCAAACAACCTGCGCGCTGGGTTTCACGTGCAGGGGGTCGGCTAGCCAGCCGCTGTAGTTGGAGAAGCGCGCACCGTGATAAAAGGCGCCGCTCAACCAGATGAAGATGACGGCCAGATGGCCGAAGTGAGCGCTGAAGATCTTGCGTGAGACCTCTTCAAGATCGCTCGTGTGGCTGTCGAAGTCGTGAGCGTTGGCGTGGAGGTTCCAAATCCAGGTGGTGGTTTTGGGACCCTTGGCGAGGGTGCGGTCGAAATGGCCGGGCTTCTCAAAAAGCTCGAACGTTGCCGGAACGGGGTTCCGGTCGACCAGATCCTTCGCCTTTTTCCCACGCTCTGGTGGGCTGATGGTCATCGAGAGGTTCCTCGAGGGACGGAATCGAGGTGGTGGTCCACCCCTTCGATGGCTCGGCAAAGCCGAAGTCATCGGTGGGGCCCACGGGGGGCAGAGCCGCAAGCGGCCATTGCCTTTAGTGGGCTCCAGTCGACAAGGGAAAACCCTTGCATGGACTGGCGCTTTGGGCCCCGATAGGGGACCGCTGGCGAAAGTATAGGGGTCGAAAACAAGAGTTTTTGGCTGCCAGTTACAAAGGTTCAATCCCAGGCCTTTCAAGGCTGTGACTGGCGTCTGAAGTCAGTTTTTTATATCGAATTCCCGTCTCTTTGTGCCCTTGAATGGCATATTCGTCCGCGGCCTCTGGTGCAGCTGCGACCGCTCCGCTTGGCACCCACCGGTTTGGTTGCCTGTGTCGCTGCGCAGAATGGTCAGATTGTGGGAGTTTCCGTGTGCTTGGTCGGCAGTGCCGTCTCTGGTTCGCAGGGATGTGGGGTTTGGCTTTGGCGCTGCAGATTCTCTTCACGCCTACCGCTGCCCAGGCCCTGAGCTTTCCTTTCCGGGGAGGGGCAGCAACCCCCTCTCGCCCAACCCCTCGACCAGTTGCGCAGCGGCTTCAAGAAGTGCCGCCTCCGGATTGGGTGCAGCAACTGCAGGGGCCGTTGGAGGAGCGTGATCCGAGAGTGCGGATCCTCTCTCCTGCCGCTGAAAGCCTTCTCCCAGAGGGGCCTTGGACCCTGCGACTGGAGATTTCGGATTGGCCCCTGGTGGATGCGGGGTTGCTTGGCCTGGGCCCCCACCTGGTGGTCCAGCTGGATGGCCAGTTGCCGATCCCCCTCGTGGAGACTGAGCTGGAGATGCCGCCCCTGACCCCAGGCAGCCATTTGCTCACGGTCTATGCCGCCAAGCCATGGGGCGAGGCGCACAAGGGGCCCTACGCCCTGCAACAGATCCGGCTTCATCGACTGGCTGAGAACACCGCCACCCTGCCCCCATCTGGCACACCCCAACTGATCCCGGTCAGCCCCACTGGCTCCGCCGGCGATCCTCCCCTTTTGCTCGATTGGCTGCTGCTGGATGCCCCCTTGCAAGGCTTGCGCACGGATTCCCATGGCTGGCGCCTACGAGTCACCGTTAATGGTGAGAGCGTGCTCTTAGACCGGCAGGCGCCGATCTGGCTCAAGGGCTGGAAAACCGGAAGCAATGCCCTCCTTCTGGAGCTGCTGGATGGCCGCGGTGAGCTTCTCAATCCTCCCTTCAATAGTGTTCTTCAAGACGTGATCGTTCCCGGCTCCGCTGGGGTGAAGCGCCCCCATCCCGGCCCTCTCACGGAGCTGGAACGGGCCGTTCTCCTAGGAGGCCAACCCCCCTCTGCCCTGCTTCCAGTCGCGCCACCGGATGCATCGGTGATTTCCCCTGATCTCCCAAGTCAATTGGTTCAAGAGCTCCCTCTGCAGGAAGCCGCTGTTCCAGAGCCCCCAGTCAAGGAGAAAGAGGAGCAGCCGAAGCCCGGGCCGCCTTTTCTCCCATCGCCACCCTCCGACGGCACGCTTCCCTCTCCTCCCCGGGCCGAATCCTCCCCTGCTGTCAGCCCACTGCCTGAAGAGCATGCCAACCCCCCTGCTGAAGCGTCCCCTCCCTTGATGCCCCCCTTGATGATGGGCCCTCCGCAAGAGCCCTCTAGCTCTGCGCCAACCGCCCCCCCCCAGACCGCTCCTCCGATAGCCGTACCGGCCCGGGAGGAGGTGAACCCCGATGGCACCTTGAAGCGCGCCCCCCGATCCGGTCCACTGGAACGGTTGAGGCAGCGATGGAACCGATGACTCAGGCCGGCATCGCCCAGAAGCCCTTGGCGGCCATCGGTTTCAGCCCGGGGGCCGTGCCCCTCCTGCTGCAACTCCAGCAAGCGTGGGATGGGGTGCTCATCCGTTGGCCCTCTGCCGAGGAGAGCCCGGAAGCTTGGCTCCGGGAGGTCTGGCCCGAGGTGTCGGGCATCGTGGCCATTGGTGCCTGTGGGCTGGTGCTCCGCCTGGTGGCGCCCCTGCTGGGCGAGAAGAGGTCGGATCCGGCTGTGGTGGTGCTCGATCCCCAGAGCCGGTGGGTGGTGCCCCTGCTCGGTAGCCATGGGGCAGGGGGCGATGCCCTTGCCCATGCGCTGGCAGGGTTGCTGGGCGCAACGGTGGTGTCTACGGGACACTCGTCCAGCCAGGGGGGGCTGGCGCTGGATGCTTTTGGCACCGCCTGGGGATGGCGCCGAGGCGAAGGCGACTGGTCGGCTCTGATGGTGGCGGCCGCTCGCCAGGGCGCGGCGGGTTCCCTGGCTGTAGCCCAGAATGGAGGAGAGGCGCGCTGGCAAGGCCTAGAAGCGGCTCGGGGGCTGGCCCTTCAGACCAACACGGCGGCCATGACCATCTCCGTGCACCAGGGTGAGGGGTGCAGGTGGCATCCCCCTTTGCTGTGGCTTGGGATGGGCTGCGAACGGCACACCAGCTTGTCGCTCCTGGAAGAACTGGTGGATACCAGCTTGGCTGCGGAGGGTTTGGCCCCCCAGGGGGTGGCGGGATTGGCAAGCTGTACACGCAAGGGGGATGAGGAGGCCCTGCTTGCCCTTGCGGCGCGGCGCGGCTGGCCCCTTCGGCTCTACACCGCAGAACAACTCTCGGCGGTGGCGGTGCCCCACCCCTCGGAGGTTGTGGCCAGGGAGATGGGCACGGCCAGCGTGGCTGAGGCCAGTGCCCTGTTGGCTGCCGGCCAGGCAGGCACGCCAGGCGACAAAGAAGCAGCTCCCCTCCCCATGGACCGCTTGTTGGTGCCCAAGCGGATCGCTCGATCCCGGTCGGATCAGCGGGGTGCCGCCACCCTTGCGATGGCCCTGGCCGAGCGGCAGTGGGCACCCCAGCGGGGCAGCCTCCACCTGGTGGGCAGTGGTCCTGGAGCCCTTTCCTTGCTAACGGCTGAAGCCCGCCGGGCGTTGGCTGCGTGCTCCGCTTGGGTGGGTTACGGCCCCTACCTGGATCTGTTGGACCCCCTCAGGCGTCCGGATCAACTGCGGGTGGAGGGGCGGCTGACGGAAGAGGTTGGACGCTGTGAGGAGGCCCTCGCCCTCGCCCGGGAGGGGCTTTCCGTGGCCCTGATCTCTTCGGGCGACAGCGGCATCTATGGGATGGCTGGCCTTGCCCTTGAGCTGTGGTGGGCCCTGCCGGAATTGGATCGCCCCGCCTTCGAGGTGCATCCCGGTGTTTCCGCCCTGCAGATGGCCGCTGCCCGGGTCGGGGCACCTTTGATGCACGACTTCTGCACCATCAGCCTCAGCGATCGCCTGACCCCGTGGCCCTTGATCGAGCGCCGTTTGCGCGCCGCGGCGGAGGGGGATTTCGTGGTGGCGCTCTACAACCCCCGATCCCAGGATCGGCATTGGCAACTGGAGCGGGCCCGGGAGCTGCTGTTAGCGCATCGCCCTCCAAGCACTCCTGTGGTCCTGGCCCGCCAGCTTTCCAGGCCTGGTGAGAGCTGCGCCATCCACACCCTGGGAACCTTCCCTTGTGAGGCGGTGGACATGGTGACCCTTGTTCTGGTGGGCAATGGCCAGACCCGCGAGCAGGAAGGATGGGTGCTCACGCCCAGGGGATATCTCTCTGCAGCGGGCGGTGGCTAATCGGGATGACAGGATTCGAACCTGCGGCCCCTTCGTCCCGAACGAAGTGCGCTACCAAGCTGCGCTACATCCCGTGAACCCAATCCTAGGAGATCGCTTCCATCCGGCCAGCCCATCACCCCATGGCTCCGGGCCCCAGGGGAAGCCTGAGTGGCTGAGGGTCAAGGCCCCCCAGCGGGAACGGATCGGTGAGGTGGCCGACCTGTTGCAGGATCTCAAACTCGACACGGTGTGTCAGGAGGCCAGTTGCCCCAACATCGGTGAGTGCTTTGCGGGCGGCACGGCCACCTTCTTGATCATGGGGCCGGGATGCACCCGGGCTTGTCCCTATTGCGACATCGATTTCGACCGCAGCGTTCGCCCCCTTGATCCCACCGAGCCCGATCGGCTGGCCGAAGCAGTGGTGAGGCTGGGGCTGAGCCATGTGGTGATCACCTCCGTAAACCGCGATGATCTCGAGGATGGGGGTGCCGCTCAGTTTGTTGCCTGTATTGCTCAGGTGCGCCGGCGTTCCCCCCTCACCACGATTGAGGTGTTGATTCCTGATTTCTGCGGGGATGGGGGGGCTTTAGCTCAGGTGATGGAGGGAGCGCCCCACGTGCTTAACCACAACATCGAAACCGTGCCTCGGCTGTACCGGCAGGTGCGGCCTCAGGGCGACTACCAGCGCTCCCTGTCGCTGTTGCGCCAGGTCCATGAGCATTGGCCCCGTGCCTATGTGAAATCAGGCCTGATGGTGGGCCTTGGGGAGAGGGACGAGGAGGTGACGGCTGTGATGGATGACCTGCGCCATCGCGGTGTCGACATCGTGACCCTGGGCCAATATCTGTCCCCAGGTCCGAAACATCTGGCCGTTCAGAGGTTCGTCACCCCCGATCAATTCGAGGCTTACCGCCGCTATGGGGAGGAAACCCTGGGATTTCTCCAGGTGGTGAGCAGCCCTCTCACCCGCAGCAGTTACCACGCTGGGGAGGTGCATCGCCTGATGCGGGAGCACCCGCGTTAAGCCACCACCTGCTCCCGCTGGGCCAACCCCACGGTGGCCAGCTCGCTGGGGGGCACGAGCACCTTGAACCGTCCTTTCCAGCTGGACCAACCAGCAAGGATCTCTGCCGCCTTCTGGCTTCCTGTTCGTCGGCGATGTTCCTCCAGCAAGGGGATGAGCAAGCTCTCCTGTTCGGGTGTGGTGAGCGGGTGGAGGGCCACGGTGTCTGGATTGAGCAGGCGCTCCAGGGTGTTGTCCTCGTCGAGAACAAAGGCCACGCCACCGGTCATCCCCGCTGCCACGTTGCGGCCGGTGCGTCCCAGCACCACCACGACCCCACCGGTCATGTATTCACAGCAATGATCACCACTGCCTTCCACTACGGTTTTGGCCCCGCTGTTGCGCACGGCGAACCGCTCCCCCGCCTGGCCTAGGGCGTAGAGCTCCCCACCGGTGGCCCCATAGAGACAGGTGTTGCCAAGAATCACCTGGTGTCCTGGGTCGGAGCAGTTGGGTGGAGGGACAAGGGTGAGGGTTCCCCCATTAATTCCCTTGCCCACATAGTCGTTGGCTTCTCCCACCAACTTCAGATGCATGCCCTGGAGGAGGAAGGCCCCGAAACTCTGTCCCGCGGCTCCGTTCAGGGTGAGGGCCAGTTCACCAGTGAAGCCCTTGTCGCCATGGCGTCCGGCGATTTCGCCGGCCAGGCGGGTGCCCACGCTGCGATCGGTGTTCAGGATGGTGAGGGTGCGCTGCACATGGCCGTGGTGCTCCATCGCCTGGAGCACCTCAGGATCGGCCAAGAGCTGGTCTTCCAAGATCGGCCCGTTGCTGTGGGCATCCTTCTCGTGCTGGAGCCAGGACCGATCCGTCGCGGCCGGCATGGATGTCAAAAGAGAGGAGAGATCCAGGGAGGTGGTTTTGGTGAGAGCCACCTGGCGGGGACGCAGCAGCTCATTGCGACCGATCAGCTCATCCAGCCGGGCTACGCCCAGCACGCTGAGCAGTTGTCTCACCTCTTCGGCCACGAAGAGGAAGAAGTTCACCACGTGCTCCGGCAGACCGGTGAACCGTTTGCGCAAGGCTTCTTTTTGGGTGGCCACACCCACCGGGCAGTTATTGGTGTGGCAGACCCTGGCCATGATGCAACCCTCGGCGATCATCGCCACCGAGCCGAAGCCAAACTCCTCAGCTCCCAGCAGCGCGGCCACGATCACATCCCAGCCTGTCTTGAGCCCCCCATCCACCCGCAGCAGCACCCGATCCCGAAGTCCGTTCTCCAGCAGGGAACGATGCACTTCCGTAAGGCCAAGCTCCCAGGGGCTTCCGGCATGTTTGATGGAGCTCAGGGGCGAGGCACCCGTGCCGCCGTCATGACCTGAGATCTGGATCACGTCTGCATTGGCCTTGGCTACCCCGGCGGCGATCGTGCCGATGCCAATCTCGGCCACCAATTTCACAGACACCTTGGCGGCGGGATGGACCTGATGCAGATCGAAGATCAGCTGGGCTAGATCCTCGATGGAATAAATGTCGTGGTGCGGGGGCGGGGAGATGAGGGCCACCCCAGGCTTGCTGTGGCGTAGCCCTGCGATGTAGCTATCCACCTTGGGGCCTGGGAGTTGGCCGCCTTCGCCGGGCTTGGCGCCCTGGGCCACCTTGATCTCCAGCTGCTTGGCGCTGCGCAGATATTCGGCGGTGACGCCAAATCGGCCGGAGGCGATCTGCTTGATCGCGGAACAGGCCGTATCCCCGTTCTCCAAGCCCCGAACGGAGGGCAGGGTGGCGGAGAGGCCATCTCCATCCACATCCTGGAGGACTGTGAACCGCACTGGGTCTTCCCCCCCCTCACCGCTATTGCTCTTGCCGCCGATCCTGTTCATCGCGATCGCCAGCACCTCATGGGCTTCCCGGGAGAGGGCCCCCAGGCTCATGCCTCCGGTGCAGAACCTCCGGCACAGGCTCTCCACGCTCTCCACCTGCTCCAGAGGGAGGGGGGTGGGCGCCGGGGTGAGTTCCACCAGGTCGCGGAGGGCCGTCAGGGGCCGGCCTTCCATCAGCTTCTGGTAAGTGCTGAAGTGGTCGTAGCCTGGGCCTGCGGCCACAGCGGCATGAAGCGCCTTGGCCATTTCCGGGCTGTTCATGTGGAATTCGCCGCCGGTGCGATATTGCACAAATCCCATGAACTCCAGCTTGGAGCGATTGAGTTCGGGGAAGGCCTTGGCGTGGAAGGCGAGGGTTTCGCTGGCCAGATCGGTCAGAGTTAATCCCGCAATGCGACTGGTGGTGCCTCGGAAGGCCAGATCAATGAGGTCAGCGCCGATGCCGATGGCTTCGAAGATCTGGGCGCCGTGGTAGCTCGCAAGCAGGGAGATACCAATCTTGGAGAGAATTTTCCGCAGGCCATCCTCTAGGGCTTGGCGCACATTGCTCTGGGCCTTGTCCACTGTTAGGGCCGGGATTTTCCCCCTTTCAATCAGCGACTGGGTTTTGGGATGGGCGAGCCAATGGCGGGTGGTTTCCCAGGCCATCCAGGGGCACACGGCACTGGCGCCGTAGCCGATCAGGCAGGCCAGGTGATGGGTGCTCCAGCACTGGGCAGTCTCCACCACGATCGAGGCCTGCAGCCGGAGCCCCTGGCGCAGGAGGTGGTGGTGCACCGCCCCCACAGCCAGCAGGGGGGGGATGGTGGTGTGGAGGACGGTGATCCCCCCGCCAGTGCGGTCGGAGAGCACCAGGATCTGATTGCCTCCTCGCACGGCGGCTTCTGCTTCAAAGATGAGGCGATCCAGGGCCGTTTTCAGTCCGGATGGTCCGTCTTCCACTGGCAGCAGGGTGGACAAGGTGGCCAAGCCCAGGCCTTGATCCCCCAGGGCAGCCAGTTCCGATTCGTTCAGCACCGGAGTGGCGAGATGCAGCACGGCTGCTCCAGCGGGGTCCGGTCGGAGGGCAGATCCACGGCGGCCAAGGTGCATGTCCAGGCTCATCACCAACCGCTCCCTAAGGGGGTCGATCGGCGGGTTGGTGACCTGGGCGAAACGCTGTTTGAAATAGTCGTAAAGCAGATGGGGCTTGGAGGAGAGCACGGCAAGGGGGATGTCATCTCCCATGCAGTAGGTGGGTTCCTTCCCCTGGGCAGCCATCTCCTCGATCACGAGCTCCAGGTCTTCGGCGGTGAAGCCAAAGGCGGTCTGCAGCTGCAGGAGTTCCAGTTCGCTCCGTTGTCGCTCCCCTTGCCAGCGCCCGGTGGGAAGAGAGCGGCGATGTTCGGCAAGCCAGGCGGCGTAAGGATGCCGTTCAGCCGCCTCAGCTTTCACATCCCAGTTGCGAAGCAGGCGGTGATTCACCAGGTCGACCGCGAGCATCTGGCCGGGCCCCAGCCGACCCTTTTCCAGGATCTGCGCCTCTTCCAGTTCCACAACTCCCGTTTCCGAGCCCATCACCACGAAGCCTTCGCGGGTGATGCAGTAGCGGGCCGGGCGCAAACCGTTTCGATCCAGGGTGGCTCCCACCATCCGGCCATCGCTGAACACCAGCAGGGCGGGCCCATCCCAAGGCTCCTGGAGGCAGGCGTTGTATTCATAGAAGGCCTGGATGGCTGGGCGATTCTCCAGGTCGGGTTGGCCCTGGTAGGCCTCGGGCACCAAAGTGAGCAGGCTGTCGGTGATGGGCCTGCCGCTGCGCACCATCAGCTCCAGGGTGGCGTCCAGGTTGGCGGAATCGCTGAAGGCCGCATTCACAAGGGGCCGTAGATCGCTGGCTGCCTCCCCCCACACCACTTCAAGATTGGCTTCCGCCGCACTGGCCCAGTTGATGTTGCCGAGAAGGGTGTTGATTTCCCCGTTGTGGCCCAGGAGGCGCATGGGTTGGGCCAAGGGCCAGCGGGGGAGAGTGTTAGTGCTGAAGCGACGGTGATAAACCGCGAAGTTGACGCTGAAGCGGGGGTCTCTGAGGTCGGCGTAGAACTGATCCAGCACCTCTGAGCGCACCATACCCTTGTAGACGAGGGTACGAGCACTGATCGAGGCGAAGTAGAGATCGGTGGTGCTACTGCCCCAGATCTCCCGCATCCGGTCAACGGCCCTGCGTCGCAGGCGGAACAGAAGGGCCTCCACCGCATCTACATCATCGGGCACGTCGCTGGAGGCCTCCGGGGCCTCCAGCAGCCATTGCTCAATGGCTGGTGCTGTCTGCTGGGCGAGGGAGCCCAGTACGGACCGGTTCACCGGCACCTCCCGCCAGCCATGGCTGCGAAGTCCCAGCTGGGCGGCCTCCTCCTCGCAGATCTCCCGGGCTTTCAGTCTGCGGGGGTCGTCCATGGGGAGGAACACCATGGCCAGTCCCCGCACGCTTTGGCTGGGCACCGTGGCGACCTGGGGCCACACCGCCTCCAGGAAGCTCCAGGGAATGGCAGTCAGGAGCCCAGCCCCATCCCCGGAATCCGCGTCTCCGCCGCAGCCACCTCGATGTTCCATGCAGCGGAGGCCCCGAAGCGACTGCTGCAGGATCCAGTGACTGGCTTCCCCTTCCAGGTGGGTGATGAAGCCCACTCCGCAGGCATCCTTTTCTCCGCACACCGCCTCTGGAGGCAAGGAGTCGCTCTGGGGCCGTACGGCAGGGGAACGGTGGGCGTCGGAGGGAAGTGGCATGGGCTGGTGTGGGCTGCCGCGTTCAGCAGGCGAAATTGCTGCGTGAAAAGAACGGAGTCCCAAGATGAGGACTTCAATCAAGGATCCTAGGCAGGGGCATCCAAGCGCCGTTCACTGGGTCTACCTTTCGGAATCTGAGTTGACGGGAGACCGGAGATGCTCAAGCGGCCCGTAGTGCTCACAGCCTTCTGTGGCGCCCTGATCAGCGCCTGGCCCGTTTCCCTTTCTGCGGGCCCGAACCCCCGGTTGCTCCAGCTCACAGCACCTCCGCCCCCGCCACCCATCCCACCCGCCGCTCTCCCGATGCAGGAGGACGGGGGGACGGGGGCGATGGGAATCTTCGAGGGGCGGGTGCTCAGCATCCATGGCCAGCGACAACAGGCTTCCTGGCTCTGGGTTGGCCCCCCTTCGGAGGTGCCACGCGAGCTCTGGCTGCCCCTGGAAGTGTTGCAGGGTCAGTTGGGATTCAGTAGTCGCACCCGGGGGGATGGTGCCTTGGAACTGGAGTGGTTTGGCCAAAGCCTGATCGTGCCCCAGAACCGGCAGCGATCCCTGGCGGATGAGGTGGCCGTCGATGTGGCCCCGTTTCTTTCTTCCCGAACCCTCCTGGCCGACATGGACGCAGGCGCATTGCGGCTGCAGGGGGGAAGACCCCAGGTGCGCCAGGTGCGCGTGAGCGCTGCCCCCCCCGGTAGCCGCCGGGTGGTGTTGGATCTCAGTGGACCGGCGGTAGTGCGCAGCTCTGATGGGGGGGTCTGGCTGGCAGCCGAGCTGCCGGAAACCCTGATCCCGGGCCTGCGCCGTTTGGGTCTCTCCGGACGACAGGAGGGGGAGGGTTGGGCCCTTGTCGCCTCTGCAGCACCCCAGCGGGTGTTCACCCTTGGCCAGCCTTGGCGGGTGGTCATGGATCTGGCCACCAGCGGGGAATCAGGCGCAGGGGCTGCCCCAGCCCCTGCGCAGCCATCGCTGGATCCCCGACTTCAGGCCCTTCTGGGGTCCCAGGTGTTCTGGAGCAAGGACCTACGCACCTTCGCCGGGCGGCGGTTCAGGCTGAACAGCGTGCGCATGGACCCCCTCGGCAATTCCCTGGAGCTTCGAAACCTCAGCAGGGGCGCAGGCATGGAAGGGCTCACCACCCTCCCCCTGCTGGCCCGCCGCTACGACGCCCTAGTGGCGATCAACGGGGGCTATTTCAACCGGGTCCGTCGGCTCCCCCTGGGGGCTCTTCGAGATCAGGGGCAATGGTTATCGGGTCCCATTCTGAATCGGGGCGTAGTGGCCTGGGAGGGGGGCAGCCTCCCTCGCTTTGGGCGTCTGTCTCTCCAGGAGTGGGTGGGAGATGGCACCGCCCGCCAGTGGCCCGTGGATTTCGTCAACAGTGGTTTTGTGAAGCGCGGCCTGGCGCGCTATACCTCCGCCTGGGGACCCTACCGGGCCCTGAGTGGCTCTGAGCAGGCTGTCTTGTTGCGCGACGGGGTGGTTCAGCGCCGGTATGACAGCGCTTGGTTGGCGGCTGGGGTGTCCCTCGGGCCAGGGGAGGATCTCTTGGTGGCCCGCAGCGTTTCCCTACCCTGGGACATTGGCACCCGCATCCAACTGGCCAGTCGGCCCAGCAGCGATCTGGGATTGGCTCCGAACGTCATGGGTGGAGGCCCTTTGCTCTTGCAGGGAGGTCGTATCGTGTTGGATGGCCTCGCTGAAGGCTTTTCACCTGCGTTTCTCCGCCAGGGAGCACCGCGAACTGTGATTGGCAGCGATGGCCGATTCCTGTGGTTGCTAACCCTGGAGGGTCTGGACGACGAGGGCCCGACTCTCGCCGAGACCGCTCGGTTCCTGCAGGCGGCAGGATTGCAGGATGCCCTTAACCTGGACGGGGGCAGCTCCACCGGTCTGGTGATGGGAGGGCTACACACCGTGAAAGGGAGGGGAGTAGTTTCCACTGTCCACAACGGCCTCGGGCTCGTGCCCCGATCGAGCCTCCGCAGCGGCAACACCGGCCCCACCCCTGTGCCAACGGAACGGGTTTCCCTTGAGCCTGGGCCAGCGCCAGCGCCTGCTTCGGTGCTGCCAAACTGAGGAGAACCCGATCCCAAAGCCGTGCCCAGGGGCCAGAGCCTCCGCCTCACTCCAACTGCTGCTGCAGAACTCTGCCGTCAGGCAGCAGTGGCCGGCACCCCTGGGATGATGCATCTCGACCTGCTGGCAGGCTCCTGCGAACAGTGGGTGATCCGCCTCCGTGCCGGCCATCTGGCCGGCAGCCCCGTGGCCCGGGCCAATGGCATCACCCTCTACGCCCCAGCCCATCAACAGGAGCTTCTCGCCGGCCTCCAGCTCGACTATCGGGGCGACTTAAGCGGAGCTGGTTTTCTGATGAGGGGTGCGGAACTGATCCGCTCCTGCGCCTGCGGAGCGGCCTTCACACCCCTCAATAGGGGTTGGGCACCCGGGGAGTAAGGTGACGGATTGTGGTCAACGGTCGGACGCCCGACCACGACCCCCCGAGCAGTCCTTCGGCCCGCGATGCCCACTATCCAGCAGCTGATCCGCACCGAGCGGCAGCGTCTCACGCGCAAAACCAAGTCTCCAGCTTTGCGCGCCTGCCCAGAACGGCGTGGTGTCTGCACACGCGTTTATACCTCCACCCCCAAGAAACCCAACTCAGCGCTGCGCAAGGTTGCACGGGTGCGCCTCACCTCAGGATTTGAAGTCACGGCTTACATTCCCGGGATCGGTCACAACCTTCAGGAGCACTCCGTCGTGCTGATCCGTGGGGGCCGGGTGAAGGATCTGCCCGGTGTGCGTTATCACATCATTCGCGGCACCTTGGATACCGCGGGTGTGAAGGATCGCCGTCAGGCCCGTTCCAAATACGGCGCCAAGGCTCCCAAGGGTTGATCCCCGTCCCATTCGTTCTTCTCGCTGCCCTGCCCCACTTCCATGTCCCGTCGCAACGCCGCTGAAAAGCGTCCCGTCCTTCCCGATTCCCAGTTCAACAGCAGGCTGGCATCCATGATGGTGGCCAGGCTGATGAAGCACGGAAAAAAGTCCACGGCCATGCGCATCCTGTCCGATGCGTTCACCCTGATCAATGAGCGGACGGGTGGGGACCCCCTTGAGCTTTTTGAGACCGCCGTTCGTAACTCCACTCCCCTGGTGGAAGTGCGGGCCCGGCGGGTGGGTGGAGCCACTTACCAGGTGCCGATGGAAGTGCGCCAGGAACGGGGCACGGCCATGGCCCTTCGCTGGCTGGTGAACTTCTCCCGCGCCCGCAACGGACGGAGCATGGCTCAGAAGTTGGCTGGGGAACTGATGGATGCCGCCAATGAGGCTGGCAGTGCAGTTCGCAAACGTGAGGAAACGCACAAGATGGCTGAGGCGAACAAAGCCTTTGCCCATTACCGCTATTGATTTTCCTCGCCGTATCGGAGACCAGGGCGGATCCGACCGGCTTAGTTCACACCACTCTTTAGAGTACCGCCCGTTTTTTCCCGCCTATCTCCCGGAGACAACCCGTGGCCCGCGCCTACCCCTTGGATCGAGTGAGAAATATTGGTATTGCTGCCCATATTGATGCAGGCAAAACCACCACGACAGAAAGAATTCTTTTCTATTCCGGTGTGGTGCACAAGATGGGAGAGGTGCACGACGGTGCGGCCGTGACGGACTGGATGGAGCAGGAGCGGGAGCGGGGGATCACGATCACAGCTGCTGCCATTTCCACTAGCTGGAACGATCACCGCATCAATATCATTGATACTCCAGGCCACGTGGATTTCACCATTGAAGTGGAACGTTCCATGCGCGTGCTGGACGGTGTCGTAGCTGTTTTTTGCGCTGTTGGTGGCGTGCAGCCCCAGTCTGAAACTGTGTGGCGTCAGGCTAATCGCTATAACGTACCTAGGATTGTGTTTGTTAATAAGATGGATAGGACGGGTGCAAATTTTCTAAAAGTTTATGAGCAAATTAAGGATCGGCTAAAGGCGAATGCTGTCCCGATCCAGCTACCTATTGGTGCGGAGGGTGATCTCAAGGGCATTATTGATTTAGTGCGCAACAAAGCTGTGATTTATACTAACGATCTGGGTACTGATATTCAGGAAGCTGAGATCCCTGCCGATCTATCTGATCTTTCCGAAGAGTGGCGGCTTAAGCTCATGGAGTCTGTTGCCGAAACTGACGAGGAGCTCCTGGAAGCATTCCTCGAAAATGGAGAACTGACGGAAGAACAGCTAATTAGGGGAATCCGCAACGGTGTGATTCACCATGGGATGGTTCCCATGCTCTGTGGATCAGCTTTCAAGAATAAGGGTGTGCAGTTGGTTCTTGACGCTGTCGTGGACTATCTGCCTGCTCCGGTGGATGTGCCGCCCATTCAAGGTGTTTTGCCTGATGGTACGGAATCCTCTAGGCCCTGCGACGACGCCGCACCCTTCAGTGCTCTTGCCTTCAAGGTGATGGCTGATCCCTACGGCAAACTCACATTCGTGCGGATGTATAGCGGAGTGCTGCAGAAGGGCAGCTACGCGCTTAACTCCACCAAAGACAAAAAGGAGCGTATCTCTCGTTTGATCCTTCTTAAGGCTGATGAACGAGAAGAAGTGGATGAATTGCGAGCTGGAGACCTTGGCGCAGTCCTTGGTCTGAAAGACACCACCACGGGCGATACGCTGTGCGTGGAGAATGATCCCATCATTCTTGAATCTCTCTTTATCCCGGAACCTGTGATTTCCGTGGCCGTTGAGCCCAAGACCAAGGGCGATATGGAGAAACTCGGCAAGGCCCTGCAATCCCTTTCGGATGAAGATCCAACCTTCCGGGTGTCCACGGATCCAGAAACCAATCAAACCGTGATTGCCGGGATGGGTGAACTACACCTTGAGATTCTCGTGGATCGGATGCTGCGCGAGTTCAAAGTGGAAGCCAACATTGGTGCACCTCAGGTGTCCTATCGGGAAACCATCAGGGGTAGCGCTAAAGGAGAAGGTAAGTTCGCCCGCCAAACCGGTGGCAAGGGCCAGTATGGCCATGTGGTCATTGAAATGGAACCAGGAGAACCCGGATCAGGCTTCGAATTTGTTAATAAAATAGTCGGCGGTATTGTTCCGAAAGAATATATTGGTCCTGCGGAACAAGGCATGAAAGAGACCTGTGAATCTGGCGTGATCGCTGGTTATCCCATGATCGACGTCAGGGTCACTATGGTAGACGGCTCTTATCATGACGTCGACTCTTCGGAGATGGCGTTTAAGATCGCCGGCTCCCTGGCCTTCAAGGATGGGGTCAAGAAGTGCAATCCTGTTCTTCTTGAGCCGATGATGAAGGTAGAGGTTGAGATTCCCGAGGATTACCTCGGTTCAATCATCGGTGATCTCTCCTCCCGCCGTGGTCAGGTCGAAGGGCAATCCGTCGATGATGGACAGTCCAAAGTCCAGGCCAAAGTGCCTCTGGCCGAAATGTTCGGCTACGCCACCCAGCTCCGATCCATGACTCAGGGTCGGGGTATCTTCTCGATGGAGTTCAGCCATTACGAGGAAGTTCCTCGCAATGTGGCTGAGGCCATCATCTCCAAGAATCAGGGCAATTCCTGATCTTCAACCCCATCAAACCCAACCCCCTAAACCCCCCGATTCTTTATCATGGCTCGCGAGAAGTTTGAGAGGAACAAGCCTCACGTCAACATCGGCACTATCGGCCATGTGGACCATGGCAAGACCACCCTCACTGCTGCCATCACCAATGTGCTTTCCAAGAAAGGCATGGCCAAGGCACAAAAATATGACGACATCGACGGTGCCCCTGAGGAGCGTGAGCGGGGCATCACGATCAATACCGCCCACGTTGAGTATGAAACGGAAAATCGGCACTACGCACATGTGGACTGCCCCGGCCACGCCGACTATGTGAAAAATATGATCACCGGAGCCGCCCAGATGGACGGGGCCATTCTCGTGGTTGCCGCCACGGATGGTCCCATGGCCCAGACCAAGGAGCACATCCTTCTGGCAAAACAGGTTGGTGTGCCTGCCCTTGTCGTGGCGCTCAACAAGTGCGACATGGTGGATGACGAGGAAATCCTTGAGCTCGTTGAGCTGGAAGTGCGCGAGCTTCTCAGTGGTTACGACTTCCCGGGGGATGACATCCCAGTGGTTCGAGTGTCAGGGCTCAAAGCGCTGGAAGGCGATAAGGAATGGGAAGCCAAGGTGGACGAGCTCATGACCGCGGTGGATGAATCCATCCCCGAGCCTGAGCGTGAAGTGGATAAGCCCTTCTTGATGGCCGTGGAAGATGTCTTCTCCATCACCGGTCGGGGAACCGTGGCCACGGGCCGGATCGAGCGTGGAAAGGTCAAGGTAGGCGAAACCGTTCAGATCGTCGGCATCAAGGACACCCGCGAGACCACTGTTACCGGTGTGGAAATGTTCCGCAAACTGCTCGATGAGGGCATGGCTGGAGACAATGTGGGCCTCCTGCTCCGTGGTGTCCAGAAGGAGGACATCGAGCGAGGGATGGTGCTGGTGAAACCCAACTCCATCAAGCCCCATACCAAATTTGAGGGCGAGGTGTATGTTCTTAAAAAGGAGGAAGGCGGCCGCCACACCCCCTTCTTTGCCGGCTATCGCCCGCAGTTCTACATCCGCACTACGGATGTGACTGGTCAGATCACGGCATTCACCGCTGACGACGGCACCAATGTGGAAATGGTGATGCCCGGAGACCGCATCAAGATGAGCGCTGAGCTGATCTGCCCTGTTGCCATCGAACAGGGCATGCGTTTCGCCATCCGCGAAGGTGGACGTACCATCGGAGCGGGTGTGGTGTCCAAGATCGTGGAATAAAGAGGCTGCTAACAGCCGAAGCGGGTGGGGTTTCTCCACCCGCTTACCTTGCCTCCACCCGAACCTAGACAATCCGACTTCCCTTCTCGCCCGGGCACCATGACCACCTCAATTCCCCAGCAGAAAATCCGGATCCGCCTAAAGGCGTTCGATCGTCGCATGCTGGATCTGTCCTGTGAAAAGATCATTGAGACTGCAGATCACACCGCTGCCACAGCGATTGGTCCGATCCCGCTACCCACCAAACGAAAAATTTATTGCGTTCTCCGTTCGCCTCACGTGGATAAGGATTCCCGCGAACATTTTGAGACCCGCACCCACCGTCGGATTATCGATATCTACAGCCCAAGCTCGAAAACCATTGATGCCCTAATGAAGCTTGATCTACCCAGTGGCGTGGATATTGAGGTCAAACTCTGACGGAATCACACCCCTCTGTCGACCATTCTAGGATGGGTTCATTCGATCACTGAAGAGGTGAAAGGCTTGGTTCTCCTCCACTATGGTTCCTATTCTGGTTTCCAGTGTGGTGCCAGCCCCCTCTTCCAGGCTGAGGATCCGCAAGGTAACCCTTGTGAGTGATCTATCTGTTCGGGAACTGCCGCTGTTTCCCCTGCCCGATGTGGTTCTCTTTCCACAGGAAGTTTTGCCGCTGCATATTTTTGAGCCCCGTTATCGGATGATGTTGCGCACTGTGATGGCGGAAGATCGTCGTTTTGGGGTCTTGCGTTGGGATCCTCAGCAGCAACGGATGTCTTCCATTGGTTGCTGTGCCGAAATCTTGCACTGCCAGGGTCTGGAGGACGACCGCAGCAATATCGTCACAATGGGGCAGCAGCGCTTCCGCGTGCTCAAGATTCTCCGGGATACTCCATTTCGCGTGGCCATGGTGAGCTGGGTGGAGGATGAGATCTCCGACACCGCAGAGGAGCTCCAGGCCCTTACCCAGGAGGTGACCCAAGCCCTGCGAGACGTGGTCGAACTGACGGGAAAGCTGGTCGGCAAAACAACAGTGCTGCCGGATGATCTCCCAGACCTGCCACGGGAGCTGTCCTATTGGATCGGCTCCCATCTGGGGGGTCCCGTGGCCGACCACCAGCAAGCCTTGCTGGAGATCACCGACACCGGAGAGCGTCTCCGTGAGGAACTCAACCTGTTGGATCAAACCCGCCGCCAGCTTGCTGCTCGGACCGTTCTGAAGGACACCTTCTCCCCGAACGACGGAAACGAGGCTGACGGGTGAGCACGGTGCCTGCAGGGCAGCCCTGGTTGATCCCTCTTGCCCTGCTTTTCGTGGGGGTCGCTCTGGCCGGGTCCATGCTCTGGCTGTCTTCGGCCCGCTCCTATCGGGGCTCCCAGAGCGTCGCTGAGGCTTACGACCGCTGGACGCAAGATGCCCTGTTGGAACGTCTCTGGGGTGATCACGTCCACCTTGGCCATTACGGCAACCCAGCAGGCCCGCGGGACTTTCGCCAGGCCAAGGCTGACTTTGTCCATGAGCTGGTGCGATGGAGTGGACTGGACCAACTGCCACCAGGCAGCACCGTGCTGGATGTTGGCTGCGGCATTGGCGGCAGCGCTCGCATCCTGGCCCGCGACTACGGCCTGGATGTTCTCGCCATCAGCATCAGCCCCGGGCAGATCTCGCGTGCACAAGCCCTCACTCCTCCTTTCCTTGAACCTCGCTGCCGATTCGCGGTGATGGATGCCCTTGATCTTGACCTGGGGGATGGGGTCTTTGATGCAGTCTGGAGTGTGGAGGCTTCTCCCCACATGCCGGACAAGCAACGCTATGCGGATGAACTCCTGAGAGTTCTCAAGCCAGGAGGGGTATTGGCCCTGGCTGACTGGAACCGCCGTGACCCCGTCGATGGCTCTTATTCCGTTCTTGAAATCTGGGTGATGCGTCAACTGCTGGAGCAATGGGCCCATCCCGAATTCGCCAGCATCCGCTCCCTCACCGCCAATCTTCACAACAGCCGCTGGAATCGGGGCCTGGTGGTGGACAGCGCCGACTGGACCCTCGCCACTGTTCCATCCTGGAGAGAGTCGATCCTTGAAGGGGTGCGCAGGCCAGGGGCTGTTCTGGGTCTGGGGCCTGGGGCCGTGCTTCAGGGCTTGCGGGAAACCCCCACTTTGCTCCTGATGGATTGGGCCTTTCGCCACGGCCTTATGCAATTCGGTGTGTTTCGCGGTCAGGCTTCTCCCTCTTCCCCTTCCTGAAGAATGTCTAGGGGATAGGTTCCAAAGAGGGCCAGGTGCTCGCAGAGGGGCCTGAGCTGATCCAGCGCTAACTGAAGGGGGGTGGCTCCATGGGGAGGCAACACAAGATCCACAAAAAAGATGTACTCCCCCATCTCCCGTTTTGACGGCCTGGATTCAATGCGGCTCATGTTCAGACCATGGGCGGCAAAGCAAACCAGCGACTGAAGCAGGGCCCCCGGTTGGTTGGAGCGCAGGGAGAAGGCCAAGCTGGCCAGGGGGCCCGTTTCCTCGCGTGCGCTTCGCTGAAGAAGAAGGAAACGGGTGCAGTTGCCCGGCACATCATTGATGGGATAGGCCAGGACTTCGAGCCCATGGTCGCGTGCGGCCTCCTGTGAGGCGATGGCCGCACGAAAGCGGCTGCCTTTCACTAGGCGAGCCGCCTCCGCCGTAGAGCTTGTGGGCAGCTGGAGGGCGCTGGGGAGGTGTTCGCCGAGCCAGAGGCTGCACTGCGCCAGAGCTTGGGGATGGGAGAGCACTTCACTAATTCCTTCCATCGGTCCGCTGCCCAGGAGGGCGTGTCGAATCGGCAGGACCAGGGCGCGACGCACCGCCAGCTCTGGGTGCTCCCAGAGGGCATCCATGCAGGTGCTGACCCCGCCCTCAACGGAATTTTCCACTGGCACCACTGCGGCTTCGCAGGTGCCGGCAGCGAGGGCCTGAATCACGGCCCGAATTCCGTGTTGGGGAACCAATTCCGCCTGGAGCCCTTCCAGCGTGGCCAGTAGCCTTGCGGCCTGCTCCCCATAGGTGCCGGCTGGACCCAGGTAGGCGAGGCGCATCGTGAGGCAGGGGTGCTTCGTAGGATCATGCCCTGCCGGCTTCCCCTGGCCATGCCCTTGGCCTTTAGCTCCAGCCAGCAGCTGGTTCTGCCCATTCCCGACGGCATCGATCTCTTGCCGGCATACCTCAGGGAAGAACAACGGGTCGTGGCCTCCCTGCTGGATCCCAACCATCTGATGGCCCTTGGCCCGGGCCATTACCGCTACAGAGTCACCAAGGTGCAGGTGTTACAGCTGCAGATTCAGCCCATTGTGGAATTGCAGACCCACCATCGGGGAGACCGTCTTGAGCTGGAGGCCGTGGATTGCCAGCTGGAGGGGTTGGGACTGGTGGATGACTTTCAGCTCGGCCTGAACTCTTGGCTTCAGCCCTCGGATGAGGGCCTTCAGGGCGAGGCCACCCTGGCGGTGACCGTGAGCCAACCCCCCTTGCTGAAGCTCGTTCCACCTCGGGTGTTGGAAGCCACCGGACGTTCCATCCTCAGCGGCATCCTGTTGGGGATGCGCAACAGGGTGCGCTTGCAATTGCTCAAAGATTTTCAGCAGTGGTGTCGCAGCCAAGGCCACGACACTTTGGCCGATTCCTAAGCAAGATCTTCAAAGCCGCAGGGGTGCTGGGAGAACGTGTCCCGCAAGAAGGTTCGGCGATGGAGCGCAGTGGGCCCCAGCTCGAGCAATGCCATGCGGTGGAGAGCTGTGCCGTAGCCAGCATGGCGCTCCAGTCCATAGCCAGGAAAGCGGAGAGCCAGACGGCGGATCAGGGCATCACGCTCTTCCTTGGCGAGCACACTGGCTGCAGCGATGGCCGCGCACAACCGATCGCCTCCCACCAGGGTGTGTTGGGGACCAGCCCAGGTGCGCAGGGGAAGCACGCCGTCCACAACAACCAACGCGATGGGATGGTGCAGCCGCTGGAGGGCACGGTGCATGGCCAGTTCGGTGGCGCTGCGGATCCCCAGACGATCGATTTCCGCTGCGCTGGCTTGCCCAATGGCCCAGGCCCGGGACAGTCGACGGATCAAAGGGACGAGCGTGGAACGCTGGCGTGGGGTCAGGAGTTTGCTGTCTGTGAGGCCGGCTCCCCTCAGGCGGGCTTCTGCCCTTTTGGGGAGAATCACAGCCCCGGCGAACACGGGTCCAAAGAGGCTGCCTCGGCCCACCTCATCCACGCCTGCAAGGGCGTCGATGGAGGGCCCTGGGCTCACACCGTTGCAGAGGAACGTCGACGGCGGCGGCGTGGCTCTCCGCTCTCCTCTGCAGCCTCTTCAACCGGGGATGCTGCAAGGGAGTCCTCCTTCGGAGACTCTTCAGAACGAACGTCAGAGCCCCGGGCTCTGCGGTGAGCGGGTACTTCCACCGTCACCAGTTCGGCCGCTGGGGCCAGGGATGGGGAAACCCCTTCCCCTTCCTCGATTTCACCTCCGCTGGCGGAAGGGGCTGGATCGTGTGGGGTGCTACGGCTTTCCCCACCTCCCCGGCCTCGGCGGCGCCTCCTGGATCCATAGGAACTGGACTGTTGGCGAGCTTCTTCCAGCACAGCTTCCGGGTCGCAGCCAGGCCTCACCACCCGCATCACCAGATTGTCCCCCGTGGGCATGGGATCCAGTAGCAGGGCTGGATTGAGGCCCATCCACCCGTAGACCTCTTCTTGGGCGGCATCCATGGGCACGGCCACGAAATCCAGTTCAGGTCGGCGGCTGGCTGATTCCTGTTCTGGCCTAGCGGTTTCTGCTCCGTCGCCATTGAGGCTCAAGCCATCGTCAGACACCACCAGCGGCCCTTCCCCGCTCTCTGCACCTCGGCCGCCCCGGCCGCCCCGGCGCCTCCCCCGGCTGGCTGCCGCCTCCGCAGGGATGGGGGTGGCCTCGGGCCTGGCGCTCGGAACCGTTCGCACCACTCCAGGGAGGCTCGCCAGGGGTTGGAGCGTGTCCTTGCCTGGTAACACCGCCACGTGGCCCAGGCCACCACAGCTGGGGCAGGTGCGGCCAAACAGTTCGTAGATGTTTTGGCCCTGCCGTTTGCGGGTGAGCTCCACCAGCCCCAGCTCCGTGAGTTGGGCGATCTGGGGTCGGGCGGAATCGTTGCGCACGGCCTGGGTGAAGTGCTCCAGCAG
>JBBARZ010000029.1:0-22240 GCA_040399505.1 Cyanobium sp.
CCTCCTCGACCGTCACGCTTTCCCACTGCAGGGGGCCGAAGGTGGCGATCACCGGGTGGCGCTGCGGCACACCTGGATGCTCCACTGGAACAGCTCACGGGCCAGGCCTGAGCCAGCAGGGTTTGCCCCTCCTGCCGGCGCAGGGCCGAATCGCGCCCCAGCTACCGCAGCAGAAACCACAATCCCATCCCGCCTCCTGCGGCCGCCACAAGCCAGCGCAGCACCTCGCCGTTCACCCGACTAGCCAGCGCACCCCCCACCAGCCCGCCGGCCACGGCCCCCAGGGCGAGGCCCAGCGCCGCGGGCCAGGCCACCCGACCACTGGCGAGGAACACCAGCGCCGCTCCTCCATTGGCGGCTAGGGCCAGCAGCTGCTTAAGGCCGCTCAAGCGAGTGAGGGAATCCTGGAGGGTGATCGCCAGCACCCCCAGCAGGATCACGCTGAGCCCCGCGCCGAAATACCCCCCATACACCGCCGCAAGAGCCACCAGGGCGGCTGCAAGGGGGGGCAACCCTGCAGCGCCGCTGGCCACGGGGAGGGTGGAAAGCCAGCGGCGAAGAGGCGTCTGAAGAGCCACCAGGGCCGATCCCAGCAGGATCAGCCAGGGCACCAACGCCAAAAACAGCCGCTCATCGCTCACCAGCAGCAGCTTTGCCCCCACCACACCGCCCGCTAGGGCCAGCGGCACCAGCAGGCGGCCTCGAACCCCTTGCCCCCCCAAATCCCGCCGCTGGGCCCAGGCCGCCCCCAGATAGCCGGGAGTAAGGGCCACGGTGTTGGTGAGATTGGCCACCAGGGGAGGCTGCCCCAAGGCCGTGAGGGCAGGGAAGCTGATCAGCGACCCACCTCCGGCCAGGGCATTCACCAGGCCCGCCGCCACCCCCGCCAGGGCGGCCCCCAGCACCGCAAGCCCATCCCCGCTCATCGCTCCCACCAGCGCAGCAGGTTGCTGTAGCTGCGGCTAATCAGGTCAAACACCTCCCCCTTCCCCTCCTGCCCATGGAGGGCCCGCCGGGCCGTATCCAATTCAAACAGCAGTTCCCGCTGCTCCCCATGGCGGATGCGGCTCTCGATCCACCCCACCGCCACCAGCCGCTCCCCCCAAGCCACGGGTTCCACCCGGTGCAGGCGTGTGCTGGGATACACGATCGCGTGGCCCGCCGGCAACCGGATCCGCTCTTCCCCCTGGGGGCTCTCCAGCACCAGATCGCCGCCGCCATAGCTCTCGGGCCCACAGAGGGCGAGGGTGAAGGAAAGGTCGGCCCGCCCTCCCGCCATCCAGGCGTTGTCCACATGGCGGCCATAGCTCTCCCCCGCTCCCATGCGGCTGAAGAGCACCCCATGGATCCGGCGGGGAAAGGCCGCCGCCTGTAGCAGGGGATGGGCCCCAAGGGCGGCGCGAACCTCCCCTTCCAGCACCCCATGGAGGGGGCTTTGGCGATCGAGCTGGCGGTTGTGTTTCACCTGGCGCGCATGCCAGCCGGCTGTCTCCCCCCCAACACGCCACTGCTCCAAAGAGGTGGCCTCCAGGCGTTCCCGCAAACCGGCGATCTCGTTGGGGGAGAGGAGGGGTTCAAGAAAGAATTGCATCGGTCCACCGGTTCAGGGGGCCCAGGCGCACCCGCCCCAACCCATTGTTGAGGATCCCTGTCGGGCCCCCTGTTCGGCCCCAGCTGCCATGCCTCGCAAGAGCGTTGCCCTGTTTTTAGCCAGCACCACTCTCCTCTCTGCCCTGGTGGGCTGCAGCCCTGAGCGGGAGGCGGGCGAGAAGGGGGGCGAGGAGGTCCGTCCAGGCGCCTCGGGCCAAACCGTCCAGCCCCAAACGGAGCAAAAAAAAGAAGAGGGTGAAGGCGGTGAAGGCGGAGAGGGGGGAGAAGGGGGCGAGGGGTAGGCCCCCGGTCGGCCGGGCTCGGCGATGGTGAACGGGGGCCGCCATGATGGTGCCCTTTCCCATCCCATGGGCCCCAACCTTGCACCGGAGGTGGCCACCCCGGGCGCCATCGCTCCTGCCGATTCCCCCTGGCGCCGGAGCTGGTATCCGGTGGCCTATCTGGTGGATCTCGATCGCACCCAGCCCAAGGCTTTCACCCTGCTGGGCGACGACCTCGTGCTCTGGTGGGATGGGGCCTCCCAGCAATGGAGGGCCTTCGCCGATGTGTGCCCCCATCGGCTGGTGCCCCTCTCGGAAGGCCGCCTCAATGCCGCGGGAGAGCTGGAATGCCCCTACCACGGCTGGACCTTCCGCGGCGACGGCGTCTGCACAGCCATTCCCCAGGCCAACGAGGAGGGCGGAGGGGAAGAGCAGAAGGCAGCACGCCTGCGCAGCCCTCGCAGCCGCTGCCGCACCTATGCCACCGCCATCGGGCAGGGCATGCTTTTTGTCTATGCGGGGGATCCCAACGCCAGTGCCGCTGTTCCCCTGCCCCTGGTACCCCAACTAGAGGAGCCCATCGGCCCCGGCGAGCGGCCCTGGACCGTGCAGGACACGTTCCGGGACCTGCCCTACGACGCCCTCACCCTGCTGGAGAACGTGCTCGATGTGAGCCATGTGCCCTTCACTCACCACGGCACGGTGGGGCGCCGGGAAAATGCGGGGCCAGTGGAGCTCCAGCTGCTGCACGCCGATGCAGGCGGCTTTTCAGGCGTCTGGGAAGAGGGCCCCCGGAGAGGAAAGCTTGGCCGTCAGAGCACCACCTTCACGGCACCGTGCCTGATGTGGCACGACCTCACGGCGCCAAAATTTGCCCGCATCCTCACAGTGGTGTACGTCACGCCGATTCGGCCGGGGGTCTGCCGGATCTTTGCCCGCTTCCCCTTCCAGTTCCGCTCACCTTTGCCCCCACTTCTGCTGCGCTTGCGCCCCATCTGGTTGCAGCATCTCGCCAACCATGTGGTGCTCGAGGACGACCAGCTGTTTCTGCATTGGCAAGAGCGGGTGCTGGCCCAGCGGGGAGGCAGTGCCAACCTCTCGCGCAGCTGCTATCTGGCCAGCCAGGCTGATCGCTATGTGTTGGCCCTGCATCAGTGGGTGGTGGAACATGCCGGCCCACCTTTCCCGGGGGAGCCCCTACCGCCCCGCCAAGACCAGGTGAGCCTGATGGAGCGGAACCACAGCCACACCGAACACTGCCGGGCCTGCTCCGGAGCCCTCAACCATCTGCGGCGCTGGAGGCCCTGGCTGGGGGTTGTTCCCTGGCTCAGCCTTCTGGCTGTGGCTTGGTGGCACACCGCAGGCGTGCTGGTGGTGGGCAGCCTTGCCGCGCTGCTCGCCTGGCGCTTGGGCCGCCAGTTCAGCGTCTGGGAAGCACTGCTCCAGCAAGGCAGTGGCCAGCCCCCTCGCAATCGTCGTTAAGGCACCGATTCACGTTTTGGGACGACTACGACGGCGGAGCCGTTCCAGCAAAGTGGAGTGGGATCCCCAGAGAACGGCACCTGAAGCAAAAGCCAAAGCCCAGCCGAGGGCAGAACCCACCCGATTAATGGCGGAAAAGACTTTGTCGCCCTCCACGTTCGTCATCAGGAGTTTGCTCAACTTCTGCTGTTGAATCTCGTTCTCTTTCAGCAACATCTTGCGCAAATCGTCCAGGGGCTTTCGCACCTGGTCAGCGGTGAGCGCCGGTTCCAAAAGCGACTGCAGCCGCACGTTCAGGTCCTGGGTGGTACTGGCGTTCTGCAAGGCTTCCCGGATCTCCGCGAGACGCGCTCCTTGCTCGAGGTACGACACCCTCTTGGACTGGGCTGATGCAAGCTCCCCGAAGGAGCTCGACACCTGCAGGGGGACAAGCAGCAGATAGCCAAACACGGCTAGAACAGCGAGCCGTCTCACAAGGCGGAGGCGACGTCGCAGAGGGTCATGGGAGGGCTGGATGAACCGAGCCAAGTGCAACAGGACAAACCCCAGGAAAGCCAAAAGCCCCTCATTCACCAGCACATCCACAAACTCCCCCTGCCATTGCGGGTTTAAGGGATTGGCCTGCAACAACACTGGAATCAGATGAAACAGGAAGATCGCAAACAGGGCGATAGAGCCCCCTTCAAGCAGGAGCCGGAAGCGGTGGCGCAATCGTCTGGAGGATTGCTCGTCGGTGGACGCCTCGCTGGCGTCATGCTCGAAGTCGTCGATGTGGAAAGCTCCCATGCCTGCTCCAAGGCAAACCTGCTAAGCCCATCATGATGCACCCATCCAACCTGCCAGGTGGGAGGCCGCCGGAGACACCACCAGGGCCCGGGCCCTGGGGAGAGCTGGATCAAGGCGCTCGGAACTGAACGGCGGCAGGGGGCGTCTCCGCAGCCAGGCCCCCCAGCGGAATTCATGGAAAGGGATGAGGGGCTCGGCAGCAATGCGCTTCTCTCGCTTCAGTTTCCACACCAGACTGCGGTAGGGATCATCCTGCAGATCCAGAAGCCGGTGGGGCAGGGCCGTGCTGGGGCGCGGACCGATCCCCCTGCCGTCGTAGAGGTAGAGCCATCCCCGTCGCTCCAATTCCGCCAGCACCTCGGGGGAGCTGGCTTCAGCCATTTGCAGCACCGCGTAGCCGAATGCGGTGGCGCCTGGATCGATTTCCACCAGGCCTCGCAACCTGTGGTGCCGATCCACCATCCAGATGCGTCCCTCAGCCCCCAATACCAGGGGAACGGGCTTGGTGGCTAGATAAGACTTGCGTTCCTCGGCGCTTTCCGTTTCAAAATTCTGCTGGCGACTGCGCACCTCCGCTAATCCAACGCACATCTGGGTGGGTTGGAGATCCGCCACTCGCACCTCAATCAGGGCCTGGCTGGGATCGGGCGCGGGCAGTGGTTGGTAAGGGGGGAGACGAAGGGTCACGGGTCGAGATGCTCCCTTAAATCTAAGGGTCAAGCCTGGGCGGAATAGGGTCATCCCATGTAGATGGCCCCATGACCAGCTCCCTCACCACCAGCCCGCTCCCACCCTTGCAGGGTCCCCATGGCCCCATCGGTGTGATGATTTGCGGCCACGGCAGCCGCAACCGCCTGGCCGTGGCTGAATTTGCAGATCTGGCGCGGCAACTCCAAGAGAGGCTCCATCCGATGCCGGTGGCTTACGGCTATCTGGAATTTGCCAGGCCCATCCTGCGCGAGGGGCTCGAGAAGCTGCAGCGGCAGGGGGTTCAGCACATCCTGGCGTTGCCCGCCATGCTCTTTGCTGCGGGCCACGCCAAAAACGACATTCCCTCTGTGCTCAATACCTTTGCCGCGGAAACAGGGTTGAGGGTGGACTATGGCCGGGAGCTTGGCGTTGATCTGGGCATGATCCAAGCGGCCGGAGCTCGCATCCGGCGCTGCCTCGAAGAAGGGGATCTCCAAAGGGAGGCCCAAGGCCGAGAGCCCGTGCCCCTCCACGACACCCTTCTGGTGGTGGTGGGCCGGGGGTCTTCCGATCCCGATGCCAACTCCAACGTGGCCAAGGTCACTCGCATGTTGGTGGAGGGATTTGGCTTTGGCTGGGGGGAAACCCTCTATTCCGGGGTCACGTTCCCATTGGTGGAACCTGGCCTAAGGAAGGTGATGAAGCTGGGCTATCGGCGCCTGGTGGTGTTCCCTTATTTCCTGTTTTCAGGCGTATTGGTGAGTCGCATCGTGCAACACAGCACCGCCGTGGCTGCAGACCACCCGGAGGTGGAGCTGCTCCATGCCTCCTATCTGGGCGACCATCCCCAAGTGATCGGCACGTTTCAAGAACGCCTCATGGAAGTGCTGGAGGGTACGAATGCCATGAATTGTTCCCTGTGCAAATACCGGGCCCAGGTGTTGGGCTTTGAGCAGGAGGTGGGAAGCCCCCAACATAGCCACCACCATCATGTGGAGGGTTCTATGGAGAGCTGCCAGCTCTGCGAGAGGGAATGCACGGGCGCCTGCCAGAGCGATGCACCGGTCCATTCCCATGATCCAGGCCATCATCATCACCCCCCCTATCCCCACGCCCATCACCCACTGGGCCCCGAAACACTGCGGAAATCCTGAGAGAAGGGCGTCTCAAGCCGGGGTTAGGGGACCCTTTGCCCGATGGTTCAGTCATTCCTATGGGTCGGCCTTTTCCCCATTGCCGTTCCGTTTCCCCAAGGGCCTCCACGGTTTTTCCCCAGCTCCTTCGGCCAAACCCACTGGCACGAGGAGCCCTTGCGGAAAGTGAACTCTTTACTCCTCATCCCCTTGACAAACTCTGAAAAAGCTTCATCTCTAAGATCAGCCGCTTCCCCTGGGCGGCACAACCCTGTTCAGCAGAAGAATCTCAACACGCGAGAGCGGCTTTCAGTAAGTGTTGGCACAACTTTGACGGAATCGACTCTTGTGTGGCGTAGTGGGTGGGTTGCATGCCAAACAGTGTGAAGGACTCAGATAACCCCCCATCCACCAACAGCGATATCTGCCCCGGTGGATCTACCTTCTTTGCATCAGCGGCTACCAGTGTGAGTCTGGAAGCCGAAGTGCCGGAACCCCTATTTGAGGGGATGCGGGAATTCATTCGCAACCATCCCAACTGGGATCAATACAGTGTGATCACCTTTGCGCTGGCAGGTTTTCTCTTTCAAAATGGCTCCCCCGACCGAGCCGTTAAAGACCACTATCTCTCTGGTCTATTTACAGAACCTTGAACGCAAGCCTGTCAGTGATCCTTAGTGCAAGTCAAGCCGAAGTGGGTGGACAAAAAAAGACGGAGGGGCCAACCTCCGTCGTTCATTTCTCCCTTGCCCGACCCGATTAAGGTCGCTCGTTAAGTATGCGGTGAGGCGAGCGATGGTTCTGTGGTGATCGACACCACATCGCCCCTCAGGTGTGTAGTTCCTGACCAAGAACCCCTGCACAGGCCCGCCATGTAAGGGCCATCAGGGTGAGGGTGGGGCTCTGCCAGCCCGCACTCGGCCAGCAGGACCCATCGGTGACCAGCACATTGGCCGCCCGCCAGCAGGCATTGCGGGGGTCTACCACCCCTTCCTCCGCATGGGCGGCCATCGGGGCCCCGCCCACCTCATGGATGTAATACCCCGGAGGGGGGGGTGTGGAGCCTAGGGCAGGCCTGGTTTTCAGCCACGATTCCAGCAGTGGGAAAACCATGAGGTCTTCCACCGGCAGAATCTCCCCGCCAGCAGCCGCTACAACGGCCTGCATGCGGCGTTTCATGTGGGCCACCATCTCCCGTTCGTTCGCTCCCCAGCGGCAGGCGATCCAGGGAATGGGCAAGCCATGGGCATCGCGCTGATCCCCGCACAGGCTGACGCGATTCTCTGCCACGGGAAGCACTTCACCGTGACCGATCAGGAAGCCCAGGGCCTCGCCCGGCCGGCGTTTGAGAAACGCGGGGGGATCAAACCGCTGAATCGCAGCCCAGAGGCCATAGCCACGGGCAAAATCGGCAGCCGCCTGCTCTCCGAAGAAGGTGTTGGGGAGAAAGCAGCTGCCCGCACCGGAGAGCTCCGCCACGGCGGATGGGGACCCGGGAACCGGAAGGCTGAAGAAACAGCTGGCGGAGATGTGATCCATCAAGTGGCGGCCCAGCAGCCCAGAGGGATCCACCAAGGGAGGACCATCCAGCCCCTCCTGCGAATGCAGGAGAATCCTCAAGGATTCAATGGTGGAGGCACAGAGCACCACCAGATCGGCCTCCACCTTCACCCGCTCTCCGGTGCGGCCATCCACCACCACCACCCCCCTGGCGCGCTCGCCGCTGGAATCCATCCACAGATGGCTGACAACAGCCTCGGAACACACCCGCGCCCGACCAGTGGCCAGGGCACGGGCCAAGGTGGATCCCTGGGCACTGGAGGGGGGCCAGGCGCGTGGCTGGCCTGGGGCGGAAGGCCCCTTCGCAAATCCGCGGGAGGGAATCATGGGGAGGCCCAACTCCCGGGCCACAGCCTTTTGCATGTGGCGCTCCCCTGGGGTGAGGGGCAGGGGAGGGAGGGTGTGGCCGTCCGGCAACTGGGCCAGTCCATCCCGTTGGCCATGCACCCCAAGCAGGCCTTCCAAGCGGGTGTAATACGGATCCAGATCGGCATGGCTGATCGGCCAGGAGGGACTCCGGCCATCCCATTGCCCCGCCTTGAACTCATAATCCGAGAGACGGACGGTGATACCTCCCCAGGTCAGGCTTTTCCCTCCCACCTGTCGACCCCGCGTCCAGAGAAACGGAGCATCCTCGGGCACCCGATAGGGGTGAAGGCGCTCGTCGACATAGAGCTCGGGGTTGTGCTTCCAATACCCGGGATGGTTGGCCGCGATGGCGTTCCGCCCACTGGAAAGATAGGCCAGACGCCGCAGGCTGTTGATGGGCTCACGGCCCAGAGCACGATCAGGCTGAAGATTCGGGCCCGCATCCAGCACCAGCACCCTCAATCCCGCTTCCGCCAGCACCATGGCGGCTACTCCCCCACAGGCCCCGGCCCCTACCACAACCGCATCCACTGGATTTCCAGCGGTTCGGAACCGAGTCTGTGAAGCCATCAATCCACCACCCGATCGGGCCGGATCTTGCCAGATCCGACAACCTCAACCTACGATCCAAGAAAAAGAGTGACAACGAAGGTAAGCAATTGACATGATACGTTTGTGGTTTGAAGACTTCTGGGCTGATTTCGATCCAAAAAATAATTTTTTTACCCACACTCTTGACCGCTGCGGAATCCGCTACAAGCGGACAAGGCTTTGGCCCGACGTTCTCATTTATTCCGGTTTTGGCGATCGACATAAGGCATACAATTGCCGCAAGATTTTTTACACCGGAGAAAACGTTAAGCCTGATTTCACCACTTGCGATTACGCCATCAGCTTCGATCCCATCGATGATTCCCGCAACCTACGGCTTCCGGTTTACATCTACCATGCCTGGTATCAATCTAGAGGCCTAGGCCTCGCGGAGGGCACGGAATCCATGCTGGATATTTTGCTGAATCGCACCAATTCATTCTCCTTCCCAGAGCCGAGGGAACGCTTTTGTAGTTTTATTTTTGGCAATGGCAAACCACAAAAAAGGAACGAGTTTTTTCATGCTTTAAGCCAATACAAGAAAGTGGATTCGGCTGGTAGATGGATGAACAATACGGGCTACAAAGTAGATAATAAAATTAAGTTTTTGCATCAATATAAATTCAATATAGCTTTTGAGAACGAAAGCGCACCCGGCTACACCACGGAAAAGATTCTCGACCCCCTGCTTGCGGGAGCCATTCCAATTTATTGGGGGAATCCTGATGTCGCAGTGGATTTCTCCCCCCATTCCTTCATCAACGCAATGGACTTTTCTTCGACTGAAGACCTTATTGAAGCCATCATCACAATCGATAATGATGATAACCTCTTCCGCAGCTACCAGCATGCGGCCTGCTTCACGAACAATGAGCCCACCCCGTTCTGGGACATGCAAAGGCTCTATCGCTTTTACCAACAGGCGCTTGGTGTCTAATCGGCCATCGATGGATAGGGAAGATAGACCTATGGACCAATAAAAAACCCACCTGATTAGAGGTGGGTTTGATGGAGTGGCCAGGCAATAAAGTTGGCCGAAAATTGGTGGCGGGGGCGAGATTTGAACTCGCGACCTTCGGGTTATGAGCCCGACGAGCTACCAGACTGCTCTACCCCGCGGTATGTAGTCATTGTACCAGCTAGGGTTCCCCGCGGGGAATGGCTGGATTAGGTCCGCAGATCCCCATGCACCTCCAGCTTCAGATGGGGGGCAGGAACGAGAAAGCGTTCGCCCATCTCTTCCAGAGTCATCGGGGTGACCCACTCCAGCTGCTGCAACACATGAAGGGCGACAGCCTGCTTGGCGCGGGTGTGACCATCCTCCACCTTAATGGCCACTCCCATTCCCTCCCCCACCCGGCTGAGGCATTGAATGCCTTCTGCCCCGCCCTTGCTCACCACCTGACCGTGGGCCCGTCGCATGAGTTCCGTGTCGAAACGGCCCTCACCGGCCACCAGCTCTGGGTGGGTGAGCATGGCCCGGCTCAAACGCTCCAGATCGGCCTGGGTGCCGGCCCCCAGATGGGCAAAAAGCAGAGCCATCTGGGCCAGTTGCAGCTGCAACGTGGGCGCTCCGCAATCATCCCGAGCCACCACCAGTTCGGCCGCCGGCAGCGCCAGAAGTTCTCCCACTCGCTTCAAAACTTCCTGCTGGAGGGGGTGTTCTACCTGCAGATAGCTCGCCAACGGCCAGTGGAGCATGCGGCAGGCCGCCAGGAAAGCCGCGTGCTTTCCTGAGCAATTGTGCTGCAAGGCGCTCAGGCCCTCTCCAGGCGAGGGGCATTGAAGATGCTCCACCTCTAGCTCAGCCCCCCACAGGAGGCGGAAGGCTTCCCGGGCATGGGCTGTGGTGCCGGCGTGAGAGGCGCAGGCGATGGCCAGCCCCCGCTCCCCTGCCCCATATCGCTCCGCAGCGCCGCTGCCCACGAACACTGTGGCCTGAAAGGGCTTGAGGGCGGAACGCACAAAGGCCAGGAGCTGGGGGTCTCCAGCGCGCATCAGCACCCTCCCTCGGGCATCACAAACCACCACATGCACCTGATGGCTGGATTCCGGAATGCCATCCCGCAACAGGCGAACCCTGAGGGGAGAAACCAGGGAACGGTTGGCCCCAGAGAAGCTGGTGGACAGAGACATGGTGGCGTGAACGGTTCAGACGAACGCCGCAGGGCGGAACTTCAAAGAGCCTGACAGAGGCCCGTTCCCACCCCCATCAACAGCAAAATCCAGAGAACACCCCGGCGGAGCCTCAAGAGCACAGGTGCCACCTGATGCCTTGCCACTAGGAGATCCTGCTGCCGCCAGGCCAGAGGTTTTTCCCACACTTGCCCGTCATACCAACCGGATTCTTCGTATTCCACCTCTTCAGACACCAGGCGCCGGTTGACATACGACCAGCCCAACCATTGGCGGAGAAGCAACAGGAGGGGGAGCCCCAGGCCGAGGGTGAACGCCGCTGCCGCGATCCGGAACTGGTGATCCTTCAGGCTCCAACTTCCGCTGGCCACCACCCACCCCAGGGGTAGCAGGAGCAACCAGGCCACTGCCAACGACCGGATCAGGGCGAGGTCTCCCCGGGCGGGCCAGGAAAAGAACCAGGAATGCTCCAACTGCTTGTATTCCTCCAGCGGGCGCTGTTCCTTTGCCACGGGACAGACCACGGGCGTGTCGGCGGAGTTGGCTCCTGGGCCTGGAGGGTTGGCGGAAGGCATGGTGTGGCCGGTTTGCTCAGGAGAGCCGCAGGGGGGATCCCACGGAGGCAGGAGGGACGAGGGGGGTGTAGCGGTGCTGTTCGCCATGACCCCAGAACGACTCCAGATCGTAAAAGTGTCGCTCCTGGGGCGTGAGCACATGCACGATTAATTCGCCGTAATCGAGCAACACCCAGCGGCCTTCCGCCTGCCCTTCGCGCCGCAAGGGCAGGCGATGGGCGTCTAGCTCCAGGCGCTCTTCCACGGAGCGGGCGATGGCTCTCACCTGCACATCTGAAAGGCCATTGCAGATCACGAACCAATCGGCGAGTGAGGAGATGTCCTCCACTCGGATCAAGCGGATATCCACCGCCTTCCGATCGTCACAGGCTTCAGCCGCCAGCTGGGCCAGGTCCTCGCTGGTGGGATTATCCATACACGTTCTCGCTGCTCAGGGATTGCCTCGATCCCTCCTGCTGGGCCATTTCAGCCCTGGCCTTGCCAGCACTCTTGCGCAGAGCTTCCAGCCGATCTTCGTAGAAGGCCCGCTTGCGTTTCTTCCGGCTCTGCTCCACCAGCTCCTTCAGCGCCCCGCCAAGACTTTTGTAGGCATTCGGCAGAGTGTAACCAAAGCGGCAGGCCAGCTCGATGGCCCGCTCATCCGCTTGGATGGCATCCTGCAGGCGCTTTTCAGAGTTGTTCTTGAGATAGAGGCGGTAGCCCGCAAAGCCCGAAAGGCCTGCGGCCACCAGCAGCAGGAGGCCATCCTGCACCCAGAGCTCCCCGATGGCCCCGCCCAGGCCAATAGCCAGGGCGGCCATCTCCCAGCCATCCCGTGGGATGGCATCGTTCTGTATCCGGCCCACTTCGTGCCAGAAGAGGAGATTGCGGTGGTCGAGGGCGAGGGCATCCCACTTCTCCAGATCCACTTGGATCTCCACCTCATCCCGGCCGATTTCCTCCAGGGTGATCAGCGGTGGATCCACGGAGGCAGCGGCTTCCACGAACACCCAGCTCTGCATTTCCGGGGGAAGCAGCCCCTTCAGGCGCTGGAGTTCGCTCATCGACGGTCGGGAGTTGGTCTTGATTCAAGGACTAGATTAGCCGCCGTCCAGGAAGGAGCGGGAATAAGGGGGTCGGGATTGCCGCACGCATGAGAGGCTGGGGGAGTTTTGCCCTCCCTCGCCCCATGCCCCGCCGCACGGATTTGCGACGCATCCTGCTGCTGGGCTCAGGGCCAATCGTGATCGGCCAGGCCTGCGAATTCGATTATTCCGGCACCCAGGCCTGCAAAGCCCTGCGGGCCGAAGGTTTTGAGGTGGTACTGGTGAACTCCAACCCCGCCTCGATCATGACAGATCCGGATCTGGCGGATCGCACCTACATCGAGCCCCTCACTCCCGAGGTGGTGGCTGAGGTGATCAAACGGGAGCGGCCCGATGCCCTGCTGCCCACCATGGGGGGGCAGACCGCCCTCAACCTGGCCGTAGCGCTGGCAGAAAACGGCACCCTGGCCCGGTTTGGTGTGGAGTTGATCGGCGCCAATTTAGAGGCGATCCGCAAAGCGGAAGACCGCTTGTTGTTCAAGGAAGCGATGGAGCGCATTGGCGTGTCGGTCTGTCCCTCCGGCATTGCCAACAGCCTGGAGGAAGCGGAGATCGTGGGGGAGGCCATCGGCACCTACCCCAGGGTGATCCGGCCGGCCTTCACCCTCGGGGGATCGGGCGGCGGCATCGCCTACAACCCGGAGGAATTCAGAGCCATCTGCAAAAGCGGGCTGGAGGCGTCTCCCGTCTCCCAAATTCTGATCGAACAATCCCTCCTGGGCTGGAAGGAATTCGAACTGGAAGTGATGCGCGATAGCGCCGATAACGTGGTGATTGTGTGCTCGATCGAAAATCTCGATCCGATGGGCGTGCACACAGGGGATTCCATCACCGTGGCCCCAGCCCAGACCCTCACCGACCGGGAATACCAGCGCCTTCGGGATCAATCCATCGCCATCATCCGGGAGATCGGGGTGGATACGGGCGGAAGCAACATCCAGTTCGCCATCAACCCCTCCAATGGCGATGTGGTGGTGATCGAAATGAATCCCCGGGTCTCCCGCTCTTCCGCCCTGGCGAGCAAGGCCACGGGATTCCCCATCGCCAAAATTGCCGCTCGGCTAGCGGTGGGCTACACACTCGATGAAATCATCAACGACATCACGGGAGCCACGCCAGCGTGTTTTGAACCCACCATCGACTACGTGGTGACGAAGATTCCCCGCTTCGCCTTTGAAAAATTCCGCGGCAGCCCTCCCGTGCTCACCACCTCCATGAAGTCGGTGGGGGAAGCCATGGCCATCGGCCGCTGTTTTGAGGAGTCGTTTCAGAAGGCCCTTCGATCCCTGGAAACGGGCTTGGCAGGCTGGGGCTGCGACCGGGCCGAACTGCTGCCAAGCGACGGGGATCTAGACCGCCAACTGCGCATTCCCTCCCCCGAACGCATCCTCGCGGTGCGTGCGGCCATGGGGGCCGGGCGAAGCGATGGGGAGATCCACCGGTTGAGTGGGATCGACCCCTGGTTTCTGGCCAAGCTGCGGGGACTTCTGGACGCGGAACAGCGGCTGCTCACCGGGCGCGCCCTAGTGGACCTGCAGGCTCCTGCCCTTTGGGAACTGAAGCAGCTGGGCTACTCCGATCGCCAGCTGGCCTGGGCCACGGGAAGCGATGAGCTGAGCGTGCGGCGCCATCGGCAGGCCCTCGGCATCCGAGCGGTGTTCAAGACCGTGGACACCTGCGCCGCTGAATTCGCCTCCAGCACCCCTTACCACTACTCAACCTATGAAAGGCCCCTGTTGCGGCTCCAGGACGACGGCACCCTGGTGCCCCTTCCAGATGCCGACGAGGTGCAGCCGGAGCAGCGGCGCAAGGTGATGATCCTGGGCGGAGGACCGAATCGCATCGGCCAGGGAATCGAATTTGATTACTGCTGCTGCCATGCCTCCTTTGCCCTCAGGGATGGGGGCTTCGCCACGGTGATGGTGAACAGCAATCCAGAAACGGTATCCACCGACTACGACACCAGCGACAGGCTCTATTTCGAGCCCCTCACCCTGGAGGATGTGCTCAATGTGATCGAGGCGGAGCGGCCGGAGGGTCTGATCGTTCAGTTCGGCGGCCAGACGCCCCTGAAGTTGGCGATCCCCCTGATGCGCTGGCTCCAGAGTCCGGAGGGGAAAGCGACCGGCACCGCGATCTGGGGCACCTCGCCGATCTCCATCGACCGGGCCGAAGACCGGGAGCAGTTCCAGGAGATCCTGGACCAGCTTCAGATTCGCCAACCCCGTAATGGCCTGGCCCGCAGTGAAAGCGAAGCGCGCCAGGTGGCCGAACGGGTGGGCTACCCCGTGGTGGTACGCCCCAGCTATGTGCTTGGCGGCAGGGCCATGGAAGTGGTGTACGACGAAGACGAACTGAACCGCTACATGGCTGAGGCGGTGAATGTGGAGCCAGATCACCCGGTGTTGATCGACCAGTTTTTGGAAAACGCCATTGAGGTGGATGTGGATGCGCTCTGTGATCACACCAACACGGTGGTGATCGGAGGGCTGATGGAGCACATCGAGCCCGCCGGGGTGCACTCGGGCGATTCGGCCTGCAGCCTGCCGGCGGTGAGCCTCTCGCCTGAGTGTCTGGCCACCATCCGGGGCTGGAGTGCCGACCTGGCCCGGGCCCTGGAGGTGCGGGGCCTGATGAACCTGCAGTTCGCCGTGCAGAGCGGTGTGGTCTACATCTTGGAGGCCAATCCCCGCGCCTCCCGCACCGTTCCCTTCGTGGCCAAGGCCACCGGGGTGCCGCTGGCGAAGATCGCCAGCCAGGTGATGGCTGGCGCCACCCTTGCCGAGCTCGGGCTCCACAGCGAACCCAAGCCCCCGAGACAGACCGTGAAGGAAGCGGTGCTCCCCTTTCAGCGCTTTCCTGGATCAGACACTTTGCTAGGGCCGGAGATGCGCTCCACCGGGGAGGTGATGGGCATCGCCGACAGCTTTGGGCTGGCCTATGCGAAGGCGGAATTGGCGGCAGGGGAAGCGCTCCCCACGAGCGGCACCGTTTTCCTCTCCACCCATGAAAGGGACAAGCCGGCCCTGGTGCCGGTTGCCCAGCAACTGGCCGCCAAGGGCTTCGCCCTGGTGGCCACCGCAGGAACGGCCCAGGTGCTTAGGGCGGCAGGGCTGAACGTGGAGACGATCCTGAAGGTGCATGAAGGCCGACCCAACATCGAGGATGCCATCCGCTCCAAGGAGATCCAATTGGTGATCAATACCCCAGCGGGTCGGCAGGCGGCTCATGATGATCGTTATTTGCGGCGCGCTGCCCTCGACTACGACGTGCCCACCGTCACCACCCTGGCCGGTGCCCGGGCAGCAGTTGAGGGCATTGCCGCCCTGCAGGAGCACCGAACCCTGGAGGTGACAGCCCTACAGGACATCCACGCCCCCTGGGGAACCAAGCGTTCCCTGTGATCCGTCTCACTGACGAGCCTGGCTGGACGCTACACACTGGTTGAACAACGTGATCCAACCGATGGTGCTCCTACAAAGGATGGGCGCCCTGATGGCCATTGGGCTCCCATTGGTTGCGATGAACATGCCGTTATCGGCGCGCCCTGGGGCTCATCCGACCCCTGGGGCTCCTCAGATCGCAGACCGCACCAGGCGCTTCCCTCTGCGCCGCGAAGGGGGCGGCACCCGTGCAGCCTGCGCGTCCCGCCTGATCGCCCACCTGGTGCCGGAATCCGGGGAGCTTGACCCAGGACAGGAGGTGTTAATCGGCCTCATCGAGGGGCCAACCCCCCAATCGGTGCCCTTGGTGGTCCGCGCCACAGGGCAAGACTGGGTGATGACAGCAAAGCGCATGGCAACGCTTAGGCTCTTGCGATTGCCCCAGCCTCCAAATGGGAGCCTCTGGGAGAGTTTCCCTGCCTGTGAAGGCACGGCTGAGGCCCTCGCTCCTCCGGCCCGCAGCCTGCTCCTGAACGCTGGCACACGCCCGGCTGATCGTCCCTACCAACTCCTGCTGCAGGACCTCTGGCGCAGTTGCGGCCAAACCATGGCTACGGCGGAGGCGATCAAGGGTTGGGGCTATGAGCATCTGCTGGATCGGTTGCCCAAAGACTTGGCAGTGGTATGCGAAGCCTTGCCTCCGGGGAACTCTTCGCCTCAGGCCGATGGCTCGGTATCCCTGTCCTGAGATTCGAGCAATTCCCAGATCTCCTCCTGCCGGGTGCGGCCTGAAAGGGAGTGGAGTCCCCAGGGCTTCCAGCAAAGGGTGTGGGAAGACGTGCCTCGGACCAGATCACGGGTCATTCCCGACATCAGGATGCGGCACTCGGGGGAGGGAGGAGGAGCCCCATCAGCGATGAGGGGGGAGCGGAGGCTGTCGATGCGGGCGGCGCAGTTGACCACGTCGCCCAGCACGCCATATTCCCAGCGATCCTGGCTGCCGATGGAACCCGCCACCACCAAGCCGCTATGGAGGCCAAGGCGGAGGCGCACGGGAGGATGCCCCCCTTGTTGAAGATGGCCATTGAGCTGGTGAATGGCCGCACGGATGGCCAGAGCTGCATCCACTGCGGTGGCGGCATCCCACTGGCGAGAGCCGCTCAGGGGCGCGCCAAATACTGCTAAGACCCCATCCCCGGTGAATTTGTTCACGAGTCCACCCCGGCTCTGGATGGGATTCACGAGCCGTTCCATGGCTTGATTGAGCCAATGGAGGAGGGGTTCGGGGCGGAGCTCCTCGGCCACGGCGGTGAAGTGTTCGATGTCCGCGAGCAGAACGGTGACGAAAAGCTCTTGGGCCCGGAAGCGATCGCCCGCCAGGAGCACCTCCCGCTGTTGCCAGAGTTCTTGCGCCACCTCGGGGGAGATGGTTTGACCGAGGAGGCGCTGGAGTTGCTGGCGCTGGTGCTGCTGCTCCATGCCTCGACCCGTCCAGGCGGCGGTAGCGGTGGCGATCAGGCCCATCAGCGGGAGGGTGAGATTGAGCCAGAGGATCCCCTGCCATAGGAGGAGGAGCCCAACGAAGAGCCCCCCTGCCGCAACGAGGACCACAACCTGAGAGCTGCGGCGCAGGCTGGAAAGCCCCTCCCCTAGGGCCAGGCCAGCAGCGATGGCCCCCGCCAGAAGGAGCATGTTGAACCAAGCGGGTGCGGCCGCTATTTCCAGGGCAGTGCCTCGCTCCTGGGCCATGAGGGCGGCGAGCCGATGGGCGTGGAGATCCACTCCAGGCATGAGCCTCTCGATCCCCAACCAGGGGACGCGCCCTACGGGAACGGCGAACAGATCCCGAAGGGAGGGAGCCCGGCTGCCGATCAGCACCACTGTGCCCCGCAGACGCTCGGGCGGCACCTGGCCAGCCAGAAGGGCCCGCAAACTCCAGCTCTGAAAACTGCCAGGGCGGTGGAAGGCGAGCATGCGCTGGACACCTCCCTCATCGAGATGGGTGTAGCCACCGGAATTGGTTTCCAGGGTGGCTGGCGGAGCGCCGGTTTCCCAGCGGGAGCGGAGGGGGCTGATGGGTTGGCCCCGCCAGCGCTCGAGGAGGCGCAGGGGAAGGGGAACACCAGAGGGTCCCTGACTGCGCACATGCAGCAGATCGCGGCGCACCACCCCATCGGGATCGATGAGCAGATCGTTGTAGGCCTGCCTCAGGGGGGAGGTGCCGGGGATGGGCCCCACACCCTCGATGAGGCTGTACACAGACACCACGGGGGGAGTGGTTTTGACGAGGGATCGGAGCTCTTGCACGCCTGGTGCAACCCCGAGATCGCGGTAGAGGTCGAGGCCGATGGCAGCAACGCCGGCCTTGGTAAGACGGCGGATGGCATCGACCAGGAGGCGATCCTGGATGGGCCAACCGAGCTGGCGAAGATCCTCTTCTTCGATGGCGATCACTCGGATGGGCAGATCAGCGGCGGAGGGCTTGGGCTGGAGATGAACGGCCAGGTCGTAGAGGAAGAGATTGCCGTTTTCCGCGAGCCGGCCCTCACGGACCCCCGCCAGAGCCAGGGCGGCCAGGGCATAGGGCAGGGCGCGGCGCAGGAGGAGGTGCACCGGTCGGAGCTCAGAAGCGATAGCTCAGCTTGGTGTAGAGCCCGTTGGTGATCAAGAGGTTGGTGTCGCCAGTGGGCAGATCATCGCCAAACTGGGTGGCCCAGCCCACCTCAGCGGCCCAGTGGCGCCCTTGGAGCCAGCGGAGCAGCACGCCGCCGGCGCCGATGCTGCTGCTGTCGGTGGAGCTCTGGAAAGTTGTGCTGACCCAGCCACCGCCTAGAAAAGGCACCAGTTGGAGCTCGTGGGGGCCCTTGCGCCAGAAGGCCCAGCTGAGTTCACCGGAAGCCAGCCAGCCGCTGTCGCCGCTGATCACCTGGCCCGGGAGGCCCCGCAGACCGTTATCACTACCGAGGCTGAAACCCATCGGATTGGTGAGGGGATTGAGGGCCACTTGACCCGCCCCCCGAAGCTGCAGTTGCCAGTTGGGGGCGAAGGGCCAGAGCGCGTTGAGCTCGCCGCCCAGGGCCCGGGCCTGGCCCACGTTGATGCCGAAAAAGGCCAGCTCCTGGAGCGCTTGATCGCCACTGAAACTGGCCAGACCCTGAAGGCCATAGAGCCGGCCGTTGAGGTTGAGGGTGGAGAAAGCAGCATCCCAGGCAAGACCGATCTGGAGAAAGCCCGTGCTTAAGGCGCCGGTATCGGCGCCGCCGAGGATGGCGGGAAAGCGTTCGCCGTCGAGCCAGGCGCTGTTGCGGTTGGCACTGAGGCCTGCGTAGGCGGAGAAGCGTTGGCGCAGGCCTTCGTGGAGGGTGTAATCGAACTGGCCGAAGAGTTGCTGCTGGCGAAAGGTGAGGTCGTTGAAGGGCGCTGGGCTTTCCACGAGCTGGCGCCAACTGGCGGCTGCGGCCGTGGTGAGGGAGGCGCGTTCGCTGAGGGGAAGGCGGTAGCTGAGGGAAACGGTGCGGTAGCCGAGCTGGAGGTCATCAGTGCTGTTGAGCTCGCCAACAAGGAGCAGTTGATCGCTCTGCCGCAGGAGGCCTCCCTTGGCGAGCACGCCAACCCCACGAAATTGTCCGCTGCCGCCGGAGCCGTCGTTGCGCAGGCTGAAGTCGCCCGCCAGAGGGCGGCTTGCCGATTGGGCTTGAAGTTCGAGCACGGCTTTTGTGCTGTCGCCACCAAGCCGGTTGAGGCTGGCGGTGAGGGAGCCCACTCCGGGAAACTGCTCCAGTTGGTTGAGGGCGCGCTGCAGGCTGGGCAGGTGCAGCACCTGACCCTGGAGGGGAAGCACAAGGCGCTGCAGACGGCGTTGCAGGGCGCGATCGGGGCTGCTGACACGCACTTCCACAATGCGGCCTTCCACCACGAGCAGGGTGCCCTCCGGTGCGGGTTCCGTCTGGGGGAACACCCGAGTGTTGATGTAGCCATCTACCACCAGACGGCTACTAAGAAGAGCTGCGCAGCGGGAAAGGCGTTCTTGTGCGGAGTCGGCAGTTGGTGGCGTCTGAGTTCCCGATGGGCTTAGGCAGGGCTGGAGGATGCGCTCCAGCTCAGCTGAGGTGTAGCGATCAAGGCCTTCGATTCGGGGGGGAGGGAATTGTCGAACCTCTGCAGATGGGCGGGGTGCTGGATCGGCCGGCGGCGCACTTCCCGGATTCGGTGGAATTACCTCCAGGGATGGACGACGACTGGGTGGCTGGCCCGGAGAGCTACGGGGTGGTAGGTCACCCGGCAAACGTACCGGACCAGGTTGGGCTGAAGGCGCCAGCAGCTGGGCAAGCAGCAGGGGAAGTGCAGCTGCGCCTGGAGCTGGCATCAGATGGTGCTGCTTGACTTAAGGGTGCGATTGTCGTCGTTTACCACCACTTTTAGATTTGTTGAGGGAGTTATCGCCTTGAGGAGATGCATCTGTGGGATCAAAAGCCATCTAAGCGATGCAATTGAACACATTGATAGAAAGATAAACATCACCAACAGGCTGACTCGCCACTCTATTTTACTGTGACTCAGGCCAAGCCAACTGGTGATCATCCAAGCTGTAGATGGTACGGTCGGCGCATTGAAATTACTGTATTGGGAATAGTCTGCTGTTTTAAAATTGGGGAGGTTAGTAGGTTCAAATACCAGAAACGGCGCTTGGTAGAGCGTTTGATTGGGGGCAAGGTCAATTCCTTCCCGGCGGTCAGGAGTCAATGCCTGTGGTCGTCCGCGGCGATCGAGGAGGCGAACGATGGGCTTACCAGGATTTGCACTGGTGCCGAGGGGCTCAGAATTCAGGGATGACACCAGGAGGCCTTCGTCTTCGAAATAAATCAAGGGTGCGATATTCGTTGGAACGCCTGGTAGTCCCTTGGATTCTGAAAGCAATTGCTCTAACTCTTGAGATTTTACAATTTTGGAAGGCTCAGAGCGAAAGTTTTTGATGCCAAGTATAGTAAGACTCTCTATAGCATTGAGAGGTTTGCCATTGAAAGTGAATTCATCTGCCGGCAGGAAGATGCGGTCTACGGATGTTAAACCGACATCCAGGCCAGCTACAGAAGCAACTCCGGGAAATGGGGTAGGTTTAGCAAAAGGATTAGGTTTGAATAATGACCAAAAGTCCTTAACCCACTGTCGAACATTAATGTAAGTATCGCTCAAGCTGGGCCAAGAAGACATTAGGGAAGCAAGCATTGGAATTGAACGACGAGTCGAGTCACCACTCAATGAGGCTTGGCAGGGTGATGCCAATTCGCCAGAACCTCGGAATGACCTTGCCGGGCCGGTGGGATCATTTGCCATTTTTATCGGCCCCGTCCCCCTCTGCAAAAGTTTATTTACGTAGACAAAGTCCACTTGTCCACCAGATGCATTAACAAAATCTCCTTCCCCAGCGGTCAACGCTATAAGAAAGTTCTTGTCTCCTTGGCTGGAGTTAGATCCTGAAATGAGTGCCGCAGACGCCCCGCCAACAACATAAGTGTTGTTTCCACCGACGCCGTTAAAGGTTTGAGGAGAATCTATGCTTCCCACAAAAAGCTCATGTTTTATGTTAATACCCGTGAGAGTTATTGACCTCCTAGGAGCTGAAGCCACATAAGTTCGATTAGTTGAGCCTCCGGGAATCAAGACCGGAGCAGTGAGGAACGCGCTATCACTACTGCTCGGTGTCCAAAAGTAAGTGCCGGCAGTGATCATATCGCACTCACTCTTATTTCTACAGATCTCGTTGCAGCTAGCTGCAATCACAGGGAGCGGGAGACTTATCAGGAAGAAAGCTATGATTAGATAATGCAATAAAAAGGCCGATAATGGATAGAGCGGCAGCGGCTTTACGGGGCGTAGAATCGTCATTGGTAGTACCAATTGAGTTACCAGGGTCTACCTGTAAGAATAGCACCTGCCCAAAAGTATGGGTGCGAAAGTCGTCTACTCAAGTGTTGTTGATCACCACGACTGATCCCTGTCAATAAAACCTCATTGGAGCTGTTCATAATCTGTCCGTCCTGAACAGAAACAGCCCCTGATTGAAAGAGCTGCTGGGTCATTTGTAGAGCTTGATCCTTGTGTAAACCTTGGTTCATGAAACGATGGAATTGAACGGTGAATGCCGCAGAGACAGCGTCATCTACATACCATAAATTTCCTATGGCACTGGTCGCTCCGGCCTGCAAGGCCAAACCAGCCATTCCCAGCTCCCTACCTTCGTTGCCAATCGCTGTGCGACAGGCATTCAAAACAAACAGCCCAATCGGTTTTGTTTGCTTCTGTCGCAGCTGCTTACCCAGTTCCTGAAGGGCCAGTTCGCCATTACTTGTGTAGATGCGCGCTCCATCTGGTTGCTGGTCAATAAATTCAGCATGGGTAGCAAGATGCAGAATATCGACTGGTTTTTCACGGGCCTTCTCCAGCAGCGCTTGCGCATGAAACGCCTCATCCAGCATCACCTCGGCTCCGGGATAGATGGATGCAATTTGCCGTAGTTCCTCTGCCGCCATCTGCAATGGAGCCATGCCGTTGGCGAAACGACTGGCACCAGCCAACAGG
>JBBARZ010000030.1:0-21763 GCA_040399505.1 Cyanobium sp.
AGCGCCTGCGGGTGTTCGGCCCGAGCAGCATGGCCCCCATCCAGGTGCAGCTGCTACAGGCCCTCGCCACCGTGCTCCCGGTGGATCTCTACCTCCTCACCCCCTGTCCAGGGCTCTGGCAACGCTGTGTAGAGCGTCGCCAGGCCCTCACCGAGGCCCTCGCCCTCCAGCAACCGCTGGCGGAGGAGTGGATGGGCCAGGCCCCCCCGTTGGAGGCCCGCTTCGGCCGGCTGGGCGCTGAATTCCAACAACTCCTGGAGGGCACGGGGGAGGCCCAGCTGAGCGAGGAACGGGAGGAATCTCTCTTTCTCCGGCCCACCCGCCTTTTCAGCCAGGGCCGAACCGGCTCGCCCTGCCTATTGCATCAGCTGCAGGAATACCTTCTCAGCGAAGACCTCCAACCCAGGCTTCAACGGGGCCAAGGGGATTCCTCTCTTGAATTTCATGCCTGTCCAGGCCCCCTCCGGCAAGTGCAGATCGTGCGCGACCGGGTACTGCAGTTGCTGGCGGCCGACCCCACCCTGGAACCCCGCCACATCCTGGTGATGACCCCGGCGGTGGACACCTTCGCCCCCCTGGTGGCCACCGTGTTCGCCGACCGGGAGGCCACCGGTGTGGATCTGCCGTGGCGCCTCACCGATCGCAGCCAGCAACAGGAGGGGGGGGTGGGCCAGGCCCTGCTGGAGATGCTCGCCCTGGCGGGGGATCGGCTGACGGCAAGCGGTCTGGAGCGCCTGATCGAATGCGGCCCCCTGCAGCGACACTTCGGCCTGAGTGCGGAGGAGGCGGGGGCGATCACGGAGCTCCTGCAACGCTGCGGCTTTCGCTGGGGTCTGGGGGCAGCAGATCGGCAGGGTGACCCCACTCACAGCCTGGCCTGGACCATCGACCGGCTTCTCCTGGGCCTGGTGTTGCCCGAATCCGACGGCACCTGGGACACCGACACCGCACCCGCCCGGCCCCCGGCCCCCCTGGAGATGGGGGGCAAAGCCCTGCATCTGTTGCTTCGACTCAGGCATTGGCTCACGGTGCTTGGGAAACCCCGGCCCTGCACGACGTGGGTGGATCGGTTGCGAGCCTTGCTCAACGATCTGTTTGGCGAGGACGGGCCCACGGATCTGGATCTCACCGCCTTGCACACGGCTCTGGAGGAATGGCGAGTGAGTGCGCAGGACCATGACCTTCTCCTGGATCCAGCCGTTGTGGGAGCGGTGCTTAAGGAGCGGCTGACAATGGACAGCGGCCGCTTCGGCCATCGCAGTGGAGCCCTCACCATCAGCGCCCTGGAACCGATGCGGGCGATTCCCCATCGGGTGCTGGTGTTGATGGGCCTCGATGCGGGGGTGTTTCCACGGCAAGGGGAGCGACCGGGCTTCCACCTGATGGAGGCGGCCCGGCGGCTGGGGGATCCGGATCCCGCCGACCAAGACCGCTATGCCCTTCTGGAGGCCCTGCTTTCAGCCCGAGATGCCCTCCTGATCACCTGGAACTGCCGGGATGAGCGCACCGGCGTCAGCAAGCCGCCCTCAGCCCCGGTGCAGCAGTGGTTGCAGTGGCTCCAAAGCCTCCTGCCGGCCGCAGAGGCGGAGGCCCTCCTGGTGAATCACGAACCCAACCCCCTGGCCTCCGCCAACTTTCAGCCCCAGGGCAGCCGGCCTCCAGCCAGCTGCGATCGTCGCCTGCTGGAGGCCTGTCAGCGACTGGAGGCCGGCATCCAACTTCCCCCCAAAGGCTTGGCCAGCCTGTCGCTCGCCCCTCGGGAACGGCCCCTCCCAACAGGGGAGGATCCCTTCGAAGACCTGCGGGCCTGGTTGATGGGCCCCCAGTTGGTGTGGTTGCAGGAGCTGGGCTTGCGGCCCAGGGAACGGGAGGACGATGTGGAGGACCTGGAACCCCTCGAGCTGGAGGAACGGGAGCGGGCAGCCCTATTCCGGGAGGTGCTCGCCCCAGCCCGGCCGATGGCGCCACCGGGCGATGGGGAGGCCTGGCTGAGGCGTCACCGGGGGGAGGGCACCTTTCCGCCGGGGCAGGGCGCGGCTCTGGAAGCCGAAACGCTGCAGGAGCGTTGGGAGAGCTTGGAAGCCACGCTCGAACCCCTGGGAGCGGAGCGGGCCTTCCCTTTGCAGTGGGGGGCTTGGGTGGGTTGCCCCACCCTGCGGGGAAATGCGGTGGTGCTGGTGCATCCGGCGCGGGATCGGGCGGCCCATCGTCTGGATCTTTGGTTGCAGCTGCAGCTCGCGGCGGCCGCCCTGGAGGAGGTCCCACCCCAGCGGGGGGTTCTCATCGCCCGGAGAGGAAATGAAAAGAAACACAGCTTTGGCATCCAACTGACCTTCCAGGCACCAACCCCGGAGAAGGCAAGAGAGGAGTTGGCACGGCTATGGCAGCTGCGCCAGGCCTGGCGATCCTCCTGCTGGCCCGTGCCTCCGGAAACCGGCTGGATGTGGATGGAGAAGGGCTGTCCTGACGGCGACAGCAAGGACTTTGGGAAGGTGATGGAGTGCTGGGAGGGCAGCGGCTTTTCCGGCGAAGGGGAACGGGAGAGAGCGGAGATGCAGATCTGTTTCGGAAGCCAGCGCACCTTCAAGTCGCTGGTGGGGGATCTCCCCTTTGAGGAGCAGGCTAAAGAGCTCCTGGCCCCCATCTGGCAGGCCGTGCTCTCCACCAAGAAGGCCGGTCGCTGATGGTGCCCCACCCCCAAGGGCCTGAAGCCACCCTGGTCGAGGAAGACTTCCTACCCAATGCCTTTCCCTTGGAGCCGGGGCTGCGGTTGTTGGAGGCCAGCGCAGGCACCGGCAAGACCTTTGCCCTGGCCCATCTCAGCCTGCGTCTGGTCACGGAGAAGGCCATCCCCCTGCGGCGCCTGTTAGTGGTCACCTTCACCGACGCCGCGGCCGCGGAACTGCGGGAACGGATTGGCCGTCGATTACAGCAGGCTCTCAGTGGACTTCAGGATCCCGGATGGGAGCCACCGGATGCGGTGCTAGCGGAGTGGCTCGCGAACCAGCGCCGATCCTCTCGAGCCGGAGAAACGGTGATGCGCTTGCTGCTGGCCCTGGAAGACCTCGATGGTGCCGACATCACCACCATCCATGGTTTCTGCCAGCGCAGTCTCCAACGCCATGCCCTGGAAGCCCAGCGTCCACCGGGTCTGACCCTCGACAGTGAGGGGGACACTCTGTTGGAGCAGGTGGTGCACTGCTATTGGCAGGGGCAGGTGTTGGGGCTGCCCCCTCATCTCATCCGGGGGCTGAGCTCCAAAGGGATGAAGCCCAAAACCCTCCGATCCCTCCTGCGCACCTTGGACAGCGATCCCGGGCTGGCACTTGATGCCCTGCCCGAGGAGCTTCTTGTGGACACTTCTCTTGACGCTGTTCTGCCGGAGCTGTGGCGCCAACGCTGGCACCGATTTACAGGGGAGTGGCAACGGCGGGGGCCAGCCCTAATGGAAGCGCTCTTCGCTCAGGCCAGGGAGTGGAAGGAGGCCGGTCTCAAATACTCCCCCCCTTATGTGTTGAAACCAAGCGGCAGCAAGAGCTGTGGCGTGGTGGATGCCTTCGTCGCCAGCCATGGCAACCAGGCCCCTCCCTACGACCAGGTGTTGGGGCAGGAGATGTTCAAGACGTTTCTCCACCCCGGCACCTTCTGCAAACTCGCCCGCAAAGCAGAGGGGATCGGTCCCCGGCCGATCCGGCTTCCGGAGGGCCCCCTGATGGAGGCCGTCGGCGAGCTGGTGGATGGCCCGGCCGAACTGGCCCTGCTCCATGCCTGCCACTGGGGGCGCCGGGAGCTGGCCCGCCGGCGCCAGGGCCTGGGGCTCTGCTCCTATGCCGAGCTCCTCAGCGGGCTAGATCCTGGCGCCGAAGCCACGGCTCCCACTCCCCTGCTGGCTGCGGTGGCGGGCCGCTACAGCGCAGCACTGATCGATGAATTTCAGGATACGGATCCGATCCAATGGCGAATCCTCCGGCTGGCCTTCGGCGGGGGTGAGCATCTGCTGGTGATGGTGGGCGACCCCAAGCAGGCGATCTATCGCTTCCGGGGAGGCGATCTGGCCACCTACCTGGCGGCCCGCGCTGGGGCCCAGAGCTGTTATCAGATGCGGGACAACCGGCGCTCCACCCCCGAGTTGATCGCGGCCCTCAATGCTCTCTTTAGGCGGGGGCTGCCCCGCTCCCAGCTGGCCATGCCCCTCCTGGAGGCCAAAGCGACCCGGGGGGGGGATGGGCAGGTGCCCATGGAGCTCCTTTGGCTGGGCCGGTCGACCACCCTGCCCAGCAGCTCCGAGGTGGACCTGCTGCTCCCGGCCCAGATGGCCGCCTACGTGGCCCAGCTGCTGGCGAATCCACCAGGCTTGCTGGAAAGCACAGGGGTACGGGCCCTGCAGCCCGACGACATCTGTTTTCTGGTGGGGACCCACACCCAAGCGGAAGGCCTTCGCCAAGCCCTCCAGGATCGCGGCATCGCTAGCCGCTTGGTGAGCCAGGCCGATGTGTTTGCCACCCCGGCTGCCACAGCCCTGCAACGGCTGCTCGATGCCCTGGCCGATCCGGCCGATGCCAACCGGCTCCGGCTCCTGGCTGCCACTCCCCTCGTGGGATGGGATGCGGAAACCCTCCTGGAGGCTCCTCCCCTGCACTGGAGTGCCCTGGCCGCCAAGGTGCAACAGATGGTCCAGCTCTGGCCCCAGCAGGGTCTGCTGGGATCTCTGGGTGCGGTGCTCACACCTGTGCAGACGGCCAGCCTGGCCAAAGGAGGGCGCTTCCTGGCGGATCTACAACAGGTGGCCGAGCTGGTGCAACAGCGGGTTCACCGCGAGCGACTAGGGCCCCACGCCACCTCCCGCTGGCTCCGCAGAAGACGACAGGCTGAGCTGGAGCGAGTGCCCGAGGCGGAGCAAACCCACAGCGACAAGGTGAGGCAAGCGGTGTCCGTGGTGACGGTGCATCGCAGCAAGGGGCTGGAATATCCGGTGGTGATCTGTCCCTACCTTTGGCTGGATGGGGGGCAGGGCCAGGGGGAGGGCAGGCGGTGGCATCCTGGCCCCGATCAGCCCCCTCGGCTGGATCTTCATCGCAACCGGTCCTGGGGAGTGGGGTATCTGGCTGAGAGGGACCATCAGGTGGCCCAGGAAGCGGAACGGGAACGCCTCGCCTACGTTGCCCTCACCCGAGCGATGCATCGGCTCGTGCTGGCCTGGGTGCCAGCAAAAAATCGGGAATGCAATCCGCTCTTTCCCTGGTTGTTCATGAACGAGCCCGTGCCGGATGTGGAGGAGCATTGGCCGGACGACACACCACTGGAGGCCTGGCGGCAACGCCTGGAGGAGCAGATCGCCGAACGCCGCTTGCCCCTGCGACTGCTCGACCCTCCGGCGCTGGATCTGGCGGGGGTTCCGCCGTCCCCTCCGAAGGAGGGCGCCATCCTCCTGGCCACGGGCCCGGTCCCCACGGGATCTCTCTACCGGGGATGGGCCCGCAGCAGCTACACCAGCTGGACCCACAGCCGCGCCAGCAAGGAGGGCCCCCAGCTTCCCGCTGAAGCGATGGAAGAGGGGCGGGACATCAGCGATCCAAGCCCGGAGGAGGAGGCCCTGCTGGAGGCCCAATCGCCAATAGCTGAGGCGATGGCTTGGCCGGCCCTGGGCCCCTGGGCCGACCTGCCCCGGGGCGCGGGCTTTGGAGAATGCCTGCACCGGGTGCTGGAGCAGATCGACTACGGATCCGCACTGCCATGCCCGGCCGTCCAGGCCGTGGTGATCCACGAACTCCGGCGGGCGGGCCTGGACGAGTGCTTTGCAAATCCTCTGCTGGCGGCCATCGAACACATGCTGGGAACCCCCTTTGGCGGGGAGCTGGGGAGCCTCAGACCGGCGGATCTGGAGGCCCGTGGGCGGATGAATGAACTCCATTTCGACCTCAGCCTTCACCATGTGCGGGCGGCCGACCTGGCCCGACCCTTTCACGACCACCCTGGGGGGGCCTTTGGGGAGAGGTATGGAGCGGCCCTCTCCCAGCTCCCGGTGAACCACTGCGGGTTCCTCACCGGCTCCATCGACCTGGTGTTTCCCACCCCAGGAACAGGGCAGTGGTGGGTGCTGGATTGGAAAAGCAACTGGCTCGGTCGGCGGGATAGCCAGGGCCAAACCGTTTTCTGCGGCCCCGGCGACTACGGAACAGACGCCCTCCAAACGCTCATGGCAAGCCACCACTACCCCCTCCAGGCCCATCTCTATCTAGTGGCCTTGCATCGCTACTTGACTTGGCGTTTGCCGACCTATTGCCCGGAGCAGCACCTGGGAGGGTATGCCTACGTGTTCGTGCGCGGCACCCCAGGGGAGGTGGGGCAGGAGGTGCTGCCGGGCCCCGTACCCGGAATGTTTGTGGAGCGCCCCCCCCTGGAGCGGTTGTTGGCGCTGGATCGGGCCCTGGGAACGGCTCCCTCTGGATGGGAACCCGGCTTGCATCCATGAGCACACTTCCGCGCCGAGATCCCTTGCGCCGTGATCCAGCTGGCTGGGTGCCCCCGGTGAGTGAGGCCCTGGCGGAGGCCCTACCCCGGCTGTATGGAGAACGCCCTGATGCCCGGCTGGGCGAGCTGATCGAGGCCCTCACCCGAGCGATGGAGCGGGGGGAACTCGCCATCGATCTGGGGGGTGCGACTCCGGATGGGGTTCAGGACGGGGGATGGCCCGAGGCCCACCTCCAGGCCCTAAGGGCATCCGCCTTGAGCCGCCCCCCCCATGGGCCCCTCGCCCTGGAAGGCTCCTTGTTGCGCTGGCGCCGCTGGCAGCGGCTGCGGCTCGAGGTGATCGAAGCGCTCACCGCCCGGGCCCACCGTCAAACACCCCTGGCCCGTTGGCGCCCCCCTGCCGGGGTCAAGGACCCCCAACAGCGGTTGGCTATCCGGACTGCGCTGGAGCGTGATCTGCTGGTGCTGGCCGGAGGGCCGGGTACCGGGAAAACGAGCACGGTGGCCCAGATCCTTACCGCTGTACGCCAACAGCAGGACGACTCCCGCATCCATCTGGCCGCCCCGACGGGCAAGGCCGCTGCCCGGCTTCGGGCCGCCACGCAAGGGCGCTGGCCCTGCACCACCCTCCACCAACTACTGGAAAGTCGAGGCGAGGGCCTCTTCCGGCGGAATCGGGAGCGGCCCCTGAAGCTCGACCTGCTGGTGGTAGATGAAGTGTCGATGGTGGATCTGGAGTTGATGGGGGCCCTGTTGCAGGCGCTTCCAGAGGAAGCGCGCCTAGTGCTCGTGGGAGACCCGGCCCAGCTCCCCCCTGTTGCCCCAGGGGCGCCCCTGCAGGAGCTCTTGCAGGATGAACGGCAGCCGCTCCTGGAGCCCTCGGTGGTGACATTGCAGACCCGTTATCGCAATGCGGGAGCCATCGCCGAGGTGGCCTCGGCGCTGCGGGAGCAGATTGGCGATCAGAGAAACCCTGGCAGATTGCCGATCGAGGCGATTCGGCTCCAGCTCTCCGCCTTGGGAGCTGGGGCCAACCTCCACTGGCAGGAGGTCCCACTGGGCCCCCTGCCCGCCGTTGTCGTCCAGCGCCTGCAAGACCATCTCCGCCAACTGGAAACTGCAGCTCGGCAGTGCACCCCCGGGACGGACAACGGATGGCAGGCGCTTGTGGCCATCCGAGATGGGTTGCTGGTGCTAACCCCCAGACACCGGGGCCCCTGGGGAGTGGAGGCAGTGCATCGCCATCTGCTGGGGGAGGGTTCAGGGTCTTCCCTGGCCCAGTGGCCCAGCGGCACGCCCGTGCTCTGCACGCGAAACCTCCACAGCCTGGGGCTGAGCAATGGAGATCTGGGTGTGGTGGTGGCGGTTGGACAGGATCGCTGGCTGGTCTTTGGACAGGACACCCCGCTCTGGTTGCATCCGGCCCAGGTCAGCGGCTCCCTGGAGGCGGCCCTGGCCTTGACTGTGCACAAGGCCCAGGGAACCGAATCGCTGCAGGTGATGATGTTGTTCCCTGATGCGGAGGGGGGGGATCCACGGCTCCTCTACACCGCCCTCACCCGGGCACGGGAAGAGGCCTGGATCCTGACGCCGCTGAAGCAAGAAAAAGAAGGGGCAAGCCGGTGCTGAGTTCAACAAATCCTTTGCAGCACCAGCGAAGAGGTGTTAGATCAGTTATGATTTAACGATTAATTTACGATGGAAATCATATCCCAAACGCGCATTCTGCGACCCTGGGGATGGTACGAAACCATCACCTCTGGCGAGGGCTATCTGGTGAAGCGTCTCTGGCTTGCGCCGGGCAAGCGCATCAGCCTTCAGCGCCATCGCCACCGTTGTGAACATTGGGTGGTGGTGAACGGGGCAGGGGCGTTGACGCTGGACGACATCACCTTTCAAGCCCAGAGGGGCACCACGTTGTTTGTTCCGGAGGGAGCCCGCCATCGGGCGGAGGCTGGGCCTGAGGCGCTCGAGATTGTGGAGGTGCAGAGGGGAGAGGAGCTCAGCGAAGCCGACATCGAGCGCTTCGAAGACGACTTCGGCCGTATCTGAGCCGGGCGCTCATTGCCTGAAGTGGTAGGATTGATTTTCACCCCTTTGATAGAGCGAACGCAGCAACAGGCGCCGGCCAGCAGGGAAATTCTTCTTTGAATCCAGCAGGTGTCCTCTTACTTCGACCCTTTTCTTTTAGGAAATGGTCATTTGGGCAGCTGCAGGTCTGTATTGAAGGAATTTCTGGCCTTCCAGCCTGAGGATGACCCTTGTCTGATGTTTTCACTGGCAGCTCCGCTGTCGCAATGGAAGTTGTTGTCGATTCCGCTCCAGCTGCTACCGAATCAGAGTTTGCACGGTTTGGTCTGAGATCTGAACTGCTTTCCGCCCTGGAAACCATGGGTTTCCATACGCCTTCCCCGATCCAAAAAGCCGCCATTCCCGAGCTGCTCCTGGGGCGTGATCTGGTAGGTCAGGCACGAACGGGCACGGGGAAAACAGCGGCCTTCGGTCTGCCGCTGCTGCAACGTCTCGATCCCGAAGAGCGCCGGCCCCAGGCGCTTGTGCTCACCCCCACCCGGGAACTGGCACTCCAGGTGGCCGAGGCCATCAATAGCTACGGAGCCCAGCTCCCCCAAGTGCGGGTGTTGGCGATCTACGGCGGAGCAGATTTTCGCGAACAATTGCTGCACTTGCGCCGGGGAGTCCAGGTGGTAGTTGGTACCCCGGGGCGCGTCATGGATCACATCCGTCAGGGAACGCTCGATCTCTCAGGACTGAGAACCTTGGTGCTGGATGAAGCCGACGAAATGCTGCGGATGGGCTTCATCGAATCCGTGGAATGGGTGTTGGACCAATTGCCCGCCCAGCGGCAGGTGGTGCTCCTTTCGGCCACCATGCCCAGCGAGATCCGCCGCCTTTCCAACCGCTATCTGCAATCCCCCGCTGAAATCACCATCCACTCCAAAAAAGGGGAAGGCGGAAAGATTCATCAGCGCTTTTTGGTGGTGCAGCCCCAGGCGAAGCAACAGGTGCTGCAGAGGGTTCTCGAGGCCGAGGGCTCCGGGGGTGTGATCATTTTTGCGCGCACCAAAGCGGTGAGTCTCACCCTGGCCGAAGCTCTCGAAGGCCAGGGCCACAATGTGGGGTTGCTCAATGGGGATGTGCCCCAGACCCAGCGGGAACGCACCATTCAGCGGCTGCGGGATGGTCAGTTGGATGTACTGGTGGCCACCGATGTGGCGGCTCGGGGGCTGGACGTGGATCGCATCGCCCTGGTGATCAACTACGACATGCCCTTTGACGGTGAGGCCTATGTGCATCGCATCGGCCGTACGGGACGGGCGGGCCGCTCCGGTGCTGCCATCCTCTTCTTGACCCCGAGGGAAAAACGTTTCCTTGGTGAACTGGAGCGGGCCGTGGGGGAAACGATCGCACCGATGGAGATCCCCAGCAACGCCAGCATCAACCAAGGACGGTTGAACCGGCTCGAATCCAGCCTGGCCGATCTTGTCGCTGAATCGCCGCTCACCCAGGAGGAACAGGGGTTGCTGAGGGAACTCCTGCAACGGCTGTCCAGGGAACAGGGCGTGGAACCTGAGCGCTTGGCCGAAGCCGCGGTAGCGATGGCACTGAAAGGAAAGTCGCTGCTGCTGAAAGAGGAGAGGCCCGAGCCCATAGCGGACTCCACTTTCAAACGGCGCGCCCGGGAACCCCGCCAGGAGGACGCTGACCGGGGCCCGGAAGCCCACATGGAGCGCTTCCGCCTGGAGGTGGGCTGGCGGGATCGGGTGAAGCCCGGCAATATCGTCGGGGCGATCGCTAATGAGGGTGGTCTTACTGGCCGATCCATTGGAAAGATCCGCATCTACGACAGCCACACCACGGTGGATCTCCCTAAGGGAATTCCTGCCGAAGTGGTTGCCAACCTGCAACGGCTGCGGGTGATGAACAAGGAACTACAACTCTCTCGTTTATGAGCTTTTCTCGCCTTCCCCTCTCCCTTGCGCTGCTGGCAGCCACCACCCTCATCAGCCAGGGTGCAGGCCCCGCAAAGGCCTCTGGAATGGGATCCATGGTGCAGGCCTACTGCCTTGCGGCCGTGGAAGACGAGATCACCAGAGCAGGGAAGGTGGCCCCCCAGGGAATGGCAGACTTCGCTTGCCGTTGTGTGGTGGATCGGCTCACCGAGGGCACCAGCCTCCTTTCAGCCAGGAGCTATTGCCGTGAATCCACCGCCCGTCGCTACGCCCTGTGAGGGCAGATTGTGAGCTCAGGCGCACAATCTCGTCACGTTTGCGGCGGAGATAGCGGTGACTTCATTGACGGACAGGCGCTCTACGGCCATCACGAGCGAATGCTGAACCTCGGGGGCTTCCGTGAGCAGCAAGGTTTGCAACAGGTCGAAGTGATCCTGGGGTGCCAGCTCTCCGTCCTCTCTCCAGGAGAGGCTCCAGGGCACCGGTGGTGGCGACAGGGGAGGGATCATCTGGGAGCAGGTGAAATCAGCGTTTGCTGACAATGGGGCCAGTTTGCCGGGTTCCTCCTGAGTCTTCCAGTTTCCTTTCGCCTCCCTTCACACTCCTCAATCATGGCCGGAGGTGAGGGAGTAAAATTCTCGAGATTCAAATGAGTACAGGCTTCCTTCGGCACGTTCAGCCGGCCCCGGCCCTTCAGGAGGTTCACGCAGATGTGATTGCGTGGTTCTTTCCCCTCTGGTCTGCACCGCTTACTGACTTTCCTGGGACACCAGCACCAATCGAATCTGTTCCAGGACCTTTCTTCGAATGACCATTTACGTTGGCAACCTTTCGTTTGATGCCGAACGCGAGGATCTCGTTGACCTGTTCGGTCAATACGGCCAAGTACGCCAATGCAGCCTTCCCCTTGATCGGGAAACCGGACGCAAGCGTGGCTTTGCCTTTGTGGAGTTGGCGGACGCCGATTCCGAACAGCGGGCCATTGATGACCTCCAGGACGTGGAGTGGATGGGCCGCATGATCCGAGTCAACAAAGCCACTCCCCGGGAAGGCGGCGCTGGTGGTGGCGGTGGCGGGCCCCGTCCACGCAACGGCCGTGGTGGAGGCTATGGCGAGCGCTCAGCCCGTGTCGGTGGCCCGGCCTACTAAGCTCCACCCCCAACTGACCGGCAGACGGCGTTCGGGGCTGGAGCGTCTGATCCATCGGCTCGAGCCCCACAGGCGCACTGTCGTCCGGGCGTCGCTCTGCTCAGTCCTCAACAAGTTGTTTGATCTCGCCCCGCCCGTGCTGATCGGCCTGGCGGTGGATGTGGTCGTGAAACAAAACAACTCCTGGCTGGCCAGCTTTGGCGTTCAATCCGTCCCATCCCAGCTGACGGTTCTGGCCCTAGCCTCCTTTGTGATCTGGAGTGCAGAGTCGCTGTTTGAGTACCTCTATGGGCTCCTCTGGCGCAACCTGGCCCAGACGGTCCAGCACGAGTTGCGAATCGAGGGCTACGACCATCTCCAGCACCTCGAGATGGCCTTCTTCGAGGCGGGGAGCAGTGGTCAGCTGCTCACCATCCTCAACGATGACATCAATCAGCTCGAGCGGTTTCTCGACCACGGAGCCAACGAGGTACTCCAACTGATCACCACGGTGGTGGCCATCGGTGGAGCCATGGTGGCTCTCTCCCCCACGGTGGCGGGAGTGTCGTTCCTTCCTATTCCCCTAATTCTCTGGGGCTCCCTCCGTTTCCAGCGACGCCTGGCTCCCCTTTACGGGGACGTGCGGAGCCGGGCCTCGGATCTGGCCAGCCGGCTGACGAACAATCTGGGCGGCATGCTCACCATCAAGAGCTATGCCGCTGAAGCCTGGGAACGCTCCAAGATGGAGCAGGACAGCGAGGCCTATCGCCTCAGCAACCAACGGGCAATTCGCCTCTCGGCGGCCTTTGTGCCCTTGATTCGCTTTGCCATCTTGTTTGCCTTCCTTTCCATTCTGGTGATCGGGGGGCTCCAAGCTTGGCGAGGCACCATCGCTGTGGGCACGTACAGCTTTCTGGTGTTTATCACCCAGCGGCTGCTCTGGCCTCTCACCACTCTGGGCCGCACCCTGGACGACTACCAACGGGCCATGGCCTCCACTGACCGGGTCCTGAATCTGCTGGATCGGCCCATTGCCATCCCCTCAGGAGAGCGTGCGCTCGATCCCCAGCAGGTGGCAGGGCACATCACGTTTCAAGGCGTGGAGTTTGCCTATGGGGAACGCGCACCCCTTCTGCATGATTTTGACCTCGACATTCCCGCGGGCAGCACCCTGGGCATCGTGGGCTCCACGGGCTCCGGCAAGAGCACCATCGTGAAACTGCTGCTTCGCCTCTATTCCATCCAGTCTGGCCGGATTCTGTTGGACGGGGTGCCAATCGAGAGCTACAAACTGGGTGATCTGCGGCGGGTGATCGGACTGGTGAGCCAGGAGGTGTTCCTATTCCATGGCACCGTGGCTGAAAATATTGCCTACGGCACGTTTGCGGCTCCCTTTTCAGCGATCCAACGGGCAGCCACCCTCGCCGAGGCCAACACCTTCATTGAGGCCCTGCCCCTGGGGTACAACACTGTGGTGGGGGAAAGGGGGCAACGGCTCTCCGGGGGGCAGCGCCAGCGGCTGGCCCTGGCCCGTGCCCTGTTGAAGGATCCGCCCGTGCTGATCCTTGATGAAGCTACGGCGGCTGTGGACAATGAAACCGAGGCAGCGATCCAGCACTCCCTAGACACGATCACAGCCCATCGCACCACTCTGGTGATTGCCCACCGGCTGAGCACCGTGCGTCATGCCGATCGCATTGTGGTGATGGAACACGGCAGAATTGTGGAAACGGGTGGCCATGTGGATCTCCTAGCCGCAGATGGGGCTTACGCCAATCTCTGGAGAGTTCAAGCTGGCCTTCGGGCCAATGAACCTCTGAGGATTTAGGTCTTGCCCGTCATGCCTCGTCGTTCTGCCCGCTACCGTCCCCGGCGCCAGCGCCCCCTGATCCCGTTGGTTCTGGCCACCTCCCTGGGGCTGGCTGCAGGCTTCGGGCTCTCCGCTCCCCTGGCGAAGCTGGTGAGCGGAGCTGATACGGAAAAGGCCAGCAGAACGGCGGAGTGGCGCAATCCCTTCGGAGATTGGGTTGATTTTGCCCAGGACGATGTCCTGATTCTGGGAACGGACGTGGGGGGAGGAAACACCGATGTGATTGCCGCCATGCGGGTGGAAGGGGGCCAAACCACCATCACCCAGATTCCACGGGATGGCTACATCGAGACAGAGCAATATGGGCCGATGAAAATTAATGCTCTCTACAGCGCCGGTGGTACTGAAGCCCTGAAGCGGGAAATTTCTGATCGGATGGGTCGTCCAATACGGCATCATCTGATTGTGAATTTGGGAGCTATTCGCAAGATTGCCGATATGATTGGCGGCATCGAAGTAGATGTGCCAAAGAGAATGGAATATACAGACAATACCCAGGGCTTATACATTGATCTTCAGCCCGGACTGCAAACGCTCAAAGGTCGTGATCTCGAGGGCTTTCTGCGCTTTCGCCATGATGAAACCGGTGACATTGGGCGGATGGAGCGCCAACAGATGGCCGTGCAGGCTCTCTTTCACAAGCTGATTCGGCCGGAGCAACTGGTGCGGCTTCCCGTTTTGGTGATGCTCTCCGGAAACGACCTGCAAACCGACATGGGCCCCATGGAACTGGGCGGTCTGGTGACGGCCATCAGCACCACGGAGCTCAAAATTCGCCATCTGGATGGACAACCCTTTGACCAAGGGGGGGTGAGCTACCTGGAGCTGGATTGGCCCGCCCTGGGCGATCCTGGGGTTGCGCCGCTCAACTCCCAGGAAGCCCGCCGGTCGTTTTTCCTTTTCTGAGGCTGATACTGCCGGCAGCTACTTTGGGCCGTTCCTCGGGCCCGATAGGGTGAGCAGGGCTAGGGCAAGAGCTGCCAGCGCCAGGGAGGGGCTAGCGGCCGCCACCGTCACCCCCAGAGCAGCAGTGAACCAGATCGAGGCGCCACTGGTGAGACCCCGCACTTCCGGCGTCTGCTGGTGGCCCCGGGGCGGCGCCACCAGAATCTCACCCGCCCCCAGAAAGCCCACTCCGGTAGCAACCCCCTGAATCGCCCGGCTGCGAGCACCCGCATCCGGCCCTGCCGCCAAAACCATAAGGCAGGCGCTCAGACCCACGAGCACATGCACCCGCACCCTGTTGGGGTGAGGCAGCGTGCTGTGATGGGCTCGGTTGAGCCCCACCACGAGCCCGCAGAGAACGGCCAGCCCCATGCGCAGGAGAGCTTCCAGATCAGGGGTAAGAAAAGAAAGCATCACGACTTCATCCTTGCCTTGCGGCGCCCGCTTCTGCCACCATGCGCTTAGCGAGTCTGTCGGCTTGGGTGGGCACGTGGGAGAAGGCAGCGCTGAATCCGGCGAAGATCCAAAGGCCGGGCGCTCCCTCCACCGGGCCTGCCATGGGTTGATCATCGCTGCAGAAGCTCACCGGCACCTGCTGGTAGGGGGCAGGAAGGGCCGCTAGCTGGGGATCCAGCAGCCGCAACCCATCCCGCAGCCGCTCCTCCATCCACTGGGGATCGGGCGCCCCGTGGGCTCCCGGCAGCGCGCTGATCTGACCCACCACCACTCCTTCCCCCCAGGGAGCCATTCCCGCATCCACGATCCACTGGATGTCAGGGCTGGATCGTGCAGAGCCAGCCTCCAGCGCAGGGCGCTGCCAATGGCGAGGTTGCACGATGCGGCCCCGACGGGCCTGCTCCAGCCACGGATTCGGAGGGCCATCGGGGCCAACCAGCAGAACCCCAGCCCAGGTGTGGCAGAGCCGGGAAGGGAGGGATGGCCAGAGGTGGCGGCAGCCCGCTCCAGCCGCAAGCACCACGGTGGGCGCCCGTAGAACGAGAACTCTGTCTGCAGGGCCTTCCGGCTCAAGATCCAGCTCCCATCCACCCTCCGTCAGGGGTCTGAGGGCCTTCACCCTCTGGGCCAGAGGGTGCACCCCTGCGGCGGCGAGCACCCGCGGGCGGGCTGCCATCCAGGTGGGGATGTCGATGCGGGCGAGGGGAATGGGAATCTGGCGGGTGAGGGCCGCCAGACGACGAGGCAGCCCGGGGCGAGCGTCATGGAACACCAGGCCGCTGGGGTGCCAGCCCAGGGGACCATGGAGACGTTCCAGGCGGCGCCAGGCCCATGAGGAAGGGCCCCAGGCCACTGCGCCGTAGCTGAGGGCCGTAGCGGTGCGGTCCCCGCTGCCGATCAAACGCACGGACGCCCCGCGGCGGGCAAGGCTGAGAGCCAGCACCGTGCCCGCCAGCCCATCCCCGATCACCGTGATCTGGTCCTGCCGTTGGGAGGCCAGGCCCATGGGGCTCAGACGAGGAGGTTGAAGGAGGAGATCACACGCTCGAAGAGCTCGCGCACCTTGGGCCAACGGGCTTCGTTGGTGCTGGCGGCAAAGGTGTAGAGGCGGCCCCGATCCACTACCACGGTGGCCAGCTCATGGCGGTTGCGATCCGCCAGATGCACGCTGTATTCCAGGTCGTAGAAGGTGCGGCCGGCCAGCTCCCGCTCCCGGGCCTCCACCAGTTCGGCCTGGCGGCCGCTGCCGTCTGGAGCGATCACCACCTGGCGAAGCTTCTCGCCCACGGCCTCGGCCGTGCCCAGGTTGGCGAGGTCGTTGGTGCTGTTCACCTCCGAGATCACCAGGCTGAGGGTTTCATCGCTGTTGATCAGGTCGTGGAAGACCACCTGGGGCCCGCCGCTCACCTGCACCCGATTCCAACCTGTGGGATAGAGGAAGGCATAGCGCCCATCAGGGCTCTGGAAGGATTGCAGGCCTGCGGCCGCGGCGCTGCAGGCACCAAGGCCCCCCGCCAAAGTCAACAGAAAAACAAAAGAGAGGGCGGCGCGGGCCAGGCTGCGCAAGGAAAGGGGGAAGAAGAGCGAAAAAACCATCATCGGGCAACCGTTGGCTTGCCCGCCATTCTCCCTCCGGCCTGACACCGAGGACAAACCCCCTAGATTCACTAGAACTGCACCGGGGCGCTGAGCGGCTTCACCCGACCACTCGCTCGTCTGATCGATCAATTTGAGCGGCTGCCGGGGATTGGTCCCCGCACGGCCCAGCGGCTTGCGCTCCACATGCTCAGACAACCGGAGGAGCAGATTCGGGCGTTTGCCGATGCCCTGCTGGCCGCCCGGAGCCAGGTGGGGCAGTGCCGCAGCTGTTTCCATCTTTCAGCGGAGCCCATTTGCGAGATCTGCCGAACCGAAGCCCGACGCAACGGCCAGCTTTGCGTGGTGGCCGATTCGAGGGATCTGTTGGCCATGGAGCGCACCCGGGAATACCAGGGGAGCTACCACGTACTGGGGGGGCTGATCTCCCCGATGGAGGGCGTGGGCCCCGAGATGTTGCACATTCAACCGCTGGTGGAGCGGGTGGATCGCGATGGCATCAGCGAGGTGATCCTGGCCCTCACCCCCAGCGTGGAGGGCGACACCACGAGTCTCTATTTGGCCCGCCTGCTCAAGCCCTTCACCGTGGTGAGCCGCATCGCCTACGGATTGCCGGTGGGCAGTGAGCTGGAATATGCCGACGAAGTCACCCTGGCCCGGGCCTTCGAAGGTCGCCGCCGCATGGAGTGAAGTGTTGACATGACCACCCAACGCCCCACCCGCTACAGCACCATCCCGCCAGCGGAGCGGCTGCCGGACTGGCTGCGCCGGCCCGTGGGCAACGCCTCCGCTTTGGAGGGCGTTCAGGAGGTGGTGAAGCAGCAGAGGCTGCACACCATCTGCGAAGAGGGGCGCTGCCCCAACCGGGCGGAATGCTATGCCGCGGGCACGGCCACGTTTTTGCTGGGGGGCCCCATCTGCACCCGGAGTTGTGCGTTCTGCCAGGTGGAGAAGGGCCAGGCTCCCACGCCCTTGGATGGGGCGGAGCCCGAGCGGGTGGCGGAAGCCGTGGCCCTGCTGGGTCTGCGCTACGTGGTGCTCACCGCCGTGGCGCGCGACGACCTGGCGGACCACGGCGCCCAGCTCTTCACGGCCACCATGGCGGCCATTCGCCTGCGGGATCCCCAGGTGGCGATCGAGGTGCTCACCCCCGATTTCTGGGGCGGCCACCGGGAGGAAACGGAGGGGCTGGCTGCCCAGCGGGAGCGGCTGCAGACCGTGCTGGCCGCCGCCCCGGTGTGCTTCAACCACAACCTGGAGACAGTGGAGCGGCTGCAGGGGGAGGTGCGGCGGGGCGCGACCTATCGGCGCTCATTGGGCCTGCTGGCCGCCGCGCGGGAGCTGGCGCCCGAGATCCCCACGAAATCGGGGCTGATGCTGGGCTTGGGGGAAACCCGGGAGGAGGTGGTGGCCGCGATGGAGGACCTGCGGGCCGTGGACTGCCAGCGGCTCACCCTGGGGCAATACCTGCGGCCATCGTTGGCCCACCTGCCCGTCGATCGCTACTGGACCCCTGAGGAATTTGAGGAGCTGGGAGCCGTCGCCAGGGCCATGGGGTTTGCGCAGGTGCGCAGCGGGCCCCTGGTGCGGAGCAGTTATCACGCCCAGGAGGGAGAATCTGAAACCAAATGATTTAATGGATCTAACGGGAAGGGTTGAATACTCTTGGCTTACAACCAGACAAGGTTAACTTCGTAGGAATAAAAGGACAGAGATCACTCAGATAAGTTTTCAACTTTACGGAAGAAGCGATCTGTACAGGCAAGCCAAAGAGCAAATTAAGGATCAGGATAAACACCAATAGCAAAGATCCAAACCTCAATGCTTTCCATCCAAGAATGCTGGATACCAGTCCCGAGGCTAAGAGCACAAACAGGAAAGACCGAAGGATTTCATTGAGAGAATTAAGAAATGGGTGGATAACAACTAAAAATACACTCAGGGCGATCACTACTGGAATAACCTTGACGAGAATGCGAGAATTTAGGGAATTACCAGAATATTTAGCAATCAGTTCGTAACTCTGCAAGGCACGATCAAACAGATTAAAGAGAACACTTTTTTTAGCATATTCTTTAGTGGGACCGGTTCGGAAAATATCACGCAAAACCAATCCAAAACTCGCGATAAGCTGTCTTTGAATCATGGGGGGCAGATCGTTTTCGATACGCTCCGACCCGACTCGATACTTTGTACGAAAAAATTCTTGAAGACCTTGCGGTTCCTTTTTCAATTGATCCATGGACTCATTGACCAATCGCTCTACAGCCATCAGACTTAATCCCCTATCGAGTCCTCCCTGAGCCGGTAGGAATTGAGGTATTCCTTTATTCTTCGAAGCCGTCTGCTCATGCTGCTTCAGGAAATACTTATCGGGCTGCTTGTACTGGTTCCAGTCATTCTGCTGTTTAACCCCATCCTTAAACACATCTTCCAGATCGGTCTGAATGATAAGACTTTGGCCAAACTTTACAAGCCATTCTTGGAATTTATGAAGATCACCATCAAACGTGCAATGATCATTGGCAAAGAAGTCCATGAACTCCTTGAAGTATCGTTCAGACTCGTCTTTAGCAGCAGGGTTGGAATCCGGGTAAAATGGTTCATTTAGAATATTTTCGAATAATCGTTTCCAATCGATCGAATTAGAATTTCCATGACGGAAGGCAGAAAAGTTTTTGATCGTTTCTTCTGTAATGAGTGCATCTACAATACGATTCAATCCATCAAGACGACCCCAGAGAATATCATTGGAACGCCATGACCTCTTGAAAAAACCGCCAAAGCCTCGGAATTGAGCGCCGGCCAATCTCTCATTGATATGTTTATCCTTTCCAAATCCCTTATTTGCGTCTACCGGTGATACCCTAACAACATTAATAATATCATCAGACTGAAAATCAGACAAATACTGCAAAGGATAAATCTCCTGATCGATGAATCTAAATTCTTGAAACGTATTCAACAGATCCTCATTTACATCACTCCATCCACTAAGATTAGCGATCTCCTTGCCGCATTCGCCAAGAATCTTTATAGAGTTATTGTCAATTATCTGGAGAATAGAATACTCCTTTGCTGAATTAACTTGAATGGCTTCATCTACAAGGTCTTTAATTTGAGATATTTGTCCAAGCCCATTGGGATTCATGAGATAGCGATTGAGGCGTTTCACAAGATCTTCCAGTTTCATCCTGATCTCATCGCAGACATCACTTATTGGTAATTGTTTCGCGGTTAGAGAATACTCCTGATCTACGGCTTCTAGATCCTGATCTACAGATTCTAGAAGTTTATAGTAGTAAGAGGGGATCAAGAGGAAACGGCTTATGCTAATTATAAATAGATATCTCAATTCCCTAGAGGCATTTAAGACCTCCTCTTGCATTAAAAGTTTTCTGTTTAACTCAACAAAGAGCTTCTGCAAGTCTCGATTTTGAACTGATTTGTCAAAAATATACTTAACGATCTCAAGCAGAGATAGTTGCTTACTAATGAGTTTTGCAAGCTTCTCGAGTGAATCGATCTTAAGCTTTATATTACTATCGACCGATTGCGAACACAACAACTTATCTATCAAGCCACTAATCTCTTCCAAAATGAAGAAATGCTGGCGTATTGAGAAGTCGATATCGATATTTTTTTCGTCAAACTGCTCAGCGAATCCATCAGGTGTTAATTCTCGCTGATTCTCATCATCTTCTTGGAGCTTTGCCCCAACGATTCTGGCAATCTCTTCTAAGGCCTTTAAATACTCTTGCGATTCATCATGATGATCTTGATTCAGAAGCAAATCGAAGAAGTGATTCCGAAGTTGAATTAATCTGCAGCGATGATAATGATAATAAGTAGGGTCCGGAGACTCAGAGGATTCGTTCTGTCTCTGTTTCCGTTTGATTGATGAACGGAGCAACTTATAGCGACGTGCATTCTCATTATGTCGAGCAATGTGCTGCAAATCACCAGCGATACTTTCATATCGCGGCATACTAACAAGGGAATCCGCAGCGATCTGCCAGATATTCGGCTTCGACCGTTTAACGTATTCCTCTGGACTAGGATCGATATAGAAAAGATATCGTTTCACAGGCCGCCAATAATGACGATGATAAATTGCATCTATCGTATAGGTAAAGGGTCGATTATCCAAAACACCACCATCAACAAAGTAGAGCTCATCTGCTGAGCCAGGAAGCTTAAGTCGTCTGCTAAGATCTCCCCATTCGACCAAAAGGTTGTCCTCAGATTCTATGGGTGAATTTGTACATATTGTGACAACAGGAAAAGCCACCGGGAAACAGGATGTGATCCTGCAGAGTTTGGCCAAAGCCTTTGCAGGCAAAGGATTCGTGGCTCTCTGATCAAGTTTCCTCGATGGATCGCGATTTGGGATCAGGCTAAATGGATTTTTACGACCATTTCGATGCTTGAGCACAAAGACAGTTCGATGATCTTTTGTATCAATTATTTTCCCTGTGTTATCAAAGAAACGATTAACTTTACCAATAAAATCTGTTCCTGTAACAAACAAGTCAAGCTCATCAAAAGCGGAATACCAGTCCCCATGAGAGGGTGATCTGGCAAGAGCATTATTGTGAACGGTTTCAAAGGCTTTCGTGAGCTTTTCTTGATAGTAGGATTCACCATCAAGAAATGAATTGATTTCATCCGATGAAGCTGCATTAGCGGAGGGCTTACGGAGCAATGCCTTGATATCACCACTATCACGCCAGATATCAGCAAAGTCTTCAAATTCAAAGGGCTTCTCCTTCGTGCTGTTGGCCAGCGCAAAAGCTAGAAGCACTCCATTGATGCCACCAGCGGAGGTGCCAGAAATAATATCTACGACAATATCTGAATCCGTTAAGGCTTTGATAATCTTATAGATGCCGCGCCCACGAACTGCGTTGTAAAACTCACGACAAACACCATTCATGTAAATCGAGAGTGACACTCCTCCATAAACAACAAGGCCTAAACGGGTTTGTCGATGGAAAGAAGGTTTATCGTCTGTGGACAATGCCATGGGATAATCAAAGCATACGTTTTTTAGGTCGGCAAAACTAAGCCAATACCCAAACTGAAAGTAGCTTGATTAAAAGAGAGTGCTACAAACGCTAGCTTGATGTAACAAATGTTCAAGGAGGAGGCAAGCTCTTGATCTGTTTGCTCGTCATGACCTAAGGCTTGCTCTGCGGTAGCAAGCACTTATCGGAATCACACCCGGCCGGGCCGGCCTCCTGGAGTTCGCCGTTGTCGTAGCGCTGCAGTGCTTCAAAGAAGTCGTCGTTCATGCGGCGCTCCTTCACGTCCGCCTGCAGCTGCT